>DATMEX010000050.1:0-18425 GCA_035556455.1 Pseudolabrys sp.
GCCGTAACGACACCGCGATGGAGCGCCGCGGGGCGCAGGTTCTCCGCGTTATGGAGAACCGCGCACCGCAAGGTGCGATCCACAAAGAGCGCCTCGCGGCGCTCCATCCCCTCGGCGTTTCCGAGGGACGGAAAAGGGAAGGCAGGCCGCCCCGGGCCTTCGAGAACAGGGGCGATCAATCACGTCCGCTGTTTGACAATTGAATCCGTAACGCATGCGGCGCGGCAAACGCGTTTATCCCTCCCCGGTTTCGGGGAGGGTGGACGCGAGCGCCAGCGAGCGGCCGGGTGGGGTGAGTTCGCCGTCTGCAAAACCCCACCCGTCGCCGCGCGATCGCGCGGCGCCACCCTCCCCCTGCGGGGGGAGGGATCAGGAAAGCAGGGGACGATGAATCGCGTCGTTAACGCCCGTCGCGCCGCGTCATGAATGCGAGACGCTCGAACAGATGCACGTCCTGCTCGTTCTTCAGCAGCGCGCCGTGAAGCGGTGGGATCAGCTTTTTCGGGTCGCGCTCGCGCAAGGTCTCCGGTCCGATATCCTCGACCATCAAGAGCTTGAGCCAGTCGAGCAGTTCCGAGGTCGACGGCTTCTTCTTGATCCCCGGCACATCGCGGATGTCGTAGAATAGCTTCAGGGCTTCACTTACCAGGCGCTGCTTGATGCCTGGGTAATGCACCTCGACGATCGCCGCCATGGTGTCCGGGTCGGGAAAGCGAATGTAGTGGAAGAAGCAGCGGCGCAGGAAGGCGTCCGGCAGTTCCTTCTCGTTGTTCGAGGTGATGATGACGATCGGGCGACGGCGTGCTTTCACCGTCTCGCCGGTCTCGTAGACAAAGAACTCCATGCGATCGAGCTCGAGCAGCAGATCGTTGGGGAACTCGATGTCGGCCTTGTCGATCTCGTCGATCAGCAGGACAGGGCGCTCGTCGGATGCGAAGGCGTCCCACAATTTGCCGCGCTTGATGTAATTGCGGATGTCCTTGACCCGCTCGTCGCCGAGCTGGCTGTCGCGCAGGCGGGAGACCGCGTCGTATTCATAGAGGCCTTGTTGCGCCTTGGTGGTCGATTTGACGTGCCACTCCAGCATCGGCGCGCCGAGCGCCTTGGCCACTTCGGTGGCCAGCACCGATTTGCCGGTGCCGGGCTCGCCCTTGACCAGCAACGGGCGCTCCAGCGCGATCGCGGCATTCACCGCCACTTTCAGGTCGTCGGTCGCCACGTAGGCGGAAGTGCCTTCAAAACGCATGGATTTCCTCGTCGTTGCCGGGCGACACTAGGGGGGCGCCAGATCGCCTGCAAGGTGGTGCGAAAACGCCTTGGAATGCCTACATTGGTCCACGGAAAACTCTCCAACGAAGGCAGGTGTGCGAATGACAACAACAAATGAAACCACCATCGACTTCAAAAAGCTCTCCGACGCGGAATGGAAGAAACGTCTGTCGCCGGAGCAGTATCAGGTCCTGCGCCATCACGGCACCGAGCGACCCGGCTCCTGCGCGCTGAACTATGAAAAGCGCGCCGGCACCTTCTCCTGCGCCGGCTGCGGGCAGCCGCTGTTCAAATCCCATGAGAAGTTCGAGAGCGGCACCGGCTGGCCGAGCTTCACCGATCCGCTGCCCGGCTCGGTCGAGACCAGCGAAGACACCACCTACGGCATGCGCCGGGTCGAGGTGCATTGCAGCCGCTGCGAGGGGCATCTTGGCCACGTCTTCCCGGACGGTCCGCCGCCGACCGGCCTGCGCTACTGCATGAACGGCGTTGCGATGGACTTCAAGCCGGCCGGCGACGCCGGCGCGTAACGGCGCAAGCCACACAATGAACAGCCGCCCCGGTCCGGCCGGGGCGGCATGGGCCCGAAGCCGAACCGGCCCGGCATTTTCTGCCGGTGAAGGGCAAATACCTCCCGCCCGGCATTATCGGCGCCTATTTCAAGTCATTGTAACTATTGCGAAAAGCCGCTGGCACGGCGATTGCCAAGTCCTTCCTGAGATCGTGCGCTTGATGCCCGGGAGCGGGCGGCGCCACGACCGTGGAGAAGGACAGTCATGGGTATCTTCGGCGCACTCACCACCGCTGTGACGGGCATGCAGGCTCAGGCCTTCGCCCTCCAGAACATCTCGGGCAACATCGCCAACTCGCAGACCACTGCGTTCAAGCGAACCGACACCAGCTTCTCCGACCTGCTGCAGGACAACGTCCCGTCCAAGCAGATCGCCGGCAACACGGTCGCCCTGTCGCGCCAGACCAACACGGTGCAGGGCGACGTGCAGAACGCCTCGGTGCCGACCTTCATGGCGATCAACGGCGGCGGCTTCTTCGTCGTGCAGAAGCCGGACAGCTTCGCCGACGGCCGTCCGAACTTCTCCGGCGTCGATCTCTACACCCGCCGCGGCGACTTCACGCTCGACCAGAACGGCTATCTGGTGAACGGCGCCGGCTATTACCTGATGGGCATTCCGGTGGATGCGACCACGGGCAACCTGGCCGGCAGCGTTCCCGAGATGCTGCAATTCCGGAACGGCTTCCTGCCGGCGACGGCCACCACCGAGCTCAACTATCGCGCCAACCTTCCGGCCTATCCGAAGACCGTGAATTCCGACACGGCCGTGCCGGGCTCCGAACTGCTCAACCCGGCGAACTACAGCGCCAACCCGGTCAACGGCGCGCCGACGGTTGCAAAGCTGATCGGCTTTGGCGCGGCGATTTCGCCTGACGCCGCGGCGGTCCTCACCGGTTCGGCGGATCTGACCTCGCTGGCATCGGTCGGCGGCACCCTCGAAATCAACGGCACCCCGATCACCATCGCGGCGGCGGCTACCGCAGCCAACGTGGTAACGGCCATTAACGCCCAAACCGGCACGACGGGGGTCACCGCGTCGCTGGACGCGAACAACAAACTGGTGCTGACCGGCGGCGACGCCAGCACCAACATCACGGTCGGTGCCGGCAGCACCCTGGCGGTTTTGACCGAACTCGGTATGTCGGTCGGCACCACCAATGCAACGAACCTTCTGACGCAGGGTATTGCCGCGGCCGGCCAGACCTTGACCTTCAAGGTGGGCTCCAATCCGACGCTGACGGTGACATTCGGCCCCGGCGACGTCATGACCCTCGCGGATCTGAACGTTGCGCTCGGTGGTCTCGTTGGCGGCACCGCTTCGGCCGATCCCACCAATGGCAATGTCACGGTATCCGCAGCGACCAACACCGCAACCATCTCGGTGGGTGGCACCGCGACCGCGCGCAACTTCGGCATCCGCACCTCGACGGCTCTGCCGTCGAACAGCACGGTGGTGGCGCAAGATCAGTCCACATTCCTGAACGAGACGATCGCCGGCGGTGCCGTAACCGCTTACGACGTCGCCGGTTCGGCCGTGAACGTCCAGATCCGCTGGGCGAAGGTCGACGCGGCCTCGCTCGGCTCCGGACACGCCGACAAATGGAACATGTTCTATTCGGTCAACTCCAGCGCCACGGGCACTGAAACCGCATGGAAGAACGCCGGTGTCGACTACACCTTCTCGGCCAACGGCACGCTGACGCCGTCGATCAACGCGGTTACGCTGGATAACGTCACCGTCAACGGCGTCGCCCTCGGCACGCTTCGTGTCGTGCACTCGACCGGCGGCGTAACGCAGTATTCCGACTCCAACGGCTCGGTGAAGGTCAATCAGTTCGAACAGAACGGCTTCGGCGCGGGTGAACTGCAGACGATTGCGGTGAGCGACAAGGGCCGCATTGTCGGCACCTATTCGAACGGCCGTACAATCGATCTGGCGGAAGTCACCTTGGCCAACTTCTCCGGCGCTAACGGCCTGAAGAAGCTCGATGGCGGTGCTTTCGGCGCCACGGCTGAGTCCGGCACGCCGACATACGGCGCGGCGGGCAAGATCGTCGGCTCATCGCTCGAGGGCTCCAATACGGACATCGCCGACGAGTTCACCAAGCTGATTGTTACCCAGCAGGCCTATTCGGCGAATACCAAGGTCATCACGACGACGAACACGATGGTCCAGGACCTGCTGAATGTGATCCGCTAGCGGATTTGATCGGTGGATAGGAACGGCGACCCGCCATGAGTCTGTCACAGGCGCTGATCTCCTCGATAGCGGGGCTGAATACTACACAGTCCAACCTCGCGCTGGTGTCGGCGAACGTCGCCAATGCCGGTACGCCCGGCTATATCCGCAAGACGCCGAACCAGATCGCCACCGCCGCAAATGGTACGGCGGTGGGCGTGCGCACCGTCTCGGTGCAGCGCGAACTCGACACTTATGTGCAGAAGCAATTGCGGGTCGAGAACTCGGGCGCGAACTATGCGACGATCCGCGCCCAGTTCTACAGCCAGTTGCAGAGCATCTACGGCACGCCGGGATCGTCGACAGCGCTCGACACTGTGTACAACGACTTCACGTCGTCGCTGCAGACTCTTGCTTCGAGTCCGGACGACTCTTCGGCTCAGGCCGGCGTAGTCAGCAAGGCGCGGCTCCTGGCCGAGCAGCTCAACTCGATGACCAGTCAGATCCAGTCGATGCGCAGCGCCGCGGAACTGGGGCTGTCGGACGCGGTCAATCAGGCCAACGACGCGATGCAGCACATCGCGGCCATCAATGCCCAACTCTCGGGCCTCAGCACCACCGATTCATCGGCGGCCTTGCTGCTCGACCAGCGCGATTCCTATATCGACAAGCTGTCGCAGTTGATGGACATCAATGTCGTCTCTGGCGATCGCAACCAGGTGACCGTCTTCACCAATTCCGGCGTGCAGCTTGTCGGCCGGACGGCATCCGAACTCGGGTTCGACGCCGCAGGCACCGTGTCGGCGAATACGGTGTGGAGCGCGGATCCGGACAAGCGCGGCGTCGGCACGTTGACGCTCACGTCCGCCAACGGCAGCACGGTCGACCTCATACAGACCAACGCTATTCGTTCCGGCAAGATTGCCAGCTATCTGCAGATGCGCGACCACGATCTGGTGCAGGCGCAGAATCAGCTCGACGGCCTCGCAGCCGTGATGGCAAGTGCGCTATCCAATACGACTGCTTCGGGAACCGCGGTTACCTCGGGACCGCAGAGCGGCTTCGACATTGATATCAGCGGTCTGTCGGCCGGCAATACCATCACCATCAACTACTCCGACGGGCTGACCAATACGCCGCGGACGCTCACGCTGATGCGCGTCGACGACCCGAAGGCGCTGCCCCTGTCGAACGACGCTACGGCCAACCCGAACGACAAGGTCGTCGGGATCGACTTTTCCAGCGGCATGACCACGGTCTTCGGGCAGATTGCCGCGGCGCTCAGCTCGACCGGGATGGTGTCGTCGAACCCGTCCGGCTCGACGCTGCGTATCCTCGACGACGGCGCCGGCAATATCGTCAACATCAGCAACGTGACGACGACCAAGACCGCCACGTCCATGGCGAACGGCACGAGCCAGATGCCGTTCTTTACCGATGGTACGTCGATCTATTCCGGGGCGGTCGACGGGGTGGGCTCGCAAATCACGGGGCTCGCCGGGCGCATCGCGGTCAACGTCTCGCTGATCGCGGATCCGTCCGCGCTGGTGAAGTATGCGTCCGGCGTGGCGTCCGGCGATTCGACGCGGCCTGACTTTCTTTACAAGCAACTGACCAGTGCCACGCAGCTTTTCCCGCCGGGTACCGGCATCGGCACCTCGGGCGCGCCATTCTCGGGTACAATGTCGACTTATCTGCGCCAGGTGATCAGCCTGCAGGGTCAGAACGCCGATGCAGCGGCCAGTCTCAAGCAGGGCCAGGATGTCGTTCTGAATTCGCTCCAGCAGCGCTTCGATGACGCAGCCAGCGTCAATATCGATCAGGAGATGGCCAATCTTCTGACGTTGCAGAATGCCTATGCCGCGAATGCGCGGGTCATGTCCGTGGTCAAAGACATGCTCGACTTGCTGATGAAACTGTGAGGCTGAAATGACTGTGGCATCGATCAACGGCCGTTCGACGCAGATGTTGCAGTCGCTGGTGAATCTGCGCGCGCAGCTTGACGATCTCACGCGTCAGATCAGCACGGGCCAGAAGTCCGACACTTATGCCGGTCTCGGCGTGCAGCGCGGCGTGTCGATCACTTTGCGCTCCCAGCTTTCGGCGATCGAGAGCTACGACGCTACGGGGCAGACGGCGTCAACCCGCATCAATCTTGCCCAGACCGCGCTGAGCAGTATGGCCAAGGTTGTGACCAACACGAAATCCGCCATGTTTCAGGCGACCAACGTCGCCGGGGTCGGCGGCGCAAGCCAGGTGCAGACGACGGCCCGGTACTCGCTCGACGAATTGTCCGGACTTCTCAATACGCAGGTTGGCGGTCGCTATATCTTCGGCGGCAAGCAGACGGATAGCCCGCCGGTTGAATCCGCCGATCATATTCTCAACGGGGACGGTTCGCGCGCCGGCCTTCTGCAGGTCATCAGTGAGCGCCGGCAGGCCGATCTCGGTTCCGACGGGTTGGGGCGCCTCGACATCACCAACCCGACGCTATCGTCGGTCAATGTCGCCGAGGACGCGGTGTCGCCGTTCGGCTTCAAGCTGGCGTCGGTCTCGTCGAACCTCACCAACGCCGTCGTCAATGGTCCGACCGGGTCGCCGGCTGCTCTCGACGTCAATCTTGGTAGCGGCAATCCAAATGCCGGTGAGAGCCTGACGGTGCGGTTTACGATGCCGGATGGCACCACCAGCAGCGTGACGCTGACCGCGACGACCGATGATCCCCCCGGCGCCAATCAGTTCACGATCGGCACGCTGCCGAGCGACACCACCGCCAATCTGACCACGGCGCTGACCTCCGCAGTCCAGACGCTTGGCTCTACGGCATTGACGGCGGCTTCCGCGGTGCAGGCCTCGAACGAATTCTTCGATGCCGATGCCAATCATCCGCCCGTGCGCATAGACGGCCCGCCTTTTGATACAGCCACGGCGACCCGGACCGGCTCATCTGCCGATACCGTGATCTGGTACACGGGAGACGCGGGTAGCGATCCGGCGCGGCAAACGGCCACCGCGCTGGTCGATCCGTCCCTGTCGGTCGGCTACGGCGTGCGCGCCAACGAGCAGGGTCTGCGTGCGGTAATACAGAATGTGGCGACGCTGGCCGCGATCTCCATTACATCGACCACGCCGAATGGCGTTGATCTTAGCCAGGAACTGAACTCACGACTGACGACGGGTCTGAACGGCCGGCCTGGCGAACAGAAGCTGGCGGACGTCACAACGGATATGGCTACCGCGCAGATTTCGATCGATGCTGCGAAAAACCGGCATACTCAGCAGAACACCACGCTTCAGGAATTCCTGACGCAGATCGAAGGTGTCAACGACACGGAAGTGGGCGCCCAGATTCTCGCCCTGCAGACCCGCCTGCAGGCCAGCATGCAGGTCACGTCCATGATGTACCAGATGAGTTTGGTGAATTACGTGCGATAGGCGCTGAGGCGTCTGCCGCTGATATCTGACAACGACCCCCGAATACGAAAAAGCCGCGGCCTGGCCGCGGCTTTTTAATCTGGGTTATTGGCCGATCAGGCGCGGGCGAGGAGGCCGGCGGCGAGTTCGCGGTTGATGTTGATCAGCGAGCCGAGCTTTTCCGGCCTGGGGTCGTTCATCAGTTCGACCGTCTGCTTCAAGACAAAGATACCAATATTGGCGACGTTCTGACGGACCTCGGGCGGCAGGGGATTTTCCGGGCGCGTTACCGTGGTTATCAGGACGGACCAGAGTTTGCGGTTGTTAAGAAGCGCGGCATCGAGTTCGATTCGCTTGGCATCCCATGCGTCGCGGACAGCGGCCAGTTGTTGCGCCGCATATAAAAGCTTATCGGCCTCCATCTCGCGGGGCGTGGCGACCTGTCTTGCCACCTTGCCGTACGCTTGTGCCGCTTGCGTCATTCATTAACTCCTGCTCGTACTGAATCAACTGTCGGGCCTGCTTCAGAGCTTTGTAAAGATCTCCCGTTAAGATATGATTATTGATATTTTCTATTTGCGGCCAAGTACTTGGTGCGGCCTGGACGATGTCGCGGACCAGCGCAAAATAGGTCGCGTGCTGCTCGCTCGGCTCGCGGGACGTATACATCAGCAGGATCGACAGATAGATGCGCTTGGCCGCGGTGTCGGCCTGATCCGACGTCATGATGTCCTTCTCGCGGATGATCGGGACCTTGCCGTCGATCAGGAAGGTCGTGCGCCGGTCTGAATTGGTAATGACGCACTCTCCGATGAGGATGCGTTCGCCGGGTTTGAGCTCGACTTTGAGGGCCATAGGGTCCGAATCCACGTTGCGTTCGGCGGTATTATAACGGCTGAAGCCGGCGCCCGCATGGAATGTCGAAAAGAAAAGGGCGGCGCCAAAGCGCCGCCCTTTTGGGCAAGTGTATGATTTTAAAGGCGTTATTGGAACAGCGATAGGACCGCCTGGTCGGCCTGGGCAGACAGCGACAGCGCTGTGGTGGACAGCGACTGGCGGGTCTGCAGCGCGAGCAGGTTGGCGCCTTCCTCGTTGGTGTCGGCCAGGACGAGATTGTCGGCGCCGACCTGCAGCGTGTTGATCATGGTCTTGGTGAAGTCCTGACGGTTCTGCACCGTCGACAGGTTCAGGCCGAAGGCCGAGCCCTGGGACCGCAGGGTCGCCAGCGATTTGGTCAGATTGACGACCATGTTGTTGATCGTGTCGTTCGAGTCGAAGTCCGAGTTCTCGGCGACGTTGATGTTGAGGGTGGTTGCCGAAATGGTCAGCGGATCGCCGTTCTCATCCCGGGCCTGGATATTGATGTTGGACGAGCCGTTCTCATTCAGCATCAGTCTCAGATTGTCGCCCGACAGCAGGTTGATGCCGTTGTAGGAGGCGTCGGTGGCGTACTTGTTGAGCTGGTCGCGCAGCGTGTTGAACTGTTGCACGAGCCCCTTGCGGACGTAGTTGCCGGCGATAGTCTGCGTACCGGTGCCGCCGTCGATGGCCGTCGTGTTTGCGCCGGTGAGCGTCAGTTCGGTCAGCGACAGGTTTGTGATGCGCAAGGTGCCGCTGTCGTTGAGCGCCTTCACCTTGCCGACCAGGTCCGGGTTGGTATTGATCGCCGCCACGAGCTCATCGACGGTTTTGACACCGGCAGTGCCGGTGGCGGTGCCGGTGTCAGTCAAAGTCGCGCCGAACAGCGAGGTGGCGTCCGCCCCGCCGATCGTCAGTGTGGTGCCTTCCGCCGAGATTTCGCGAATGCCGAGCGAGCCGCCGTTGTCGAAGGCCTGGAATTTGCTGTTCGCCGAGGTGAGCTGCGCATTGATGCTCGAAATTGCCGTGGCAAGGCCGGCGCCGGGCGCTACCGTCACAGCCGCGCCATTGACGGTGAACTCGTAGGGGTCGGCCGGGACGCCGTAACTGGTCTGTGGCGTTGCGCCGAGGCCAAGGCCAGCGGTGTTGTTGGCGACGGTGCCGGACGCAGTCTGCGGAGTCGTGTTCAGGCCCATATTGGCGGCCGCCGCGCCGCCGCCTGCGGCCTGGTTACTGATTGTGAAGCTGTTGGAGCCGTCGGCAAGGCCTGTGATCGTGATGCCGGGCGCTCCGTTCGCCGAGACCGTGTATTGGCCGGCGCCATATGCCGTATCCAGTTGATTCTGAATCTCGATAACGGCGTTGGCGAGGTTGTTGCCAGTGGTGTTGTTGAGCGTGATGCCGGTGGTCGTGGTGCCGTCGCTGAAATCGAAGCTATAGGTCTCGCCTACGCCCAGGCCGGTAAAGGCCCCGCCGGCAAAGCTTGCCTGCGTCGCGGGGCCGCCGGTGCCGTTCTGGCTGCTGATGTTGACGTCGTTGGTGCCGTTGGTGTTGCCGACGATGCTGAAGCCGTCGCCGGCGATGTTCGAGCCGACGGTAAAAGCGCCGGCGCCGAAGCGGGCATCGAGCTGGGTCTGGATCGACGTCCTGGCGTGAGCCAGCGTGTCGCCCGACTGGGTGCCTGTTGGGGAACTGGTCAGGGTGATGTCCTGGCCGTTGACCTTGAAGGTGTAGGTCGAGCCACCGCTCAGCCCGTAGAACGGACCGCTCTGGACCGAGGCCGGATTGGCGACGCTCGGAGCGAGATATGGCGCCGTGGTTGACAGCGTCGACTGGGTGCCGACGGTGGTAATGCTGTTGATCGGGACATTGACGGTGCCGGTGACGGCGCCGCCCGAGAACGACAGGTTCTTGATCGTGCCGGTGCCGATCGTCGCCGCGTCGATCTTGAATGTGGAGCTCTGCCAGGACGAGTCCTGCCGGGCCTGGTTCAGCGCCGATTGCATCGACTGCACGGTCGCGGTGATCGAGGTCAGGCCGTTATTGGCCGCCTGGATGGTCTGAATGCCGTTCGACATCGAGTCGAGCAGCGAATTCAAATCGCCGGCACGGCTTTGCAGCGCCTGCGAGGTGAAGAAATTGATCGGGTTGTCGAGGGCCGAGTTGACCTTCTTGCCCGTGGCAAGGCGGTTCTGGGTGGTCTGCATCAGCTGCGCGGTGTTCTGCAGCGAGAGCAGGTTTGCCCGCACGCCGGCGGACAGGATGACGCCATTGGCCATGTTAATCTCTTAGTTTGTTGTTCTGACGTTGGAACACGAAGCGGCTTGCGGCAGCGCTCGCATTGAGCAACGCGGACAACCATGGCCGCCTAAGATTTCATAAAGATTTATCCTTAATGAAAGATTAACCGTAAACACATGATTAACCATGTTTTGGTGATGGCGCGCCCCCGACAGAGCGCCATGGCGGGTTCTTTAAGTCAGGGAAATCAGATGCTTCAGGGGTACACGCTGCGGCCGGGCGCCTTGGGCCGCTCTCCGGCCGCGTGACCGCAGGCGCAAGCGCCGGCGTGGCCGACGCGCTATGCGCAAAAGAAAACGGCGGGGCCGAGGCCCCGCCGTTCCGCCAAATCGTGGATCTGCAGCTTTTCGGCTTAGCCGAAGAGCGACAGCACCGCCTGGTCGGCCTGAGCGGACAGCGACAGCGCCGTGGTGGACAGCGACTGACGGGTCTGCAGGGCGAGCAGGTTGGCACCTTCTTCGTTGGTGTCGGCGAGGATGAGGTTGTCGCCGCCGGTCTGCAGGGTGTTGATCATCGACTTCGTGAAGTTCTGACGGTTCTGCACGACCGACAGGTTCGAACCGAAGGACGACGCCTGCGAACGCAAGGTCGACAGCGCCTTGGTGAGCGAGTCGAGCTTGGTGTTCAGGTTCGTGTCCGAGTCGAACTCCGCGTTGGTCGAAGACGCGATGCCGAGGGTGGTGCTGTTGATGGCCAGAACGTTGCCGTTCGCGTCCTTGGCCTGGATGTTCAGGGCCGAGGTGCCGGTTTCGTTCAGGGTCAGCTTCAGGTTGTCGCCATGCAGCAGGTTGACACCGTTGTACGACGAGTCATCGGCGAACTTGTCGAGCTGATCGCGCAGCGTGTTGAACTGCTGCACGAGGCCCTTACGGACGTCGTTGCCGTTGATGGTCGTCGAGGAGCCCGAGCCGTTGACGGTGGTCGAGCTCGCACCGGTGACGGTGAGGCCGCTCGTCGAGATGTTCTGGACGCGCAGCTTGCCGTTGTCGTTCGAGGCAACGACCTTACCGGTCAACGAGGTGTTGGCGTTGATTTCGGAGACCAGTTGGTCAACCGTCTTCTGCGTGCCGCCCGACACGGTGGCGTCGGAGCCGTTAGCAGTCGCCGTCGCGCCCGCGAAGCCGAGAGAGGTGGCGTCGCCGGAGCTGAAGTTGTTGACGGTGATCGCGTCCGCAGCGCCGGCAGTGCCGGTGCTGGTCAAGACCAGATGGCCGGTGCCGTTGAGGCTGGCGGTCACGCCGGCGCTGGCGCCGACCTGAGTGTTGATCGCGCTGACGATGTCGGCAGCGGAGTAGTTGCCGTTGCCGCCGGTGCCACCGGTCGTCGACAGCGTGACCGTCTGGCCATTGATGTCGAAGGTACGGTCGGCGCCGGTCACGGCCGCGGAGCCGCTGGCGATGGCGTGGTTGGCAAGGCCGCTGGTGCCCGCCGTGGCCGTCTGCGAGAAGGCCGTCAGCGTCACGTTCGAGCCCGTGCCCGTCGTGGTCGAGGTGAAGGCCAGCGAGCCACTGGCGTTCGACGCGACGTTCGAGCCGACCTGGGCATTGATCAGGTTGGCAAGATCGGCCGCCGACAGGGCACCGGCGCTCAACGAGGTCGAGTTCGCGGTGTTGTAGGCAGTCACGGCCGCGGCGTCGATCGTCACGTTGTGGTTGGTGCCGTCAACGTTCAGCGTGAAGCTGAGCGCGTCGGAACCACCGCTGAGGTCCATCGTCGTGGTGGCAGCAGCGCCGGTGTCGGTGGAGCCGCCACCGCCGTTGGTGAAGCCGATGCCGGCGGAGGCGCCGCCCGAGCCGTCGGAGACGGTCAGCGAACTGCCGGCGCCCGTCGAGTTCGACGTCAGCACCAGGCCGTGCGTACCGTTGAACGAGGCGGTGACCGACGTCGTCTGCGAAGCGCCGGTAAGCGCGCCGTTGATCGCAGCGGTGATGTCGGAGGCAGTGTACTTGCCGTCGCTGTTGGTGCCGCCGTTGGTGGCGAGCGTCACGGTGACAGCCGCGCCGCCGTCGACCGCGATGTCGAAGGTGATCGCGCCGCCCGAAGCGTCGATTTCATCGGCGGCCTGGTTGGCACCGGTGATCGAAGCCGCAGTGGCCGCAGTACCGACCGCCGCGCCGGCGGTGAAGGTGCCGGCGGTGGCGGCGTGGGTGCCAACGTCGATCGCGCTGAGGGCCGAGCCGGCAGTGGCGACGGCGTTGGTGGCGTTGACCGTCGAGCCAGCGCTCATCAGGTTGACGCTGACCGGGGTCGTGCCAACCGAACCGCCCGAGAACGAGATGTTGCCGGAGGTCGCAGTGCCGAGGGTGTAGGAGGCGGTCTGGAACGACTTGTCCTGCAGGGCCTGGTTCAGGGTCGACTGCATCGACTGCACGGTCGCGGTGATCGAGCTCAGACCGTTGTTGGCGGCCTGGATGGTCTGAATGCCGTTCGACATCGAGTCGAGCAGCGCGTTCAGATCGCCAGCGCGGCTATGCAGCGACTGCGACGTGAAGAAGTTCAGCGGGTTGTCGAGAGCGGAGTTGACCTTCTTGCCGGTGGCAAGGCGGTTCTGGGTGGTCTGCATCAGCTGCGCGGTGTTCTGCAGCGAGAGCAGGTTCGCCCGCACGCCGGCGGACAGAGTGATACCGTTAGCCATATTAAATCAACCTTTCTGGTTTGCCATTCTGGCGATCGAGCACAGGCCAGCCTTCGGCGGCATGAGCGTCGAATTGGACCCTCGCACGAAGTGCGTAACGGATCGTAAAAGCCGGTGGTTAACCGGCTATGCCGCCGGAAAAACAAGGCAAAGCCGGATGCCGTTTTTCTTCACGGCCCGATAACTTGTATAAAAAATGCGTACATCGCCGGCCCTTAAAGGCCGGCCAATTCCGTTCTCAAACAGTCTGTTTGTAAATCAGAGCGAGCGGCTGACCGACAAAGGCTGCGCGGCGCTCGGCGGCGGTTGATTGGCTCGGCCATTGGCCCCGTAGGTCGAGGGCGTCTGCTTGCGGGTAAGCTCGCCGGAGACGCCGCGGATGATGCCTTCGGATACCGCATGCGCCGTGGCGAGTACGGTGAGGTTCATCTGTAGCAGATTGCGGAATGACTCGTGGCGGGCCTGAAGACGCTCGAGTGCACCCGGTAACGAAGTGGAAACCATTGTGGCCGAGGCCCGCATCCGCTCGCTTTCGGCGGCGAAGATCCGCGCCAGTTCGATCTTTTCCTCATCGAGATCGATCGCGGCGCGTAACTGGCCGGAGCGGACCCGCGCCGTTTCTTCATTCACCAGGGCTTCGAGCCGGTCCATGATCGCGGTGAGCCGGGCGATGGCGTTTGCGGCCTCGTCCGCCGACTTGAACGACGCTGGCTTCGGGGCGGGCGCAGCGGCGCGAAACGGATGCGTCACGAGCGGATCTCCTGTTGGGCGAGCAGGGTTTTGTAGACCTGGTCGGCAATACCGATGCCGCCGGCCTTCGCGAAGTTCTTGGCGTATTCATCGGTCAGAAACGAGCGCCAAACGCCGGTGCCGCCGCCGCCGCCGAACGGGCCTTCGCCGTCGATGCCGGTAAACATCTGCTGGAACATGTTGTTCAGAAACACAGCCTCGAAGTCTTCCGACGACTTTTTGGCGCGCGCCTTCGTCTGTTCGGCCGTGAAATGATAGTCGGACTTGCCCCTCACAGTGCTGGTCTGGCTCTTGAGCAGGTCAGTGGCCGACTGGCCGGGCAGGGGAAGCGAGATGCCGCCGAGACCGCTCATCACATCACCTCGATGTCGGCCTGGATGGCGCCGGACGATTTGATCGCCTGCAGGATCGCGATCATGTCGCGCGGGCCGATGCCGAGAGCGTTGAGCCCGTCGACCAATTGCTGCAGCGAGATGCCGTCATGCACCACAGCGAGCTGCTTGCCGGTTTCCTGCACGCCGATCCGCGTGCGCGGCACGACCACGGTCTGCGCGCCGCGCGGCGCGAAGGGATTGGGTTGGCTGACCTGCGGCGTCTCGGAGATGGTGACGGTCAGGTTACCCTGCGCCACCGCGACCATGGAGACGCGCACGTCGCGGCCCATGACAATGATGCCCGATCGCTCGTCGATGACGATCTTGGCCGCCGTGTCGGGGTCGATCTGCAACTGCTCGATTTCGGTCAGCAGCGAGATGACATTGCCCTTGTACTGGTTCGGCACGGTGATGCCGACGGTGCCGGGGTCGAGCGATTCCGCGGTCGGCACGCCGATATAATCGTTGATCGCCGCGGCGATGCGCTTGGCGGTGGTGAAGTCCGGATTGCGCAGCGCCATGCGCAACTGGCTCTGGCGATTGAGATTGAAGTCGATTTCGCGCTCGATCAAAGCGCCATTGGCGATGCGGCCGACGGTCGGCACGCCGCGCGTGATCTTGGCGGCTTCGCCTTCGACCTGGAAACCGCCGATCGCCAGCGAGCCCTGACCGACGGCATAGACATTGCCGTCGGCGCCGAGCAGCGGCGTAACAAGCAGCATGCCGCCCTGCAGGCTCTTGGCGTCGCCGAGCGACGAGACGGTGACGTCGATCCGCGTGCCCTGCGTCGCGAAGGCCGGCAGGTTGGCGGTGACCATCACCGCGGCGACGTTGCCGGTGCGCAGGGTCTGGCCGCGGATATTGACGCCGAGGCGCTCCAGCATCGCCTGCAGCGACTGCCGGGTGAACGGGATATTGTTGAGCGTGTCGCCAGTGCCGTTCAGGCCGACCACCAGGCCGTAGCCAATGAGCTGGTTCTGACGCACGCCTTCGATATTGGCGAGATCCTTGATGCGCGACGTCGCCCCGGCGTTTGCCAGGGTGAACAGGCTCAAGAGTGCCGCCACGAAGGCGGTTCGGAACGTCGGCGTCATCACTGCTCCCCAATGTGACGTTTGACTTGCAAGGGAGTGATGCGAACGCCGTGCCAACGCTGCGCACATGACTAAGACTTTGATGGTGCGCTGTTTTTTAATCCGGCGGCGGATGGCGGATGAGCGCTTAACCCGGCAGTAACCGTCCCGCCCGGCAAAAACTGCCGGGACGTTTACGACCCATTAACCATAAGCGGCGCAGGTTCACTGGCGTACAGGGGCGTTTTGCGTCGTAGCGCGGGCGGGGAGCGCTCGCGTCACCATCGGGATCAAGCAAGGCGCCATGCGCATCACCGGATCGAACGCGGCCGCGCTATCGGCCAACCCAACCGCCGCGCGCCGCGCGGGATCGGGCGGCACCTTCAGTCTTTCCGCGTTCGAGCCGACATCGACTCCGGCGCCGACGACCTCACTGCGGTCGGTCGCTGGCCTGGACAGCCTGCTGGCGCTGCAGGGAGTCGAGGACCCGACGGAGAAGAAGAAGCGAGCCGTGGCCAGAGGTCGAACGGCGCTCGACGTTCTCGACGAACTCAAGCTCGGCATGATCGGCGGGACACTCGACACCGCGACCATCGCGCGGCTCAAGGTGGCGGCTCAGGGCCTGACCGATGGCACGGGCGATCCTGGACTCGACGGGGTCATGGCCGAAATCGACCTGCGTGTGGCCGTGGAACTCGCAAAAGTCGCCCGCCGCTAGCTGCGGTAGTACTGGCCGTTCGTCGGCCTCTCGCACAAGTCATTGAACTTTCACAATATTCTGGCAGTCCACTGGGCTTGCGAGGATATTGTCGCTTCACGTTGGGCGGTATATAAGCCACCGCCATCGGGAGGGGACTTCTCGCGGCAACAGAAAAAAGCGGCGCAAAAAAAACGGCCGGACACTAGCGGTCAAAAGAACACGATGGGAGTCGGTGGGATGTTGGCGAAGGTGAAGCCTTATCGGCCGTCCGATAAGGAGCCGTTCATGAATGAACGTCAGCGCGAATATTTTCGCGCGAAGCTGCTGCAATGGCGTGAGGATATCCTGAAGGAGGCGAAGGAAACACTCCAGCACCTCCAGGAAGAGAACCAGAATCATCCGGATCTGGCCGATCGAGCCTCGTCCGAAACCGATCGCTCCATCGAGCTGCGGGCCCGTGACCGGCAGCGCAAGCTGATCTCCAAGATCGACGAGGCGCTCGCCCGGATCGAAGACGGTAGCTACGGCTACTGCGAGGAGACCGGCGAGCCAATCTCCCTGCGTCGTCTCGAGGCCCGGCCGATCGCGACCTTGTCGGTCGAGGCGCAGGAGCGCCACGAGCGCCGCGAAAAGGTTTACCGCGACGACTGAGCGGCGTCCGCTTTCACACGATAGAAAATGCCCGGCCATCGCGCCGGGCATTTTTTTGCGGCTGTTGCAAGTCTCTAGCGGCATACATGCCGTCGGCCGTCATAGCCCATATAGGTGCCGGACGCGGGATCGAACGAGCGGTAGCGCGAGAAGCAATAGGCCACCCAGTCCGGCGGGCCATAACCCGGTCCCACCAGCGGACCGTAATGGCCGGGCGGATAAAACACTTGCGGTCCATAGAACAACGGCGGCGGACCGCCATAGTAGTAATCGTAATAATAGCCGCGCGGTCCGTAATAATAACGCGGCTGCGAGGCGATGATGCCGCCGAGGATCAGGCCGCCGGCAATGCCGGCAGCGATGCCGGCGCCGCCTCGGCCGCGGTAGCGAACGTCGATGATATCGGGGGCGGTCGCGGACCTGAGTGCGGCAATGCTCGACGGCACCGGCGCGGCGGTAACGGGCGCGGCCGTGCCGATGAGAAGCGCGGCGGCGCACACTGCCGCCCTCGTGCGGGTGAAGAGAGCCGACGCCATCGTATATTTCATGGCGATTTCTCCTTATGAGGCATACTTGTTTATTCTGGCTGTCGTCGAATAATCGGCCCCGCTTCACGCGCCGGCATTGATGCGGATCAATGGCTGCTCAGCCGGCCGTGCTCGAACTCATTTTGGCTCTGCCGTCGCCAGACACGGATCGAGCACGACATGATTGCGATCGAGGCGACGATAGGCGCCGCGAAATTCGACGCTGTCGCCGACCTTCATGTCATTGCCTTCGTAAGTCACGCACATCACGCGCAGGTCGGAGCAGACCACGAGATACCAGAGCGCGCCGTCGGTCCTGACCAAAGTGAGCTTGCCGCCGATCGACAGGTCGATGCGCTCGCGGCCGTCGGGCACGCCTTCGGCCATGGTCCGCAACGCATCGCAGTGCGCCGACGATTGCGCCGGCACTTCGGCCGGCGAGAAAGCGGGCCGGTTGGCGAAGAGGTCTTCGGCGAGGGCAGGAGTTGCCGCCGCCAGCAAGGCCATCATCGTCACGACACGCCGCATGGTCTTCTCCGTCAGTCCGGATCCGATCAACGCCGGGAATAAGTCGGCCGTGTGACGCGACGGGCCGGTTTCCATATGCAATTGTCAAACAGCGGCGGTGGAGACGTGCGTCATCGCCCGCATTGTTTGATCGGCCCCGGGCAGGCCGCATTCCCATTTCGCATCGCCAGCACCCTTTGAATAACGAGGGCGCGCGGAACGCCGGGGCTCAAGCAGCCCCGCAGCCTCGCGTGATGTGTGAGTTAGATTCACGCGAGCAAGTCACCACGGAATTGCCGAGCCTTTGGCGTTCCGCGCGCAGTATTTTGAAGGCTTGCTCGGCTCGACCCCCGGTGAACTGACCATTTCAGGCTTCCCTTTTAAGAGGATCGCCTATCCACCGCTGTTGGATTCGCCGCGCGTGAGGAGCCGGTTCGGTCCGTCGAACGCCTTTTGGGCGGCCTTTGGGACCTCACCTCATAATTCACGCGCAATGATATCCTTGTGACGCACGGCAAGGTGCGCCGGGACCGAGCGGTTTGGACCTGCCGGGAGGGGAATTTGCGCCGCATCTCCGACGCCCCTTGCCGGCCACCGCTCCCCGCCCCGCATCTGA
>DATMEX010000051.1:0-43606 GCA_035556455.1 Pseudolabrys sp.
TTCGCGGCGGCCGCAAGATCGGCCGTCGGTTCGATGCTGATAACGTCGCCGCCCTTAGCGGCCAGAATCGTCTTCACGTTCATGGCAGCCTCCTGACTTCCCGAACGCTTCGAGAGGAAGCTCGACCCGGAATCGCCAAGAGCTGGACCGCGCTCTCGTCGTCCGAGTCTCGGGTCAGCTGTAACGATCAGGCCACTGCTGCTGTTCCGTCAAGCGGCAATGCGCCGCGCCTTGCGCTGCGCTGCGATAAGTTGCGCTGCGCAAACGGCTTTGCGTCGAGCAGAGCACCTATGCTGCTTAGTGCATCGCCACATCATCGCGCGGCTCTATCTCGCGCGGCGCCGGATCGAACCATGCGAAGAGCAACAGGCCGGCGAGAAACCCGCCGATATGCGCCTGCCAGGCGACAACCTGATCCTCGCCCGTCAGCGGCGACGACCACAGGCCGAAGAGGATATTGATACCGAACCAGACGCCGACAAACAGCAGCACCCGCGGGTCGCTGAATGCGCCGGTCAACGACAGGGCCGGTACGCGATAGGCATCGTCGTCATTGTTGCGCCACATCCCGAGCGGGCCGCCGCGCTGAAAGGCAAAGCGCATCGTCGCCGCCATCGCGCCGGAGATCGATGCCGACGCGCCGACCATGGGTGCGATCGAGCCGGCATTGGTGACGAGATGCATGGCCGCCCCCGCCGCCGCGGTCACGGCGAAGAAAGCGAGAAAGCGCAGCGTGCCAAACCGCCGCGCCAGCGGCGAACCGAACGCCATCAGCCACACCGCATTGACGGCAAGATGCATCCAGCTGCCGTGCAGAAAGGCGTAAGTGACAAAGCTCCACACATCGGCGCCGGCGCCACCGGGGAAAACGCCGCCCGGCACCACGCTGGCATCGTAGCGCGCCGGGATGAACGCGAAGTCGAGCAGAACCCAGACATCTTCTTCCTGGGTGAGGAACCAGTCGCGCACGCCGTGGATGAGCGCCAGCACGCCCAACAATGCGACAATGACGGTGGGGAGATTGAACAGCGGTTCGCGTTGTTGCACGAGAAAATTCCGTTGACCCGACATGGAGTTAAGCGTTTCGCGACAGGGCCGCAAGCGCGCCCCGCGCGTTTTTAACGCTAATGCATCGCTGTTTAGCCGCATTGTCCGCGGCGGCACGCGATCTGCTCCAGCCATGCCAGGCGCGGCGAAAGGTGTCCGATGTGTCCCGCACGGGTACAGCCGGAACGCCCGGACGTCTCGCCACGGCACAGGGTGGCGCACCATGAAGCATGTATCATCGCAGGCGGTTTACACTTACTGGAACGAGAAGCGCGGCATGCGGCCGGCGCCGGAGCGCGGCGACATCGACCCCGCCGACATCCGCCAGGCGCTCGGCGACACGGTGATGCTCGCCGCCGATTTCGTCGAGCGCTGGCGCTTTCGCCTCGCCGGCACCCGTGTCTGCGCCCTGTTCAACCGCGAGATCAAGGGCGAGGCCCTCACCGCGCTCTGGGGCGAAGAGGACCAGAATTCGATCGAGACCCTGGCTGCGACGCTGACGAAGGAACAGGTCGGCGCCGTCATGGGCCTGACCGGCCTGGCCGGCGACGGCGCGACGGTCGATCTGGAAATGCTGCTTCTGCCGCTCGCCCATGCCGGCCACGCCCGGATCCGGGCGATCGGCGTCCTGGCACCGCTGTCGGCGCCGTACTGGCTGGGGAGCAAGCCGGTGGTGGAACTGCACCTAACCGCGCTGCGGCACATCGGCCCCGAGATGGACGCCTTTGCGGCCAGCCCGGCGCTCGCGCCCGCCCAAACCACGGCCCGCCTGCCCTTCGGCAGGCCCAAGACCTTGTCCGCCAAGGCCTCGCCCACCGCCTTGCTCGAGGGCGGCCGGATGCGGCGCGGCCTGATGGTCTATAGCGGCGGCCGGGAAGACCTTCCGGACCCCGAGACCAACTAACCAACCATTAACAATACGAACCTAGGGTCGTGGCTAGCGGGAACCCCTTACCCCCAGGCTGCGTCCGACCATGGCATTGCCGCTGACCCAACCGAGAATTCTGCCGCTCGCCGACGAGCGGCGGCGGCATCAGCGCGTCAAGGTCAACCTGCTCGGCCGTTATATGCTGAGTGACCGCAACGAATATCCCTGCCAGGTCGTGAACATGTCGCCCGGTGGCATGGCGCTGGTGGCGCCGGTCATAGGTAATGTCGGCGAACGCGTCATTGCCTATGTCGATCATCTCGGCCGGCTCGAGGGCCAGATCGCCCGCCTGCTCGACAACGGCTTTGCGATGACCGTGTCGGCGACCGCGCGCAAGCGCGACAAGCTCGCCGCGCAGCTCACCTGGCTCGCCAACCGGCAGATGCTCAACCTGCCCGAAGACCGCCGCCATGGCCGCTTCACGCCGAAAAATGCGCGCGCGCGCCTGATCCTGCCGAACGGCCAGAACATCACCTGCCGGGTGATCGACCTTTCCGCCTCCGGCGCTGCTGTCGCCGTGCCCAGCGAGTTGCTGCCGCCGGTCGGCGCCGCCATCACCCTCGGCAAGACGCCGGGCCGCGTCGTTCGCCACATCGAGGGCGGCTTCGCCGTCGAGTTCAGCCGGCTGCAGCACCCGGACTTCATCGAAGACAACGTCACCGGCGACTGAGCCAGCCTTCACGACCGCAAATCCTTCCAATGCCGTGTCCAGCGCCGCGGCATTTTGCTTGCGGGCGCTACCACAACGGCGGCCGAAAGCGACCGTCGCGGCGACGGCTGAACGGCCTTATTGCGGCATGGTCAACCAATCCTCGCCGCCACCGCTAAAATTGCAGGCTCTTTGAAGCACGCCGCCGGCCGGTTTTTCGCGCCCGGTGCACGCGCCAGCGCGTCAGGCCGCCCCCCGCAAGGTAAACCGCGCCGGCTGGACGCTGCGATTTCGCCCGGTTTTGCGGGCCGCAGATGACTAATGTCTCGAGTTTTAGACAAATCGTACTCGATTGCTTTTTAGGCAAATTCGACTTCAGTTTTCACAGTATTCGCATCTTGTTTGATGATAATTCCATTTAATACTGATCTTATTACTTCAGCGAGGCGAAAAACATCTTTGCGAATGTTGTCCCGGGACGAATGGGAAGGGACAACATCATGATTACTTCTGCTAAAGGCTGTATTCGGATCGCCAATACGTTGGCGATCGCGGCGGCGGCTATCACCATCACGCTGGCGGGGGCCAGCGCCGGTGATCGCTACGCTTCGCTCGGCAATAGCAACGCGGCGAACCGCCCGGTCTTCGCGACCGTCGGCGAGACGACCCGCCCGCCGATCGGCTGGGTGGACTTCTGTCAGGAATACCGGGGCGAGTGCAACACCAGGGCCTCCGCGCCGCGCGACATCGTGCTGACGGCGAAGGCCTGGGACGACCTCATCAAGGTCAACAACTGGGCCAACGACTCGATCAAGCCGGTGACCGACATCGAGCACTGGGGTGTCGTCGAGCGCTGGAATTTCGCCGAGGACGGCTACGGCGATTGCGAGGACTACGTGCTCGTGAAGCGCCGCATGCTGATGCAGGCCGGCTGGCCGCGTGAGGCTCTGCTGATCACCGTGGTCCGCGACAAGAAGGGCGACGGCCACGCCGTGCTCACGGTCAAGACCGACCGCGGCGAGTTCATCCTCGACAATCAGGAAGCGCAGATCCTGCCGTGGACGCAGACTGGCTACAAGTTCGTCAAGCGCCAGTCGCAGGCCGACCAGAATACGTGGGTCTCGCTCGGCGAGCCGCGCAACGCACCGGCCACCGTTTCGGCCCGGTAAGAGGAGGCTTGGGGAGAGCTTTCATCTGAGCAAACAACTTCGGTGTGGATACGCGTTTCCGGTCACGTCCCCACCCCTCCCCGTCCCCAGACCGGGAACGCGCGCGGCCAGCCTCCCCCAAGGCTGGCCGCACTTTTTTGGAAGCAGCCAGTAACAGTCGGGACCCGACAGGTGAGCAGCCTTCCTGTCGCCACGGTCGGCAGCGCACAGTCTTGCTAAGAAGCGACCCGATCCGACCGCAGCCCGATTTCAATGCGTGTCGAACCTGCGAAGGGCCGCGATGGGGCTGCCGGGCCGATCAACCAATTGCTGAAGGTGCACGCTGATGCCGGCTCCATGTCCTATGCAGTAGGTCTGGAACTGTCTTGGCGACGCGCCAAGCCGCTTCGAAACGGAAACCGGATCGCGCCAAATGTGACACCGAAACATCAATTGCCGATTGATGTCATCGCCCGGGATCTGGTCTGCTCCGTGAAACGACATCGGGCCATCCAGCCAGGCGAGCAATGTATTTCTTGCGAAAGGAATGTATTTGACCGGCTTCAGGTGGAGACCTTGAGTTCGCGAGGAAACGATGTCGAGCCATATGTCTTGCGGCGACGGAGCCAAAAAGACCTCGCCTCGATCTGTTCTGCTCCCATCGTCCATGAAAAGCAGAAACGTGGCCGCCCAGTGTGGACCATGATCGTGATGCGTATGAGGGCCTGGCGTGCGCGCATCCTTGCCGCTTTCGAACAGGGCGAAGGTTGCACCGTAATCCTTTTCCGGGCCGAACCTTAGAGAGTTGTATGGTTCGAATTTTGCGATGACCGAGGCGATCAGGCTTTGCCCGATCGTTCTTGCGAAATTGCGCCAGAACGGGCCGTGCTTGTTGAGCACGGAATCCTGCCAGATCAGGTCGCAACCAAACCCGCCGCTGCCGTCACGCTTCGGAGCAAGAACACCACGCGCAGGCCAGTTATCTATTGCGGCGGCGTAAACCTGTGAGGGCAAGACGTCGTTGACGACGATATGGGGAAAAGGACTTTCCGATAAATCAGCTTGGGCAATTTTCTCGGAAATCTCTTTGACGCTCGGGTGTTCGAAATCCAGCGTCTCATGCCGCAAGCGACGAATCGCCCGTCTGACCGAACTGATCATGCCGCCATCCCCGAAGCGCCAGGGGAAGGCTATTGCATCTGACTGGTCAGCTCAACTATCGCGCGTATACGGTAAGCAAGCACCGTGCGATCGGGGCGCGCCGACGCCCCAGATCAATCCGAATAACCCGATTCATGGGAACGCAATCCGCGACGCCGCTCCCTGCCGCTTGTCGATAGCCGCGCCCTCACCCGATCCGCTTCAGCCCCTTGGCGTACTGCTTCGAGCGCTTCACGTAATGATCCGCGCCGCCGCGGATCATCGCCAGCATCTTGTCGTCGAGCGTGCGGATGGCGCGCGCGGGCGAGCCGACGATCATCGAATTGTCCGGGAAGCTCTTGCCCTCGGTGACCAGCGCGCCGGCGCCGACCAGCGAGTTGGCGCCGATCTTCGCGCCATTGAGCACGACGGCGTTCATGCCGATCAGTGAATTGTCGCCGATGGTGCAGCCATGCAGCATCACCTGATGACCGATGACGCAATCCTTGCCGATGACCATCGGATAGCCGGGGTCGGTGTGGAGCGTGCAGTTGTCCTGGATCTGCGAGCCCTCGCCGAGCTCGATCCACTCATTGTCGCCGCGGATGACCGCGCCGAACCAGACGCTCGAATTGCGCTTGAGCCGCACGCGGCCGATCAGCACGGCGGTCTCGGCCACCCAGTATTCGCCCTCGGCCGGAAATTCCGGGCCCTGTCCGTCAAGTTCATAGATCGGCATGTCGCACTCCCTGTCAGGAGCGCGAGTTAGCCCGGATGAAAGGTAAAATGGAAGAGCCCGGCCGACCCGTTCGCGGGCGTGAACGCCGAGAGAAACTAAACGACGCCGCAGGCGCGCAGGCTCATCACCAGCACCTGGCCCGACATCAGACTCCAGAAGCCGGCAATGAGGGTGGCGAGGAACACGAACTGAAAGCGGCGGGCCTCGTGACGCGCCCCCATCAGCGTGTTGCGCATGATCAGGAACGGCGCCGCGACGATCAGCAGCGGCACGGCGGCAAGCGCCTGCGCGCTCGGGCCCTTGGCCAGCATGGTGAAACTCGGCGGCCGGCTGGTCGCAAGCTGAAACGCCGAACATGACATGCCCGCCACGGCAAAGCCGAAGGCCAGCGCCAGAAGCATCTGCACAGATTCCGGGGTCATGAACGCCTCAACGCCACGCGAGCCGTTGAGGTACCGGCAAGGCCCGCCCCGGGCCAGCCAATCCTTAATGGATGGTTAACCGCTTTACGAAACGTTAACCAGACCGTGGCAATTCAAGGGACCATGGCCACCATTGCGCAACATCCCGCCTCGCGCCGCCGCGTCGCCAAACGCCGCAAGCACGCCGGCCCCCTCGTCGCGCCAGTGGCGGTGTTCGCCGCTGCGTGCATCGTCGCGGCGGTTTACGTGGCCTATGTGCTGTGGCCGCGCTGGCCCGATGCGCCGGTCGCAACCGACGCGCCGTCCATCCCGATCACGGTCGGAGGCACGGTCTTCAATATCGAGCCGGCGGCGGTACGCATTCCAAGCCAGCGCAATGCCGGCACGAAGAATCGCATCGACGTCGCCTATCTGTGGCCGTCGCTGATCCCGCCCGATCCGTCGATCAAGGTGATCGACGGCAAGCCGGTCGATCCCAACGAGCGCTTGTTCGCGCTCATCCAGATCGACGACGGCGCGCTGCCGCTCGCCGAGCGCGTCAAGAATATCTATCCGCGCTATTTGTCGAAGACCCAGGCGTCGGGACCCGATGGCCTCGTCGTCCATCCATTCCGCGCCGAGACGCCCTATGAGGGCGAAGACCTCGTCTACGATCCGACGCAGCAATTCCTGACGCGCTGTTCGCGCCAGGGCGTCGCCAATGCCGGCACTTGCCTGCTTGAAAAACGCGCCGGCGCCGCCGACATCACCTTCCGGTTCCCGCGCGAATGGCTGTCCGATTGGCAGAACGTCGCCGCCGGCATCGACAAGCTGATGGCGCGCTGGCGGCCGGCGAACTGACCTTCGCGGTCATTCCGGACGCAGCAAAAGCTGCGATCCAGAATCCAGATACAAATGAGGGCTTGTCTGGATTCCGCGGTCCGGTGCTTCGCACCGTCCCGGAATGACGAACTGTGACTACTCGCCCGTGTCCTCGAGATCGAAGTCGAGGATCGGCAGTTCGAGAATGTACGACTTGCGGCCGCGCTCCGCCTCGAGGAACAGGACGCCGAGGAAGTCTTCGCCGATATAGACCTCGAGCGAGTCCATCTTCTTCGGCCGCGTCACGACGCGGATGTTGTCGTTGTCGAACTTCTTGCGCAGATAGGCATTCAGCGTCGGGATCGGCTGCATCGCCGGATCGTTCGACACCTGGATGACCATGCGGAAATTATAAGACTTCTCGCCCTCGTCCTCATCGGACGTCAGTTCGCCGAGATCGTCCTCGCCGGCGAAGACTTCGGCCACCTCATCCGACTTCGGCACCACGCGAATGGTCTGGTTGCCGAAGACCTTCTTCAGATAGGCGTCGAGCTTTGAGACTTCCTGGACGTCCACCGGGCCGCTCCTTGAACAATCGAATGTCAGGGCTAGTTGCCCGATTGGACGCTCGAGCGCAACCCATCGCGGGGCAACACGAACTCAGCCGTCCAGCATCAGCCCGGACAGCATCTGGTCCATGGTCCGCGACGGCTCGGAGCACCCCGCCTCCCCCACCACCTTGGCCGGCACGCCAGCCACCGTGACGTTGTTCGGAACCGGCTTGATCACCACGGAGCCGGCGGCAATGCGCGCGCAGCGCCCGATCTCGATATTGCCGAGAATGCTGGCGCCGGCGCCGATCATCACGCCCTGGCGAATCTTCGGATGACGATCTTCGTTTTCCTTGCCGGTGCCGCCGAGCGTGACGCCGTGCAGGATGGAAACATTGTCGTCGATCACAGCGGTCTCGCCGACGACGAGGCCGGTGGCGTGATCGAGGAAGATGCCGCGGCCGATCTTGGCCGCCGGATTGATGTCGCACTGGAACGCCGCGGACGAGCGGCTCTGCAGATAGAGCGCGAAATCCTTGCGGCCCTTCTTGAGCAGCCAGTGCGCCAGCCGGTGCGTCTGGATGGCGTGGAAACCCTTGAAGTACAGAACCGGCTCGATGAGCCGCGATGCCGCCGGATCGCGGTCGATGGTGGCGACGATGTCGGCGCGGAAATCATCGCCAAGCGAGGGCTGATCCTCGATGGCGTCGCTGAAAGCCTGACGGATCAGATCGCTCGACACATCGGAATGTTCGAGGCGCTGGCTGACGCGATGCGCGACTGCAGTCTCCAGCGTGTCGTGGTGCAGGATGTTTTCATAGATCAGGCTGGCGAGTTCGGGCTCGCGCCGCACGATGTCTTCGGCTTCGGTGCGGATGCGGGTCCAGACAGGATCAACGGTGTCGAGTCCTTTAGCCCGGGTCTGATGCAACGCCATAGAATATTATTCTCCGAATACCTCTCAACCCCTCAGATATTCCTTAGCACACCCGGCGCCAGAGAACACCCGAAGAACAGCTAGGCTTTTTTGTGGGAGCAGCATCAAGGGCGCTGGTTAAGAAACTCCAGCACGCCAGCCTTATAGACCTTGTCGCCGACCGCAAGCATGTGGTCGCGGTCCGGGATATCCAGCGCCTTGGCGCCCGGAATGAGCGCCGCCAGGTCATGCGCCGAACCCGCCACGTCGTCCTTGGTCCCGATCGCGATCAGGATCGGCGGCTTCAGCGACGAGAACTCCTCGCGCGACATGACCTGCCGCGAGCCGCGGATGCAGGCGGCCAGCGCCTTGCGGTCCGATTTGGTCTGCTCGGCGAAAGCGCGGAAGACGCGGCCCTGCTTGTCGGTGACGTCGTCGAGCGATGGCGCTTCCAGCGCATCGGCGATGGTGGTCGGCAGGCCGACGCCATCGATCAGGTGCATGCCGAGGCCGCCGAGGATCGCCGAGCGCACGCGCTCCGGATGCTTGAACGCGAGGAAGGCGGTAATGCGCGCGCCCATCGAATAACCCATGACGTCGGCGCGCTGGATGCCGAGATGGTCCATCAGCGCGCGCACGTCATCGGCCATCTTGGCGGTGTCGTAGTCGGCCGGATCGTAGAGCTTGCTGGAGGCGCCATGGCCGCGGTCGTCGAGCGCGATGACGCGATAGCCGGCGCGCGTCAGCGTCGTTACCCAGCCCGGATTGAGCCAGTTGATTTCCTTGGTCGAGGCAAAGCCGTGGACGAGCACGATCGGATCGCCGGATCCTTCGTCGATGTAGGCGAGTTCGACCGGGCCGTTATGGAAGGTGGGCATTCGTATCCTCTCCGTCATGGCCGGGCATAGCCCGTCGAAAGACGGGCGTAAACGCCCTCTTGTCCCGGCCATCCACGTCTTGCTTTGAAGGCTAAGACGTGGATGCCCGGCATAAAGCCGGGCATGACGGTGAGATAGACCGCCGAGCCAACTGAAGCAAATCACACCGGAAACGTCGCCGCCGCCTCGCGATCCATCCGCCGCCGCTTGCGCCAGCGGAAATAGCGCCGTGCGCCGCGCTCGGTCGCGCTCTTGAGCGAGGCGATGAACATCAGCAGCGTGAACAGCGCGCCGACGATCCAGGTCGTGAGATTGAACGTGGCGACCGAAAGCGCGATGGCGCCGCGGCCGGCTGTTTTCAGAATCGCCCGGGTACGGCTGCCGGATTTCTCGGCAAGTTTGGCGACGCGCGCCACCTCCGCCGGCGTCTCCGCGATCTTGAGGCCGTCGAGCGCCGCCTTCGTGCCGGCCTTGGCCTGGACGCGGCCGACATTGCGCGCCATGTCCACGAGGCCGCCGGCACGTTCCACCTTCACCGCGCCGCGCGCCGCGCGCACAGCAAGCTGCGGCTCGGTGATCGAGAAGCTGCCCGCGGCGCGGCGCAGCGCGGGCCCGTCGATGACGCCGCGCATCATGCGCGACACGCGTGACGCCAGCCCGGCGCTAAGACGTCCGGTCCGGCGCGCCGCCTTCGCCACCGTGAGGCCCATGCGCACCGGCGCGGCAAGGCCACCCGTCACGTAAGTGCCGGCGGTGATCGCCAGTCCGACACAGGCGAGGCCGAGAATGAGTTCGTCCGCCTCCTGCCCGCTCGCCAGCCGCGCGCCTTCGCGCACCGCGTCGCGGATATCGCCGAACACGAACAGATCGCCGAGCGCGGTACCGGCCAGACCCGCCATGTCGTCCGGCTCGCCGGTGACGAGGCCATAGGCGAAGCTCTGCGCCGCATGCGAGGCGCTGGCGTCCTCGGCCACCGCGACATTGACCCGGTCCGCGAGCCCCGGCGCCAGCGCGACCTGCCGGTCGGCGGCCAGATCGACGAAACTCCGGGCAAGGTCGCTATCCTTGGCCGCCAGCGCCGCCTCGATCTCTCGGTTGGCGAGGTCGGCGTTGAAGCTTATATCCAGCGCCCGCGCGGCAATCGCCTCCGGGTCGTCCTCGATCGCGAACAGATGGCCGGCCTCGATGCCACGCGGCAGGATATAAGCGGCGGCCACCGCCAGCAGCGCGGCGACGAGCAACACCGGCGCCAGCCGCAGCTCGCGCCTGAGCTGCCTGCGCACCGCCTTCGGCGCTAAACCTTCCGCATCGCGCATATCATTCGACCGCTTGTCGTCACGGCAAAGCCGGTGCCTGGGGATTACCCGCCTTGGCGCGGTGCCGCACGCCCCCGAGCACCAGGAAAACCCTGCCGAATCAACGCAGTTCCACCGAACCTGGACCCAAGACTAACGAACCATCACCGCTAGATATATGGCGGGGGTGTCGCTATGGTGCGCGCGCAAATCGGTCCCTTTAAGGCGAAGGCAGAGGTCCATGGCGGAGCACGTTGTCCCCCATTTCCAGAATGATCCGGGCGTCCCGGTGATCGAAATCGGCGCGCACGAATTCATGTGCGTCGGCGCCACGCCGCCTTACGACCACCCGCACGTCTTCCTCGATATGGGCGACGAACACGAGATCATCTGCCCCTACTGCTCGACGCTGTATCGCTTCAATGCCTCGCTCGATCCGCACGCCGCCATCCCGGCGGAATGCGCCTATCGGCTGGCCGCGGCCTAAGGCCGGGGCCGCGTCTTGGCGCCCTCGCGTCATGTCATTGTCGCGGGCGCCGGCATTGCCGGGCTGACCACGGCGATGACCTTGTCGCGGGCCGGCTTCCGCGCCACCGTTCTCGAGCAGGCGCCGAAGCTGGAAGAGACCGGCGCCGGCATCCAGCTCTCTCCCAACGCCACCCGCATTCTGTTCGAGCTCGGCCTGCGCGACCGGCTCGAACCGTATGTCGTCAAGCCGCAGATGATCCGCGTGATGTCCGGCGGCTCCGGCCGCGAGATCGCCCGCATTCCGCTCGGCGACACCGCCGAGCGGCGCTACGGCGCGCCGTTCTGGGTGATCCATCGCGGCGACCTGCAGGCGGCGCTGGAGGGCGGCGCGCGCAACATGATCGACATCGACATCAAGCTCGATCACCGCTTCGACGACTACGCCAGCCACGCCAATGGCATCACGGTGCAGGCCTTCCGCGGCAAGCAACTGGTCGACGAGCGCGGCGCGGTGCTGATCGGCGCCGACGGCATCTGGTCGGCGGTCGGCAACAAGCTCAAGAACCACCGCAAGCCCGTCTTCGCGCACCGCACGGCGTGGCGCACGCTGGTGCCGGCGGACAGTGTGCCCGATTATCTGCGCGCGCCGGCGGTGCATCTGTTTCTCGGCATGGACGCGCATCTCGTCGCCTATCCGGTAAAAGCCGGCGCGCTGATCAATATTGTCGGCATCGTCAACGACAACTGGAGCGAGGCCGGCTGGAATGCGCCCGGCGATCGCGCCGAAATCCTGCGCCACTTCGCCCGCTTCACCTGGCACGAGTCGGTGCGCGAATTGATCGGCATTCCGCAGCGCTGGCTGAAATGGGCGCTGTTCGACAATGCGACGCCTTTCGGCGGCGGCGCTGGCGCCGTAACGCTGATCGGCGATGCCGCGCATCCGATGCTGCCGTTCCTGGCGCAAGGCGCCGGCATGGCGGTCGAGGACGCGGCCGTACTCGCCGACAAGCTGAAAGAGCATGCCGAACATCCGGCCACCGGCCTGCGCGCCTATGAGCGGCTGCGCCGCGTCCGCACCGCGCGGGTGCAGCGCACCGCGCGCCAGCAGGGCTCGATCTATGGCGGCACCGGCCCGGAAGCGCTGGCGCGCAATCTGGTCATGCGCATGATCGGCGGCGAGCGGCTGCTGAAGCGCTATGATTGGGTCTATAACTGGCGGCGTGACTGACGCGAGCGCCGCGCCGAACGAATCCGAGAAGAAGCTCAAGGAGTCTCCCATGCTGTTTCCGACCACCATTGCCGGGAGTCTGCCGAAACCGTCATGGCTCGCCGAGCCTGACAAGCTGTGGCCGAAGTGGCGGCTGGACGGCGCCGACCTCGCGCAAGGCAAGCTCGACGCCACGCTGCTGATGCTCAAGCTACAGGAAGACGCCGGCATCGATGTCGTCTGTGACGGCGAGATGTCGCGCCAACATTTCGTCCACGGCTTCCTCGAATATGTCGATGGCATCGACACCGTGAACAAGGTCGAGATGGGCATTCGCGCCGATCGCTACAAAGCGATGGTGCCGGTGGTGCGCGGCGCGCTCACGCTCAAGAGCCGCGTGCACGAAACCGAAGCGCGGCACGCCCGCGCGCACACCACGCGTCAGCTCAAGATCACCCTGCCCGGCCCCATGACCATCGCCGACACCGTCGCCGACGCGCATTACGGCGACAAGATCAAGATGGCCTTCGCCTTCGCCGATCTGCTCAACGCCGAAGCCAAGGCGCTGGAGAAGGACGGCGTCGACGTCATTCAGTTCGACGAGCCGGCCTTCAACGTGTTCATGGACGAGGTGTCGACCTGGGGTATCGAGGCGCTGCACCGCGCCATCAACGGACTGAAGTGCACCACCGCCGTACATATCTGTTACGGCTACGGCATCAAGGCCAATATCGACTGGAAGAACTCGCTCGGCGAGGAATGGCGGCAATACGAAAAGATCTTCCCGGCGCTGGCCGGGAGTCGCATCAATCAGATCTCGCTCGAAGCGATCAACTCGCGCGTGCCGCTGCACCTGTTGTCGCTGCTCGAGGGCAAGGACCTGCTGGTCGGCGTCATCGACGTCGCCACTGACATCGTCGAGACGCCGGACAAGGTCGCCTCCGTCATCGCCGATGTGATGAAATATGCGCCGAAGGAGCGCATCGTCTGCAGCACCAATTGCGGCATGGCGCCGATGCACCGCTCGGTTGCCGAAGCAAAACTGGAGGCGTTGGGCGCCGGCGCAAAACTTGCTAGGCAGCGCTACGCCTGAGGCGCGCCCCGCGCCGCCACACCCGGACCTTCATGACCGCCGCGACCATTCTCTATAACGGCAAGCTCTCCACGCTCGACCGCGAAAATCCTCAAGCCACTGCCGCTGCCATTGCCAATGGCCGCTTCATCGCGATCGGCAGCGATCGCGATGTGATGGTGCGGGCAACGCCCGCCACGAAGCTCATCGATCTCAAGGGCCGCCGCGTGATCCCCGGCCTGATCGACAGCCACATGCACATCATCCGCGGCGGGCTGAACTACAACATGGAGCTGCGCTGGGACGGCGTCGCCTCGCTCGCCGACGCCATGCGCATGTTGAAAGAACAGGTCGCGCGCACGCCGGCGCCGCAATGGGTCCGCGTCGTCGGCGGCTTCACCGCGCACCAGTTCGCCGAAAAGCGGCTGCCGACTTTGGACGAGCTGAATGCCGCCGCGCCCGACACGCCGGTGTTCATCCTCCATCTTTACGACCGTGCGTTGCTCAACGGCGCGGCGCTGCGTGCCGTCGGCTATGACAAGAACACCAAGGATTTTCCCGGCGGCGAGATCGCGCGCGACGCGCATGGCAACCCGACCGGGTTGCTGCTCGCCAGGCCGAACGCCACGATCCTTTACGCGACTCTGGCCAAGGGACCGAAGCTGCCGCCCGACTACCAGAAGAACTCGACGCGCCATTTCATGCGTGAGGTCAATCGCCTCGGCGTCACCAGCGTGATCGATGCCGGCGGCGGTTTTCAGAATTATCCCGACGATTACAGGATCATCGAGGAGCTGCACCGCGCCGGCGAACTTACCGTGCGCATTGCCTACAATCTCTTTACGCAGAAGCCGAAGGACGAACTCGCCGACTTCTCCGGCTGGGTCAAACAGGTGACGCCCGGCCAGGGCGACGACACCTATCGCCACAACGGCGCCGGCGAGATGCTTGTCTATTCGGCGGCCGACTTCGAGGACTTCCAGGTCGAGCGGCCCACCATGCCGCCGACGATGGAAAGCGAGCTCGAGCCGGTCGTGCGCCTGCTCGCTGCCAACAAATGGCCGTGGCGGCTGCACGCGACCTACAACGAAACGATCACCCGCGCGCTCGACGTATTCGAGAGGGTCAATCGCGATATCCCGATCGGCGGCGCCCACTGGCTGTTCGATCACGCCGAGACCATCGACGATCGCAACATCGACCGCATCGCCGCGCTCGGTGGCGGCATCGCCGTGCAGCACCGCATGGCCTATCAGGGCGAGTATTTCGTCGAGCGCTACGGCCACCGCGCCGCCGAGCGCACGCCGCCGATCCGCCGCATGCTCGACAAGGGCGTCAAGGTTGGCGCCGGCACCGACGCGACGCGCGTCGCCTCGTATAATCCGTGGGTGTCGCTGTCCTGGCTCGTCACAGGCAGAACGCTCGGCGGCTTGTCGCTCTATCCGGCGGCCAACAGGCTCGACCGCGAGACCGCGCTGCGGCTGTGGACGGTGGAGAACACCTGGTTCTCCACCGAGACCGGCAAGAAGGGTCAACTCAAGGCCGGCCAACTCGCCGACCTCGTCGTGCTCTCGGACGATTATTTCGCGGTGCCGGACGATAGCATCAAGGACATCACCTCGGTACTGACATTGCTCGGCGGCGAGCCGGTGCACAGCGACGCCGAATTCAAGGACCTCGCGCCGCCCTTGCCGCCGGCCATGCCGGACTGGTCGCCGGTGCGCAGCTTCGGCGGCTATCAGCCACGCGCCGCATCGGCCGCCAAGCCGCTAGCCTTTAGCGCCTGCGGCTGCGCCAACAATTGCGGCGTTCACGGCCACGCCCACGCCAGTGCCTGGCGGGCTGACGCGCCGGCAAACGATACCTCGTTCTGGGGCGCGCTGGGCTGCTCCTGCTGGGCGTTTTGAGCCGCACGCTTCCGTTGATCCAGGTCAAGCGCAGCGCATGCGGCCGGGCCTAGCTTGCGCCTTCTTGACCGGAGGACGCCCATGACTGCGAACGTAGGAACCATCGACCGCATTGCGCGGGTTGTCGTCGGCATCGCACTGATCGCCTTCGCGCTCGGCTATATCGCGCCGGGCACGAGCTGGGCCTGGGTCGGCTGGATCGGCGTTGTGCCCATTCTGACGGCGGTGTTCGGTTATTGCCCGGCTTACAGCGTGGTGGGCTGCTCGACGAAGTAGCTATTGTAGCCCGGATGAGCGCAGCGAAATCCGGGACGGTTGTCCCGGGTTGCGCTTCGCTCCACCCGGGCTACTGCCTCGCACTACCGCCCCGCCCGGCCCATGACATCCATCAGCTCCGCGACCTTGCGGCGCTGGTCGGCCTTGTCGCCGGAGGCGATGGCGTGTTCGACGCAATGCGCGACATGCTCGCGCAGGATTTCTTCTTCAACTTTGCGCAAGGCGGCGCGCGCCGCGGCGATCTGCGTGACGATGTCGATGCAGTAGCGGTCTTCCTCGACCATACGCGCGATGCCGCGCACCTGGCCGTCGAGCCGGCCGAGCCGCTTGAGCGTGTCGGTCTTGTGGGCGGCGGTGCGATGGGTCGCCGGGTCGGACTTGCTGTGCTTTGCCATAGGGTCTATATACCCCCCCAGGGTATCCCTTGCAAGGCACCGCAGCGACGCGTCAGGACGAGACAATGACCGATCATTCGCACCACCATCACGGCCACGATCACAGCCACCATGGTCATGCGCACGCGCCGGCCGAAGGCGGCGTCATCGATCCCGTGTGCGGCATGACGGTCGATCCGCACACCGCAAACCTGACCTTCGGTCATGAAGGCCGCACCTATTATTTCTGCAATCCCTCCTGCCGCACCAAATTCATCGCCAATCCGGGCAAATACCTGGGGCCGCGCGTGCCCGAGCCGGTGATCGAAGGCGCGATCTACACCTGCCCGATGCACCCGGAGATCCGTCAGGAGGGCCCCGGCTCCTGCCCGATCTGCGGCATGGCGCTCGAACCGGAGATTGCTACGGCCGACAGCGGGCCCAATCCCGAGCTCGTCGATTTCACCCGCCGCTTCTGGATCGGCCTCGCGCTGACCTTGCCGGTGTTCGTGCTCGACATGGGCGCGCATCTGTTCGGCGAACACAACTGGGTCGATCCGGCCTTGTCGAACTACCTCCAGTTCGCCTTCGCGACCCCGGTCGTGCTGTGGGCCGGCTACCCGTTCTTCGAGCGCGGCTGGCAGTCGCTGGTCACCCGATACCTCAACATGTTCACGCTGATCGCGATGGGCACTGGCGTCGCCTATGTCTACAGCGTCGTCGCCACTTTTGCGCCCGGCATCTTCCCCGAAGCCTTCCGCGGTCACGGTGGCGCCGTTGCCGTCTATTTCGAGGCGGCCGCCGTCATCACCGTCCTCGTACTCGTCGGCCAATTGCTCGAACTGCGCGCCCGCGAAGCGACGTCCGGCGCCATCAAGGCGCTGCTCAATCTCGCGCCGAAGACGGCGCGCCGCGTGAAGGACGACGGCAGCGACGAGGAAGTCTCGCTCGACGCCATCGCCGCCGGCGACAAACTACGCGTGCGGCCCGGCGACAAGGTGCCGGTCGATGGCACCGTGCTCGAGGGCCGCTCGTCGGTCGATGAGTCCATGGTCACCGGCGAGTCGATGCCCGTCACCAAGGAGAAGGATGCCCGCGTCATCGGCGGCACCATCAACGCCTCCGGCTCCTTCGTCATGCGCGCCGATAAGGTCGGCCGCGATACTTTGCTGTCGCAGATCGTGCAGATGGTGGCGAGCGCGCAGCGCTCGCGCGCGCCGATCCAGCGCCTCGCCGATCAGGTCGCCGGCTGGTTCGTGCCGGCTGTGGTCGCGGTCGCGATCATCGCTTTCGCGTCATGGGCGCTGTTAGGGCCCGAGCCGCGTCTGTCTTACGGCCTCGTCGCCGCTGTGAGCGTGCTGATCATCGCCTGCCCCTGCGCGCTCGGCCTCGCGACGCCGATGTCGATCATGGTCGGCGTCGGCCGCGGCGCCCAGGAAGGTGTGCTGATCAAGAATGCCGAAGCGCTGGAGCGGCTGGAGAAGATCGACACCTTGGTCGTGGACAAGACCGGCACGCTCACCGAAGGCAAGCCGAAAGTCGTCGCCATTATTCCGGCCGAGGGCTTCGATGAAACGCAGGTGCTCACCATCGCCGCCTCGGTCGAACGCGGCAGCGAGCATCCGCTGGCCGCGGCGATCGCGAAAGCTGCGGCGGAGCGCCAGCTCGAACTCGCTCCGGTGCGCGGCTTCGACTCGCCCGCCGGCAAGGGCGTCATCGGCATGGTCAGCGGCAAGCGCATCGCGCTCGGCTCGCCGGCATTCCTCAAGGAACTCAATATCGACACCGCACCGTTGCATGACGCCGCCGAGGCGCAGCGCCGGGACGGCGCCACCGCCATCTTCCTCGCCGTCAACGGCAAGCCGGCCGGCGTTCTGGCCATTGCCGATCCGATCAAGGCGACCACGGCGGAAGCGCTGAAGCGCCTCGCCGCCGACAACATCCGCGTCGTCATGCTCACCGGCGACAACCGCACCACGGCGCAGGCGGTCGCGAACAAACTCGGCATCAAGGAAGTCGAGGCCGAAGTGTTGCCCGATCAGAAGAGCGCGGTGGTGGAGAAGCTGACACGCGAAGGCCGTGTCGTCGCGATGGCCGGCGACGGCGTCAACGACGCGCCCGCGCTCGCCGCCGCGCAGGTCGGCATCGCCATGGGCACCGGTTCGGACGTCGCCATCGAAAGCGCCGGCGTCACATTGCTGCGCGGCGACCTGATGGGCATCGTCAAGGCGCGTGCGCTGTCGGAAGCCGTGATGCGCAATATCCGGCAGAACCTGTTCTTCGCCTTTATCTACAACAGCGCAGGGGTGCCGGTCGCCGCCGGCATTCTCTATCCGGTGTTCGGCCTGCTGCTCTCGCCTATCGTCGCCGCCGCCGCGATGGCGCTGTCATCGGTCAGCGTCGTCGGCAACGCGTTGCGGCTGCGAGGCGTGAAACTGTAGCGCGAAAATAAAACGCACCGCCGGCCGCCCCAAAGGAGCGACGGCGGTGCGCCGATCGTGGTCGTCAGTTCTAGAATACGGCGAGATATTTGAGCAGCGACAGCACGCCGATGATGATGACGATGATGCGCGCGATCTGCTTTGCACGGCCGTCGATCGGCAACATGTTGATGAGATAAAGCACCAGCACGATCACCAGGAAGGTGATCAGAATGCTGACCAAAAGGCTGATAGCCATGGCAGGAGCCCCGTGTTCGCGCCGCGGCAGTGCGGCTGTCACGGACGACAAGTTCCGGCGCGGTGAAAAGTTCCCGGCGACGGAACCGGCTCAGCGCACCGGCGCCCGGCCGGTGCCTCGCGCGGGAGGCGGCGGCTGCAGCGCGGGACAGTTCTTTTCCGCCGCTTCGCGGCGCAGCTCGTCGATATTGCCGCGGACCTGGCCGTACTCCGCGTCATAGGCAACAGCCGAAACAAAACCGCCGCCCGGTCCCGCTTCGGCCTTGGCCTTGGCCTCACGCAATTCACTTTCACGAACAAAGTAATATTGCGACACTTGGGCGAGCTGCACGCAGTCGTAAAGCCGGTATTTGCCCGGCGCGACCAGGAATTTGCCGAGCCGCTCGTCGCGCGAAGCACCGGCGCTGCAGGCGGCCAGCAACAGCGCCATGGTGCCCGCCGTAGCGAGCCGAACAAGGGGCGATCGTCCGAAGTTTGTCATGCGGCTCTACCACTACAATAAAAAGGCTTAAACGAGACCGGCACGGCCCGGCCGCGGCGCGCGGCCGGTGCCACTGAACGATCGGCGGTCCCAACCGTTAGTCCCGTTCAGGAGCATCAGGGACAGGCCGTGAGCGATACCAGATTCGACACCCCCGCGCAGGCGGCAAAGCGCGAGGCCGAGCCGATCTTCGGCATCGCGGCCAGCATCGCTTTTCTGCTGCTGGCTGTCGTCTGCGTCTGGCTGATCCGGGAATTCGGCGCCTTCGAGCCGGCAGCGCTGACATTCCTCGATCTCGCTTTGCTCGGCTTTGCCTGTCTGCGGCTGATCCACCTTGTCACCTTCGACAAGATATTGGAGCCGCTGCGGCGCAAACTGCAATCCGGCGACCGGATGGCGGGGCTGCTGGCCGGCTTCGTCGCCTGCATCTGGTGCACCGGCATGTGGGCGGCCATCATTGCCACCACCTTGCACTTCCTCGTGCCGTGGGGCCGCTTCGCCGTCTGGGTGCTTGCCGTCGCCGGCCTCGGCACCCTGCTGCAGGTAATGTCCCGCGCCATCGCGGGCAACCGCGTGCCGAAAGAGTAAGCGCGGCGCGCAATCAACCCCGCCGACAATCAGCCCGGTCGCGCGACACCATGCGCGGGGGCCGCACCTCTTCGAGGCAGGTCACATGGCTGGCGATGAACTTTGCGGTCTCCTTGCCATGCGTCGATATCATGAAATGCGCCGCGTCCCTGACGATGGCTAGTGCCGCGTCGCGGATGTGCACGCACAGCAGTTCATTGGCGCGCTGTGCCGCCGGATGGCTGTTCTCGCCGATCATCACCAGCGTCGGGACGCCAATGCCGCTCAACGTCGTCGGCGACGGGCCGAAACTATAGGCGCTCAGCCAGTCCCAACGATTCACCGGCGTGGTCTCGACGGCATAGCTCCGCACCCGTGGCGGCAGCGCGGCAAAGGCGTTGGGGCCTTCATAGAAGTCGATCATGCGCGCGATCGCAAGCTGATCGCCGCTGTCATAGGCGGCAAAGTACGACTCGGTCATCGCCCGGAACGCTAGATAGTGATTGAGTTCGCCGCAGGCGCGCAGCAAGTCGGGCGCCGGCGCCTCCACGACCGTGAGCGATTGCAACGCCACCCGCTGCCGCACCGCGACCGCCAGCGCCACCAGTCCGCCGAACGAGTGTCCGACCAGATGTACCGGCCCGCCGGCATGTCGCACCACGGCCTCGACCGCTTCGGCCGGATGCCAGATCGAACAGTCACCAGGCGAGCGGCGCTCGCGCGTGCCGCCATAGCCGGGCAGACTGGTCGCCACGCAGCGAAACCGCGCCGACAACTCCGCGATCACCGGCCGCCAGGCCGCGGCGGTGCTGCACGAGCCGGGAACGAACACTATGGTTGGCCCTGCTCCGCTTTCTTCGTAGTCGATATTGCCGTCGATCGTTCGAAGCATTGGATACTCATTTACTGGTTCGGCGGGCGCAGGGGCATGCGAGCGCGGCGTGCTTAATTCGGCGCGGCCGTTCCTGTCGAAGGCGGTCGCTGCGTCGGCAGATTGGGGCCCGTCTGCAGAATGCCGCCGGCAGGCGCTCGCGGAATGACGACGCCCGGCTTGACCGGCCTGCCGTCCTTGTCGGTCTGCACCATGCTGCCGCTACCGCCTGTGGGAATGCAGTCGATGACCGCAGTGTCACAACGAATGAAGCAGGCATTGATCCGATCCGCGCCCTCGAACACCCGCTTGCAGCGGCTGATGCAGGCCTTGTGCGTGCTCCAGCATTGGTCGGCCTTGGTCGCGGCATGCGCAGACGCATCGATGAGCGCCACTACCGCAATCAAACCAAAGGCCACCGCAGCAACACCGCGCCCCACCCAATGTCGGCGACTTCGCATGATAGATCCTTTCGAGCTTTTGCTTGTTTCAGGTTCCGGCCGACCAGGCAGTCATGGGCCGATCGGCACCGCAGCCGATGCTTCTTCAACGCCTGCGCTCGCCGAACCTGCCGCACCGCTCATGCAGATGGCCTGATCGAATGCCGTCATGCGCAGCCGCCCGTCCGATGCGACGGCCGCAATCCAGGCGAACACGAAGATCGCCGCCGCGAATATTGTGGTCCAGCGCGTGCCGAGGCGGGCTACGCGCCGCGGCTCCTGCGGCTTACTTCTTGCGCGGGTCATCGGCGGGATTGACGTAAGTGATGCCCTGCGGGCCCATGCCGTGAAGCTGGATCACCGTCTCTTCCGGGAAGATGGCGTAATGGGTCATACCTTTGGCAACGTATGAATAGCCGCCGGCCTTGAGCACTTCGCCCTTCTTCTCGTCGAGCTTGTCGCCCGTGCCGATCTGGAACGTGCCGGACAGAACGGTCACGTTCTCGTCGTTCGGGTGCGTATGCGCGGGGATCTTGAAGCCCGCCGGCACTTTGAGGCGGACCACGTAGAAACCCTCTTTGGTTGGGTCGCCCTTGACCACCGCAAGCTGCGCGCCCGGCGCATAGGCGGCGGGTTGCGACCACTTCAATGCACCGGCATGAACCGCCGCATGATGGTCGTCGGCGCCGCGCGCCGCGGCTGGTAGCAGTACCGCAACAAGTGCCGCCATGGTGATTGATCTGTACATTGTGACGTCTCCTTTGGTGAATGAACGCCGACCGGACGGGCCGGACGTTTGCTTGCCGTCCGCCTAGTTCGCCGCAGGCGTACCCGTGCCGGCGGGCGGCAACGGGTTGGGGATCAATTCGTTCGGATAGCGGTACCGCGCATCCTGCGACGGCAGCACCGGGAACGCGGTGTGGGAAATCTTCGACTGCGAGAAAATGATGGCCGTCTGCCGCGTGCTCGCGGCCAGCTGCTCGTCGACGCATTGCCCGCCGGTGGTTCGGCCTTCGGCGCAGCGCGTCTGCGCGAATGTCGCGAACGGCAGTCCCGCTGCGGCGATGAACGCGGCGATCATGACGGTGCTTCGCATGGCAGCCTCCTCTCTCCTAGAATTTGATGTTGAAGCCGCCGGCGATCTGCCAGCCCGTGCTCGACACCACCGGCACCGCGGGGCTGAGCACAAAAGCATCGGCATAAACACTGAACTGCTGGCCGTTGATCGCGAGCCGCTCGTTCTCGCGCACCCACACGTGTTCGGCGCGCAGATTGAAGGTTACGGTATCGCTGGCGGCGTAGCGCGCGACGAGGCCGGCGCTATACCTGTCCTTGGCCGGCACGTTCTGCAGCGTCATGCTGTTGTAGGAGTTATTATCGCGATGCAGATAGCTGCCGGTCGGACCGAGCCATAAAGCACCAACCGGCACCAGATGCTCGAGGCCGAGCCGGTAGACATTGGCATTGGCGTTCAGTGTCTCCGTGAGGAGATCAGGCGCGCCGGCATAACGAACCTGATTGCGATTGGAATGCGCGATCGAGGCGTTGAGCGTCGTGACGCCCCAGAACTCCGGCTGGCTGTAGCTCAGGCTGGCATGCGCCAGATAGCGGCGTCCGGCCTTGTAGAGCGCGACGCCGGATTCCGCGGTCGTCGTCTCCTCGGACACCGAGGCGGTCAGCTTCGCAGACCAGGGTCCCGCGCTGTAACCGAGTGCCAGGGTGGCTGTGAACACATCGCCTGGATCGATGCTGGTCAGGCTTTGCGCCGTACCGGGGACCGCGACCAGCGAATTCTCGCGGTTGAAGGCTCCTCGCCATGTATAACCGGCCGAAGCGGTCACAATGAACGACGACGTCAGCGGCAGATTGAAACCGAGCGTCGGGCCGACATTCCAGCCCTCGCCGAACGTACTGATTTCGACCAGATCGGGGTCCATCCGCGCGTTGGCCGCGCTTCCCATGAGCGCCGATTTCCCGGTCGGCAGATTGGCGCTCAGGGATACAAAAGGCTGGATGCCATTGACGCCCAGATAGGTGGCCGTGCCGGATACGACCGTGTCGGTCGCGGTCGAAACGTCACCGCTCAAGCCGCCGGTCGATTGCCGCGCCCGCACCCATCCGCCGCGGCCGAGCAGTTCGACCTTGAGGAGGCCGTGAGGCATCCCGACCAGTTGCAGGGCGTAAGGGACGTATATCTGCGTGCCGCTGCCGCGTTCGCTGCTTACCCCGGCGGGCGAACCGCGCGTCCCCTTCCAGGAGTAGTAACGGACCTCGCTCGCCATGGTGATCGACCACGGCGCGTTCACAGTCGCCGCACCGCCGGGCAGATCCGCCCGCGCCGCGACAGGACCCGCCGCCATGGCCATGCCAGCCGCAAATAGCTTGATGCCCGTTCCCAGACGCAAAATTCGTCCCCCCGATTGTTCCGTTCTCGCGACGTGTCATCACCGTCGTCGGATGCCAGGCATCACGGCTTGGTCAGGCCCGGCCGGAAACATCAACTTGTTTGTTTATTCTTGAACGCTGGTAATTAATCACCATCGCGCTCGCCGGTTCTTTGTGCATCCGCCTGTCGCCATAACGATCCGAATTTCCTCAAATCCCTGTTGCATCGCCGACGACGAAGATTGGCGTTCGTCGATAGCCACGGTATTAAGTCGCCATCGCATGACGGCGAATGACCGGATGGCCGGTTGAGTTGACCGTCCGTCCGAATTCACAAAGGCGAATTTGTTTATGGATGTACTGTCAGACGTTCTTCGGTCTGTCCGACTGACCGGGGGCGTATTTCTGGACGCCCACTTCACGGCACCGTGGTGTGTATCGGCTCAGCTGCGTGCCGGCGACTGCAAGGCGTTCCTGGCATCGCCAACGCAGGTCATTGCCTATCACGTCATTCTGGAAGGCACGCTGGTCGTCGACTTTGACGGCGAGCCGGCAGTCACCGTCGGGCCCGGAGAGATTGTTATTTTCCCGCGCAATGACAGCCACACCCTGGCGAGCGGGCCCGGCCTGAAACCGGTCAAGGCCGATGACCTCATCCAAATGTCGCCCGACGGAGGCCTCGCGCGCATTATTCACGGCGGCGGCGGCGCAAGCACCCACATGGTGTGCGGCTTTCTTGGCGCCGATGACGGTTACAATCCGTTGATAGCGGCCCTGCCCCGCGCGCTCACCCTCGACATACGCAAGGGAGCGTCGCGCGACTGGATCGAAACCTCGGTGCGCTTTGCCGCCGAGGAGCTCGCCGCGGGCCGGATGACATCGATCGGCGTCATGTCACGTCTGTCGGAGACGTTGCTGGTCGAAGCCGTCCGTCAGTATGCCTCGACGCTGAGCGAAGCCGAAACCGGCTGGCTGAAAGGACTGAAGGATCCGCACATCGGCCGCGCGCTGGCGCTCGTACACAAGGATGTCGCCGCCTCCTGGTCGACCGACATGCTCGCCCGCGAAGTGGCGCTGTCGCGCAGCGCCTTTATCGAACGCTTCACGGAACTCGTCGGCCATCCACCCATTCGCTATCTGACGGCGCTGCGGATGCAGCTCGCCAAGCAACATCTCGCCGAGAGCGGCAGGCCCATCGGCCAGCTTGCCCATCTCGTCGGTTATGAATCGGAAGAGGCGTTCGGCCGCGCCTTCAAGCGTGAGTTCGGAATTTCGCCGGGCGCGTGGCGCGACCAGCAGGCCGGACGTTAGCCGCAAGGCCGGAAGCGCAAGACACGCTTCCGAACAAAAGCAATGGTGCGGACGGAGGGAGTCGAACCCTCACGGGCTTACGCCCAACGGATTTTAAGTCCGGTCTGTCTACCGGTTCCAGCACGTCCGCATCAACTCGTCATCCGCCGCCACGGCGGAGACTTCCCGCGGACGGCGAACGTAAACTCACTTCTCTAATAAATCGCCCCAGAGTTCGTCCCAGTCCTTGCCCGAGGGGTCGGTGACTCGGCCGTCCTTCTCGTAGAACTTGTTCGGGATCTGGAAGATGGCGAGGAAGGTGCCGCCGTTCGGCGACCACGCCGAATGCCGGCTGCCGGCCGGGCGCCAGACGAACTCGCCGGCCTTCACCTCGATGCCGGCGTCGGGGCCCTCTTTGTCGGCCAGCGAGCCCTCAAGCACATAAGTCTGCTCGATCAGAACATGCTCGTGGTCGGGCAATTCGGCACCGGGGTCCATCCTGAACAGCAAAGTCGCCAGCCCGCTCGTCTTGTCGACAAGCAACGGCTTGGTCCAGCAGCCGGGAAAACGGCTCTTCTGCCACGCGATGTCCTTGGGATGGACAACGCGCGACAACAGATCGTCCGGCTTGCTCTCTGCTCTGGCGGTCGCGGTCATGCCCGGCATCCGTAGCTGGTGAAGCGCGATCCTAGCGCGCCAGCACGATTGCCGCCAGCGCGGATCTGCGGCGCAATCGGGAGCCGTGCCGCGCGGGCTCGGCAGCTCTGCCCGCACAGGCTTGCCAAACCTGCCGGGAGTCCTCATGAAGTCGAAAACCAGCAGCGAAACCGCAACGCCCATCGCGCCGCAAGACCAAAGGAAACGCCATGCCCACCTACCGCTCCCGCACCACGACGCACGGCCGCAACATGGCGGGTGCGCGCGGCCTCTGGCGCGCGACCGGCATGAAGAACGAGGACTTCGGCAAGCCGATCATCGCCATTGCCAACTCCTTCACCCAGTTCGTGCCGGGGCATGTGCATCTCAAGGATCTCGGCCAGCTCGTCGCGCGCGAGATCGAATCCGCCGGCGGCGTCGCCAAGGAGTTCAACACCATCGCCGTCGATGACGGCATCGCCATGGGCCATGACGGCATGCTGTACAGCCTGCCCTCGCGCGAACTCATCGCCGACAGCGTCGAGTACATGGTCAACGCGCATTGCGCCGATGCGCTGGTTTGCATTTCCAACTGTGACAAGATCACGCCCGGCATGCTGATGGCCGCCTTGCGCCTCAACATCCCGACCATCTTCGTTTCCGGCGGCCCGATGGAAGCCGGCAAGGTGACGATCAAGGGCAAGGCCCGCGCCGTCGATCTGGTCGACGCCATGGTGGTCGCCGCTGACAGTTCCTACAGCGACGCCGATGTCGCCGCGATCGAGCGCTCGGCCTGCCCGACCTGCGGCTCCTGCTCCGGCATGTTCACCGCCAACTCGATGAACTGCCTCACCGAGGCGCTCGGCCTCGCCTTGCCGGGTAACGGCTCGGTACTGGCGACGCATGCCAACCGCAAGCGCCTGTTCGTCGAGGCCGGCCATCTCATCGTCGATCTGGCGCGCCGTCATTACGAGCAGGACGATTATAGCGTTCTGCCGCGCGCCATCGCCAATTTCGAAGCCTTTGAAAACGCGATGACGCTCGACATCGCCATGGGCGGCTCGACCAACACCGTGCTGCATCTGCTCGCCGCCGCGCATGAAGGCGAAGTGCCGTTCACAATGAAGGATATCGACCGGCTGTCGCGGCGCGTGCCGGTGCTGTGCAAGGTCGCGCCCTCGGTGGCTAATGTGCACATGGAAGACGTACACCGCGCCGGCGGCGTCATGGGCATTCTCGGCGAGCTCAATCGCGGCGGGCTCATCCATGCCAAGACCGGCTCCGTTCATGCCGACAGCCTGGAGAGCGCGCTGGCGCGGTGGGACGTCGTCACGACCAATAACGACAGCGTGCGCGACTTCTACCGCGCGGCGCCCGGCGGCGTGCCGACGCAGACGGCCTTCAGCCAGGCCGAGCGTTACGACGATGTCGATGCCGACCGCGCGAACGGCTGCATCCGCGACGTCCCCCATGCCTTCTCCAAGGATGGCGGCCTCGCCGTGCTGTACGGCAATCTCGCCGCCGATGGCTGCATCGTCAAAACCGCGGGCGTCGATGAGGGCCTGCTCACCTTCTCCGGCCCGGCGCGCATCTTCGAAAGCCAGGACGCCGCCGTCGAGGGCATTCTCGGCGGCAAGATCGTCGCCGGCGATGTCGTGCTGATCCGTTACGAAGGCCCCAAGGGCGGACCCGGCATGCAGGAGATGCTGTACCCGACGAGCTATCTCAAATCGAAGGGCCTCGGCAAAGCCTGCGCCCTCATCACCGACGGCCGCTTCTCCGGCGGCTCATCCGGTCTGTCGATCGGCCACGTCTCGCCGGAAGCGGCCGAGGGCGGCTTGATCGGTCTGGTCGAAGAAGGCGACATGATCCAGTTCGACATCCCGAACCGCCGCGTCCATCTCGACGTGCCGGAAGCCGAACTGACCAAGCGTCGCGAGGCGATGGAAAAGCGCGGCGCGGCGGCGTGGCGGCCGGCGGCGAAGCGGCCGCGCAAGGTGACGACGGCGCTGCGCGCCTATGCGGCCTTCGCGACCAGCGCGGCGCGCGGCGCCGTGCGCGTGGTCAAATAGGCGGCGCTCAGTCGCCGCCGGAGCGGATAGGCGGCGCGTAGGACAGCGCGGTGTCCCACGGGAAGTAGATCCAGGTGTCCTGCGACACTTCGGTGATGAAGGTGTCGACCAGCGGCCGGCCCATCGGCTTGGCGTAGACGGTGGCGAAATGCGCCGCCGGCAGGATGTCGCGCACCATGCGCGCCGTCTTGCCGGTATCGACGAGGTCGTCGATGATCAGCACGCCCTTGCCCTGCGCGCGCATCGACGTGATCTCCGGGCCGACGCCCTTCATCACCTTGATGTCGCCCTGGTTCTTGTAGTCGTGATAGCTGGCGATGCACACCGTCTCGATGATGCGCACATTGAGTTCGCGCGCCACGATCGCCGCCGGCACCAGCCCGCCGCGCGTGATGCAGACGATGGCCTCGAACGGCCCGGCCTCGTGCAGCCGCCAGGTCAAGGCGCGGGTGTCGCGGTGAAACTGATCCCAGGAGACGGGAAAGACTTTCTCGGGGCGCGGGGGCTCGCTCATCGGGCTCTCTTCGATCGCTCTCTCTAACTCTTTAATATTTCGCGCGGCAGTTCGCGCCGCTCAGTTCGCGGCGATCTGCGCGCGCACCTTCACCAGCATGGCCTCGACCGCGGCTTTGACTTCCTTGAGACGCTCAGGGTCGCGCGAGCGCACCACGAGATTGGTGTTCGGCGCGCCCTTCTCGTCCATGAACGGATAGCTGCCGATGATCGTGTCCGGAAAAGCCTTGGCGATGAGGCCGAGTTCGGTGCCGACATCGCCTTCGCGGGCGTCGGCGCGGATCGATTCCGACAGCATCTTGACGCCCGTCTTCAATTGCGGCGCGACTTCGTCGAGCATCGCCTGCATCACCGCCGGAATGCCGGCCATGGTGATGACGTTGCCGATCCAGAAGCCCGGCGCGCCGGACACCTTGTTGGCGACCAGCGTGCCGCCCTTGGGGATGCGGGTCATGCGCATGCGCGCTTCGTTGAGTTCGCCGCCGACCTTGGCGACGCGCTCCTTCATGATCGCGACCGCGTCGGGATGGAACTCGAGCGGAACGCCGAACGCCTTGGCGACGCAGTCGGCGGTGATGTCGTCGTGGGTCGGGCCGATGCCGCCGGTGGTGAATACGTAATTGTAAGCGCTGCGCAACGCGTTCAGCGCGGTGACGATGGCGGTCTCGTCGTCCGACACGATCCGCACTTCCTTGAGGTCGATGCCCAAGGCGGTCATGTAATCGGCGATGTAGCCGATGTTCTTGTCCTTGGTGCGGCCGGAGAGAATCTCGTCGCCGATCACCAGCACAGCCGCGGTGACGATCTCGGCGGTCATGGAGGCTCCCTGAAGGGCGCACACCGGTCGGCCGATGGCGCAATGCCTGCGGTTAAAGCACGAACCGCCGACCGCCGGAAGCGGGCGGCCCGCTTGTGCACCGCGGCTGTGGACGGACGCTCCAGCCGTTTGGTTCAGGGCTTCTCGTCAGGGCTTCTTGGCGGGCAGCGGCACAAAAGTGTGCGCGCCGGCGACAATGCCGTTCCAAACCGGGCCGGACGCGATCGCCAGGTGCCAGAGCGCGCGGAACGCGCCGGTGGCGTTGCTGTACTGCGCCGTCCAGGACGTCACCGAATTGCAGCCTTCCCAGTTCGCCGTGAAGGCGAGCGCGCCGCCCGCCCCGGCGCCGTAGTACCAGCCGGTCATCGGCTGCGCCTTCTTGGCGCCGCAGCCCGATTGCGTGGTCACCGTGCCGGTCAGTTGGCCATTGGCCCCGACCGCGGTGATCGCCAGCACCGTGCCGTCCTCGTTCACCCAGGACAGCCCGACGGCGAGCTTGGTCTCGGCCTGCGCAACGGCGGGGCTCTGGGCCGCAGCCACGAGGACAACCCCGAGCGCCATTCCAGCGATGCTCTTTGTCACCATCGGTCCCTCCTCCGACGCCTGAGTGTCTTCCGCAGGGCGAGCCTCGACCCATTCCACACTCAATGGTCGTACAATGGTAATGCCGCCGCGAAAATTTCGGCGGCCGCGGACAAGCCGATGGCGCCTGCCGCGGCCGCATGCGACTCTGAAAATATAGCTATGCGCCTGCGCACTGATCATGATGCTCAAGCGTTAGGCAGTGACCGGGAGCCGGATGGGCCGGCGGCGCGGTTTTGCCGGTTGGCGCGAACTTTGCTCCTTAAAGGGGCACGATGCGACCGGTGGGAAGAAGCTGGGGGAAGTATGGGGCTGGCCTTCGATGAGATGAGAGGCCACGACGGCAAAGCCGTCCGCCCGGCCTATGGCGAGCTCGACCGCTGGCTCAAGGAGGTGCCGGCGGACGTCCTCGACTACCGCCGCCGCGAGGCCGAGCTGATCTTCCGCCGCATCGGCATCACCTTCGCCGTCTATGGCGAGGCCGACGCCACCGAGCGCCTGATCCCCTTCGACGTCATCCCCCGCATCATGTCGGGCGGCGAGTGGCGGCAACTGGAGAAGGGCCTGACCCAGCGCGTCAACGCCCTCAACATGTTCATCAAGGACATCTACAGCGGCCGCGAGATCCTGCGCGCCGGCATCATCCCGGAAGACATGATCTTCCGTAATCCGGCCTTCCGCCCGGAGATGAACGGCCAGCGCGTGCCCCACGACATCTACGTCCACATCGCCGGCATCGACATCATCCGCGTCGACGCCGACACCTTCTATGTGCTCGAGGACAATGCCCGCACGCCCTCCGGCGTCTCCTACATGCTGGAGAACCGCGAGATCATGATGCGGCTGTTCCCGGAACTGTTCTCGCGGCACCGCATCGCGCCGGTCGAGAACTATCCGGACGAGTTGCTGGCGACGCTCAAATCCGTGGCGCCTTTATCGACGCCGAAGGAGCCGAACGTCGTGCTGCTGACGCCCGGCGTTTACAACTCCGCCTATTACGAACACTCGTTCCTGGCCGACAAGCTCGGCGTCGAACTGGTCGAGGGCCGCGATCTCTTCGTCAAGGACGAGGTCGTTTACATGCGCACGACGCAAGGGCCGCAGCGCGTCGATGTCATCTACCGCCGCGTCGATGACGACTTCATCGATCCGCTGGCCTTCCGGCCCGACTCGATCCTCGGTGTGCCCGGCCTGATGTCGGCCTACGCCGCCGGCAATGTCACTTTGGCCAACGCCGTCGGCACCGGCATTGCCGACGACAAGGCGATCTATTCCTTCATGCCGGATATCGTGAAGTTCTATCTCGGCGAAGAGCCGCTTCTCAAGAACGTGCCGACCTGGCGCTGCCGCGAGGCGGAACACCTCGCTTATGTGCTCGATCACTTGCCCGAGCTGGTGGTCAAGGAGGTGCACGGCTCCGGCGGCTACGGCATGCTGATCGGCCCGTCCGCCAGCAAGATCGCCATCGAGCAGTTCCGCGCCAAGCTGAAAGCCGCGCCGGACAATTTCATCGCCCAGCCGACCTTGGCGCTGTCGACCTCGCCGACCTGCGTCGAGAGCGGCGTCGCGCCGCGCCATGTCGATCTGCGGCCCTTCGTGCTCACCGGCCGCAAGGGCGTGCGCATCGTGCCCGGCGGCCTGACCCGCGTCGCGCTCAAGGAAGGCTCGCTGGTGGTCAATTCGAGCCAGGGCGGCGGCACGAAAGATACGTGGGTGCTGGATGGTTGAGATGTCGAAGCGCATCCCTGTCAGCTTTTCCCGGGCGCAGCGCAGCACGTCTTCGTGGTGCGCTGCAGACCCGGGATCGTCCAACATTGAGAACTTTAAGGTCCCGGTTCTGCAGCGCACCGCTTCACTTCGTTACGCGCTGCACTGCGCCCGGGACACGAGGCCGTAATGCTCTCACGAACCGCCGATAACCTGTTCTGGCTCTCGCGCTATGTCGAGCGCGCCGAATATTTGGCGCGCATTCTCGACGCCACGCAGCGCCTCTCCGCGCTGCCGCTCGCTTATGTCGGCACCGGCAACGAGTGGGAGTCCGCCGTCCTCACCGCCGGCTGCGCCGGCTCGTTCTTCAAGACCTACGAGACCGCGACCGAAGAGAACGTCACCGACTACCTCGCCTTCTCCACCGCCAACCCGTCGTCGATCCGCAACTGCTTCGAGATGGCGCGCGGCAACGCGCGCGCGGTGCGCACCGCGCTGACCGGCGAGATGTGGGACGCCATCAACGGCACCTGGCTCGAGCTCAAGCGCTTCGGCAACGGCCCGGCCTCGCGCGAGGAGACCTCGCGCTTCCTGCGCTGGGTGCAGGAGAGTTCGCTGCGCTACGACGGCTCGGCCTACCGCACCATGCTACGCAACGACGCCTACTGGTTCTCGCGCCTCGGCGTTTACATGGAGCGCGCCGATAACACCGCGCGCATCCTCGACGTCAAATATCACCTGCTGCTCCCCGAGCACGAGCGCGTCGGCGGCCCGCTCGATTACTTCCAGTGGGCCGCGATCCTGCGCTCGGTGTCGGCGCTCACCGCCTATCACTGGGTCTATCGCGAAAGCCTCAAGCCGTGGCTGGTCGCCGATCTCCTGATCCTCAAGGAGGAGATGCCGCGCTCGCTCGCCTCCTGCTACGAGGCGATCGTGCGCAATCTCGACGCCATCGGCTCGACCTATGGCCGCCAGGGTCCGGCGCAACGCCATGCCCGCGGCATCCGCACCCGCCTTCAGAACTCCAAAATGGACGGTATCTTCCAGCGCGGCCTGCACGAATTCATCGGTGAATTCATTACTGAAAACAACCGCTTGGGCGTAAACATCACCGAGCAATTCCTGCAGTGAGGCAAGGCCTTGCTTCTGCCGCCGCCGTGCTAGGGTAACGCGTCGAACACACCGCCGCTCGCCAAGGCTTCATGCGCATCCGGATCGCCCACACCACCACCTACACCTACGATGCGCCGCCCAAGAGCGTGACGCAGGTGCTGCGGCTCACGCCGCGCAATCACGACGGCCAGTATGTGCTGAATTGGCGCATCGACCTGTCGCGCGATTGCCAGTTGCACCAGCGCGAAGGCGCCTTCGGCAATATCAGCCACGTCTTCACCGCCGACGGGCCGTTCAACGATCTCACCGTCACGGTCGAAGGCGAAGTCGATACCCAGGACACGAGCGGCGTCATCCGCGGCACCATCGAACGCTTTCCGCCGGCGCTGTATTTGCGTGACACGCAATTGACCGAAGCCGATGCCGCCATTATCGCTTTCGCCGAAGACATCCGCGACAAGGCCGGCGCCGATACGCTCACCGTGCTGCACGCCCTGATGAGCGCGCTCAACGAAGACTTCACCTTCGACACCGAGCCGACCGATGTCGGCACCACGGCCGCCGAAGCCTTCAAGCTCAAGCGCGGCGTCTGCCAGGACGGCACGCATATCTTCATCGCCGCCGCGCGCCATCTCGGCATTCCGGCGCGCTACATCGGCGGCCATTACTGCCGCACCGACGAGACCGCGCCGCAGGAAGCCGGTCACGCCTGGGCGGAAGCCTATATCGACAAGCTCGGCTGGGTCGGCTTCGATCCGACGCATGGCCTGTCGCCGACGGAAGCGCATGTGCGCGTCGCCGTCGGCCTCGATTATCTCGGCGCCGCGCCGGTGCGCGGCTCGCGCATCGGCGGCGGCAGCGAAACCATGTCGGTCGCCGTCCGCGTCGCCCCGGCGCTTTCCGGCGGCACCTGGCAAACGCAGTCGCAGCAGTGACGGCTTTGCGTCTATAGTCCCCGCCGAACGGACCCAGTTTCAACCTGCCCGCAAAGAACCTGCCGGAAGACCTGCCCCATGACCTATTGCTGCGGAATTCTCGTGCGCGACGGCCTCGTGATGATCGCCGACACGCGCACCAATGCCGGCCTCGACAACGTCTCGACCTTCCGCAAGCTGCATGTCTACAGCACGCCTGGCGAGCGCATCATGGCGATCGCCTCCTCCGGCAACCTGTCGCTGTCGCAGACCGTGCGCTCGATGCTGACCGAAGGCATCGAAAATCCCGAAACGGGCGAACTCGAAACGCTGATGAACGCGCCGACCATGTTCAAGGCGGCGCAGCGCATCGGCAAGGCGGTGCGTCTGGTGCAGGGCATCGACGGCAAGGCGCTCGCCGAAGCCGCCATCGATCACGATGTCGCCTTCCTGTTCGGCGGTCAGGTGAAGGGCGGCAAACTGCGCCTGTTCATGATCTACTCGGCCGGCAACTTCATCGAATGCACGACCGACACGCCGTATCTGCAAATCGGCGAGCACAAATACGGCAAGCCGGTGCTCGACCGCGCCATCTCCTACGACACCGATGTCTATGACGCGCTCAAGATCGGCCTGATCTCGATGGACTCGACCATGCGCTCCAATCTCGGCGTCGGCCTGCCGATCGACCTGATGGTGGCGCGGCGCGACGACCTCAACCCCGAGGTCAACTATCGCATCGAGCCGGGCGAGCCCTATTTCCAGGACCTGCGCGAGCAGTGGTCGGGCGCGCTGCGGGCCGCCCATATCGCGATACCGCGTCCGCCTTATGGTACCGGGCGGTAGAACGGCCCCATACTGCATCGCATCAAAGCTCGCTGCCGGTAGGACGCTTTTACCTTCGGTTAACGGCGCTTCACGATTCGCGCCGGTATGGCGGTCCGGGACCCCGATTCCGGCGCAGTGAAAGCGATTGGCAAGCTTTGCCCCCTACCGTCCGGCCGGATTGTCCAATCGATAGGACGCTTTAGGGGAAGCTCCTTGCTGTCGCCGGCTCAACCGAGAAACCCCGACGACCCGCAATACACCAACTGGGATCGCGCGCGGTTGAGCGTTGTGGTGCCGGTCGGCGTCATCGTCGCCGTCGCAATCGTCTGCATCGTCGTCGCCGTGCTGTCGTCGGCGCAGCGCGCCGACGAAGTGGCCGTGGCGCAGGAGCGCCAGCTGCTGTCGAAGGCGCTGCAGTATGTCGGCCAGCGCGTGCTGCGCGAAACCGACAGCGTTGCTTCCTCGCAAGGCGCCTACGAACACATCCGCCAGAAGTTCGATCACGCCTGGGTCGAGGAACGAACCGGCGCCTGGCTCGCCACCTACTTCCAGCACGATCTCATTCAGGTTTTCGACAAGACCGACCGGCCGGTTTATTCGCAGCTCGGCCGCTTCGCCGCCGACCCGCACGCGGCCGACTTCCGCCCGCCGGAGATCATGGCGGTGCTCGACACCATGCGCGGCCGCGACAGCGGCAAGGCCAACGCCATCCGGCTCTCGGATGGGCCGGCTGCCGATGCCACCGCGCGGCCTCACGTGCTCGAGCTGCGGACGATCATGGGCCAGCCGGCCGCCGTGGCCGCCGTCGCCATCGGCGACGAACGCGTCGCCGCCGCTCACGACACCGAGGCGCCGATCCTGCTGTCGGTGAAGTTCATCGGGCCGCAGATCATCAACACCATCAGCACCCAGCTCGGCCTCAACAATCTGCGCGTCTTGCCCGACCATAGCTACGCGCCGCCTGAGGGCGACGTCGTGTATCGCCTCGACGCACCGGACGGCTCACACATCATCGACCTCGCCTGGACGCCCAAGCAGCCGGGCGCCGAGATCGTGCGGAACGTCGTGCCGTTCATCGCCGTCGCGCTCGCCGGTTTCGCTCTGCTCGGTGCTTTCGTGCTCCGTTACATGCGCCGCACCGCGGTCGCCATCGCTGCCGGCGAGAACCGGCTGCGCCACCTCGCTTTGCACGATCCACTGTGCGGCCTGCCGAACCGCATCTTCTTCTCCGAGCGCCTCGAAGCCGTGATCGAGGAAGTTGCCGCGACCGGCATGCCGGCGGCGCTGTTCTACATCGACCTCGACCACTTCAAGGATGTCAACGACACGCTCGGCCATCCGGTCGGCGACGAACTGATCCGCAACGTGACCTTGCGCCTGTCGCACACCTTGCGCGGCGGCGACCTCGTGGCGCGGCTCGGCGGCGACGAATTCGCGGTGATCTCCTCGATCGGCGGCGACAGCGCCATGCTGATGACGCTCGGCCAGCGCCTCATCAGCACCATCTGCGCGCCCTACGGCATCGCCGGGCAGAACATCGTCATCGGCGCCTCGATCGGCATCGCCGTCATCGATCAGCACTGTGCCGGCGCGCCGGACGTCATGCGCTATGCCGACATGGCGCTGTATCGCGCCAAGAACGAAGGCCGCAACCGCGCCTGCATCTACGACAACGCAATGGACGCCGACCTGTCGAACCGCAAGCTGCTCGAGGGCGACCTGCGCGAGGCGATCCAGAACAGTCAGCTCCGCCTGCTCTACCAGCCGATCGTCGACAAGAGCGGCAACACCATGCTGGGCGTCGAGGCCCTGTGCCGCTGGACGCACCCGACCCGCGGCGAAATCTCGCCTGCCGAATTTATCCCGCTCGCCGAAAACTCCGGCCTCATCGTCGAGCTCGGCGCCTGGGTGCTGCGCAAGGCGATGATGGACGGGCTCGCCTGGCCGGACCTCACCGTCGCGGTCAACGTCTCACCGCTGCAGTTCCGCCGCGCCGATTTCGCCGAGTTGGTCGAGCGCACGCTTGCCGAAACCGGTTTCGATCCGGCGCGGCTCGAACTCGAAATCACCGAGAGCGTGCTGATCGGCAATTTCGACACCGCCGAGGCCAGCATGCTGCGCCTCAAGGCGCTCGGCGTGCGCCTGGCGCTCGACGATTTCGGCACCGGCTATTCTTCGCTGCTGTATTTGCGCCGCTTCCCGTTCGACAAGCTCAAGATCGACCGCAGCTTCGTCTTGTCGATCGAGAAGGCCGCCGACGCCGCGGCCATCGTCCATGCCGTGGTCTCGCTCGGCCGCGGCCTCGGCATGAAGGTCACCGCCGAAGGCGTCGAGACCGCCGACCAGCACCTCTTCCTGCGCGCCGCCGGCGTGCATCAGATGCAGGGCTATCGCTTCGGCCGTCCGACGAGCCCGGACAAGATCGTCGCCCGCCTCGCCAATCCGGACGACTTCAAGGTCGCGACCGACCGCCCCACCTCGCTCGCGGGCTAGCGTCCCACAGCCGCCCGTCCCGCTTTGCCGCAACGGCATATCGCTCGTGCCGCCGCGGCCCGATGGCGGCGGCGGCCTTTTGTGCTAGGCAGGCCCCACAAGAAAACACACCCATCGGGGAGGACTATCCATGACTGCGAAGATCGCGCTGGTGACCGGCGCCGGAACCGGGGTCGGCCGCGCCGTGGCCATCGCGCTGGCCAAGGCCGGCTACAATGTCGTGCTGGCGGGCCGGCGCAAGGAGCCGCTCGACGCGGTCGCGGCCGAGATCAACGCCATCGGCCAGCAGGCGCTCGGCGTGCCGACCGACGTGTCGCAGCGCCAGTCCATCCTCGACCTGTTCGCCAAGACCAAGGCCACTTTCGGCCGCCTCGACGTGCTGTTCAACAATGCCGGCGTCGGCGCGCCGCCGGTGCCGCTCGAAGACCTGCCCTTCGAGACCTGGCAGAATGTCGTCAATACCAACCTGACCGGCATGTTCCTGTGCACCCAGGAAGCCATCAAGATCATGAAGGACCAGAACCCGCGCGGCGGCCGCATCATCAACAACGGCTCGATCTCGGCCCACGCGCCGCGGCCCTTCTCGGTCGCCTATACCGCGACCAAGCACGCGGTGACCGGCCTGACCAAATCGACCTCGCTCGATACCCGCAAATACGACATCTGCTGCGGCCAGGTGGACATCGGCAACGCCATCACGCCGATGACCGCGCGCATGGTGGAAGGCGAAGGCGTGCCGCAGGCCAACGGCACCATGATGGTCGAGCCGCGCATGAACGCCGACAATGTCGGCGCCGCGGTCGTCTACATGGCCAGCCTGCCGCTCGACGCCAACGTGTTGTTCATGACGGTGATGGCGAACAACATGCCATTCGTCGGCCGAGGCTGAGCGCGCACACGCTCAGAAAGCGGGCTGCCCGAACAGATCGACGCGCATGCGGGCGGCAACCTCGCCGAACTCGCGCGAGCCACGCTGGCGCGGCCGCGCCAGCGGTACGGTGATATTGGCGAGCATTCCGGCCGGCTTGCCGTCGAGCGCAACGATGTCATCGGCGAGGTAGACGGCCTCGTCGATCGAGTGCGTGACGAACACCACGGTCTTGCCGGTTTCGGCATGAATCCGGGACAGCTCGTCCTGCAGCGTCTCGCGGGTGATCGCATCGAGCGCCGCGAAAGGCTCGTCCATCAGCAGGATGTCGGGATCGACGGCCAGCGCGCGGGCGAGCGCCACGCGCTGGCGCTGCCCGCCGGACAATTCATGGGGGTAGCGCGCATCGAAACCCGCGAGCCCGACCAGCGCCAGCGCGGCTTCGACCCTGCGCCTGCGCTCGGCGCGCGTGATGCCGCCGTGTTCGAGCCCGAAGCCGGCATTGTCGGCGACGCCGCGCCACGGCAACAGACGCGCATCCTGAAACACCATGGCGACCGGCAGCACCGACTTCTTGTTGGCGGTCGCGATCGAGACGTCGCCTTCGCTGGGCGGCAGCAGGCCGGCGATGACGCGCAGCAGCGTCGACTTGCCGACGCCCGAAGGGCCGACCACCGCGACGAAGCGCCCGGCCGGAATCGACAGATCGAGCCCGCGCAGAACCGTGGTGCTCGTTCCGTCGCGCGTGAAGGTCAGGCCGATGTTCTTGAGTTCGATCATCGCTTCCACCGCAGCAGCCATGATTGAAGCGCAACGAAGCCCGAATCGATCAGCCCGTACAGCGCCGCCATGGTGGCCATGTAGATGACCACAATGTCGCTCGCCAGAAGGTTCGACGCCTGCATCATGCGCTGGCCGAGGCCGGGCACGCCGAAGATTTCCGCCGCCACCACCGCCATCCAGGCTTGCCCGAGCGCGGTGCGCACGCCGGTGAGAATGCCCGGCGTCGCCGCCGGCAGGATGACCTTGATCAGCTTGCGGTCGGCGCGGCGATAGCCGAACGCGTCCGCCAGTTCGATCAGCTCACGGTCGACCGAGCGCACCGCGCCCAGCGCGGCGAAGTATGAGATCCAGAACACGCCGGTCGCGATGATGAAGATCGCCGCCGCCGGATCGATGCCGAACCACAAAATGGCGAACGGCACCCAGGCCAGGCCCGGGATCGGGCGCAGGGTGCGCACGATCCAGGCGAGCGTCGCCTCAAGGGCCGGCCACATCCCCGTCAAAACGCCGAGGCCAATGCCGAGAACGCAGCCAATCGTCAGACCGGCGAGATAGTGCCGCAGACTGGTGACGAGAGAGGCAAACCAGATGCCCGACGATACCTCGCGCCAGAACGCCTGCGGCAATACGCTGGGCGGCGGCAGGATAGTGGCCGGGACGAAACCGAACCGCGGCACCGCCTCCCAGATGGCGAGGAAGGCCACAAATCCGAAGGCGGATAGCGCCGCAGTTCTTGACCGAGTCACGGCGCTCCGCCTTCGGAATGATGGTGTCAATTACCGGCGATGGCCCGGTCGTAAACCGCCTGCGCGAATAATCCATCGAGCGACTCGGCCTTCTGCAGGGCGCCGATCTTCACCTGATAGGCCTGCAGCTTCGCGGTCGATTCGACGATACGGCGCGGGTCCGAAGTAAACTGAGTCTGCGGCGACTTCAATGCTGCGAGCAGAATGTCGTCAGCGACGAGACCTTTGCCGAAGGCCGCGCCGATGTGCTTCACGGCCTGGTCCGGCTTGTCCTTGAGCAGCGCGGTGGCGCGCACGATGCCGCGGACGAGATCGTCGACCGCCTTCGGATTCTTGTCGGCGAACGAGCCGAGCACCGCGACGACGACGCCGGGGAAGTTCGGGAACATGTCCTTGCCGGTCGCGATCAGCTTGATGTTCGGGCTCTGCTTCTGGAGGATCGCCCAGGCCGGCTCGCGCACCGAACCGCCTTCGACCGCGCCGGTGGCCAGCGCGCGCTGCGTCGCGTCGATGCCCATCTCGACGATTTCGACATCGGCCTTGTCGACATTGGCGACTTCCCACAGCCAGTGCTGCAGCGAAGTGTTCGGACCCGAGCCGATCGGCTGCGTCGCCAGCTTGGCGCGGCGGTTGTTCTTTTCGCGGAAAGCCTTGAAGGCATCGGCGGGCTTGCGGCCTTCAAAGAACGGCGCCAGCGCCGGGCCGGCGGCAAAGCCCATTTCCTCAACGACCGTCGCGGCGACAACGCGGACGTCAATGCCCTTGGAGCGGGCGACCAGAATCGGCGCCAGACCCGCGACGTAGACATCGAGCGTGCCGGACGACAGCGCCTGGATCATGTTCGGACCGGATTCGAATGCCGACGTCTGCAGTGTCAGACCGGCTTGCTTGAACCAGCCCTCGCCCTCGGCGACGAAGACCTGCGCCGCGCCCATGACCGGAATAAAGCCGACGCGGAGCTGCTGCTGAGCGGACGCCATGAAGGTGCTGGAACTGAGCACGGCGGCAGCGAGGAAAAGCGACTTGAAAAAGCGCATGATGGCGACCTCGGAGAATAACATTTCTATAAACCGTTACATCGACATGAAATGACCCCAAGTCCATCGCCATTTTTGCGACGAAACGGGAAGGAAATTCTCCAAAATCTGCGAAGGCCGGACAAATGTTCCCCGGCATCCTCGTGGTCAAGCGGTGGCGGCCATCCCCATCACCGACAGTGCCCGCGTCGTCGCCGCATGCTGCCGCAGCCGGCCGAACGTCTCGCGCAAAGCTTTCAGGTCGAGCGGCTTGGCCAAAACCCTGGCGTCGATCTGCAGCGACTTCGACATCGCCGTGGTGGCCTCGAGCAGATGCTCGTCGGCTCCGCTGATCACCAGCACAGGCAGATGGTAGCCGGCTTTGGCGATGAGCGGCAGCAGAAGCGCCCCGCTCTGGTCGCCGAGACCAAGATCGAGCGTGATGCAGTCAAAGAAGCGCCCCTCGAGCAGTTGCACGGCATTCTCGAAACGCGCCGCCGTGGTCACATTGTAGCCGGCCTGCTGGGCGAGCCGGCCGATAATGGTGCGCTGAATCGGGTCATCATCCACCACGAGCAGATCGAACGCGGCCGGCGGTGCATCGGACATTGGCTCAGACATGGGCGACTCCTGTGGTGTGTGAGGATGGTGTCAGCGCGTCGAGCGCGGCACGGCCGCGGCTCGCAATGGCGTCGAATGCCGTGTGGAGATTCTCGATCCGCATCGTCAGCGACGTGTGGTCAAGCGCCGTGCAGTCGTGCTCGAGCGCCTTGGCCAGCGCCGACAATGTGAGAAAACCGATCGAGGCCGCCGAACTCTTGATCGCGTGCGCTTCGATCCGCGCGGCAGCGGCATCGCCCGCGGCGCCGGCCCGTCGCATCACCGCAAGGCGTTCCGGCGTATCCGTCATGAAGGTGCTCAGCACGTCGACGACGCCCTCCTCGCCAATCGCCTCGCGCAGCTCGCTGAACACCGTCTCGTTGAACGCCGGCGCGTCGGCTTCGTCGGGCACCAGGCTCGGCGACTCGACGACAGGCGCCGCTTTGGTGAGATAGAGATCGAGCTTGCCAGCGAGCCCGGCGCGCGTGACCGGCTTGGCCAGAAAATCGTCCATGCCGGAGTCGAGACAGGCGGCGCGGTCCGCGGCGCTGGCATTGGCCGTCAGCGCGATGACATGAGCGGCATTGAACGGCGCCGGCAGCTTGCGGATCGCCCGCGTTGCCGACGGCCCATCGACTCCCGGCATCATCACATCCATCAGCACCACGTCGTAGCGGGTCGCGGCGCAGGCGGCGGCGGCTTCGGCGCCGTCATTGACGATGTCGGCGCCATAACCGAGCCGCGCCAGCAGCGCGATCACGACCTGCTGGTTGGTCTTGTTGTCCTCGGCCACGAGGATGCGGAAATCGCGCGCCGCCGCCGGCGGGCTTGCAGCATGTTCGATCGCGGCGAGCGCCGGCACGGCATTATCGGTCCGGGCGTCGATGGTGAAACGAAATGTCGTCCCCTTGCCGACTTCGCTCTCCACCGCAATCGCGCCCCCCATCAGCGCCACGAGACGGCGGCTGATGGCGAGCCCCAGGCCCGTGCCGCCGAAGCGGCGCGCGATCGAGGAGTCGAGCTGCGAGAATTCGCGGAACAACAGCGGAATGCCGTCCTGCGGAATGCCGATCCCGGTGTCGCTGACGGCGAATGCCAGCCGCACGTGACCGGGCAACATCGGCGTCGGATCGACGCTCACCGCAACCGTCACCGACCCTTCGTGGGTGAACTTCAGGCCGTTGCCGACGAGATTGAACAGCACCTGCCGCAGCCGCGCCGGATCGCCGACGATGCGCCTCGGCACGCCGGGCGCGATCGTGGTGGCCAGCGTCAGGCCCTTCTCCGCCGCCGCAGCCGAGAGAATTTCGGCATTGGTCTTCATCAGATCGTCGAGGTCGAAGGCGACCTGCTCGAGTTCGACGCGATCCGCTTCGATCTTGGAGAAATCGAGCACGTCGTTGATCAATTGCAGAAGGTGATCGGCCGACTTGCGCAAGGTCTGGGCGAAGCCGAGTTGCTCTGCGCTCAGACCACTCTCCATCAGCACCTCGGACATGCCGACGACGCCGTTCATCGGGGTGCGGATTTCGTGACTCATCATCGCCAGGAATTCGCTGCGCGCGCGCGTACCGGCTTCGGCGGCATCGCGGGAGCGCTTGAGAGCGCGCTCGTAGCGCCCCATCAGAAGCGTCGTGCCGGCGAGCCACAATGTCAGCGCCGCCGACAAGATGATGCCTTCTTTCTTGTCGGCCTCGACCGACTCGAAGACCTCATCCTTGGCAAGGCCGACGGTAACCACCAGCGGCAGGTCGCGCACCTTGCGGTAAGCAAACAGCCGATCGATGCCGTCGAGCTTGCTGCGCGCTTCATAGAAGCCGGCATCGGCGTGCGGTAAAAAGTGGAACAGTTCGCTGTTCGACAGGGAAAGGCCGACATAGTCGCCAACTTGCGCCGCGCCCCGCGCGCGCACGATGCCGTCGAGGCCCACCAGCGTCACCGCGCCTTTGCTGCCGACATCGATCGCGCCATAGAAACGCGATAGATACTCGGGGCTGATCGAGGCGACGGCGACGCCGCCGAAGCTGCCGTCCGGCATGGTGATACGGCGCGTGAGCTGGATCGACCACTTGTTGCTGACGCGGCCGAACACCGGCTTGCTGATGAACAGTTCGTCCGCGTCTCGCGTCGCATGCACACGAAAGTGCTCGCGGTCGCTGAGATCCAGTCCCGGCTTCGATCCCGGGATATTACTGGCGACCATCAGGCCATCCTTGCCGATGATGACGACCTGGAAATTGAAGCCGGTGAGAAACGCGCTGTTTTCGGACCACAGCGAAATATCGAAATGCTCGGGATCGGCCGCGTATTTATCGCGCAGATAGAGCAGGGTTTGGTCGACGGCGCGGATCGAGCGGACCAGTTGCTCCTCAAACGCGCTGGTGAGGTTCTGCGCGCTCTTGTAGGCCGCGCGCTCGGTCTCGTGCCGCGAACTATGCGCGAAATAGAAGGTCGCGGCCCAGATCAGCACAATGGCGGACAGGCCGAGCAGCAAGCCGGCATAACTGCCGAGCTGGTAGAACCAGCGTGTAGTCCCGACGGCCTTGCGATACGGCACGGCGCAGCCCTCTCCGCGGAAGATGCTGCGATCATGCACAGGCTGTTTTAAATCGCGGTGAAGCGATGCGCGATATACGCGGCATTTGATTTAGATGTTGCTTACCGCACGGGCACTGACGCGGTACGGCGATAAGGGAAAGCGGTATCCCCGTCGCCTCAACAGATCAGGGTACCGGCGTCCCCATTGGCCGATCGCGCGTCAACGCCCAGATCGCGATCGCGATTACCACGAACACGACGCCAACGAACCCAAGCTCGCGCAGCAAACCGCCGCTGTACAAGACGGCGCCGAGGCCGGAGCCGATCGCCTGCCCGACATAAACGCTGCTGGTGTTGAGCGCGACCGACGCGCTTGCAAGCGCGGGCGCTGCCTGCACCAGCCGGGCCTGCTGGACCGAGTTGCTGGCGGAAAAGCCGAGGCCAAGAAAGAACATGCCCGCCGCCATCAGCGCCAGTAAGCCGACGCTGGCGCCGGCGCTCCAAACCGAAAGACCGATGACATTGCAGCTCAGGAAGATCACCGATGTCTTCCAGCCGCCGAGACGGCCGATGATCCGGCTCGCAACGACGTTGCCGACGAGACCCATCGCGCCATACATCGCGAAGATGAGTCCGATGGTGCCATGGCTCGCCCCGGTGAGCTGAGTGAGCACCGGCCCGAGATAAACGAAGACCATGAACTGGCCGGCGAGAAACAGGATGGTGATGGCGAGCAGCAGCGGGATCTTGGCATTGCGCATCAGGCCCGCGAAACTGCCGAGCGACAGCGGCGGCCCGAGCAGCCGCCGCGGCAGCGCGATGGCCAGCATGATGCAAGGCACCAGCGAGG
>DATMEX010000052.1:0-77781 GCA_035556455.1 Pseudolabrys sp.
CGGCACGGGCCGCGCTTTCGGCGGCTGGGCCGCTTTCGCGGCTAGCACGCACCGTCAGCAAGCTCCTTGCAGGAGGTCCTATTGCCTCCGGGCGGAGCCCCGTCGCCGCCCGAGCGCCTGGAATGCGTTTTCCAGGCCCGCGGGCACCGCATCCTTACTCCATCACGTAGACGCCTCTAGATGACGCCCCCGGCCGAGCAGGACAACACTAGGAATATCGGCCCTAGGATTAAATGTCAAGCGCGTGATTTTGGCGGAGATCCGGATACAAAAGGTCCATGCCGCCCCGCCTGACCCGCCAATTCTTTGCCCGCTCGGTACACGAGGTCGCCCCCGAGCTAATCGGGGCCACGTTGCTATTTAACGGCGCCGGCGGGTTGATCGTCGAGGTCGAGGCCTATCACCACACTGATCCGGCCGCGCACAGCTACAGGGGCCAGACGCCCCGCAACGCCGTGATGTTCGGCCCGGCAGGCTTTGCCTATGTCTACCGGTCCTACGGCATCCACTGGTGCCTGAACTTCGTCTGCGAGGAAGCGGGCTCGGCCAGCGCCATTCTGATCCGGGCCATCGAACCGACCGAGGGGCTCGCCGCCATGCGCCGCCGCCGGGGGCTCCCGGAGGCGCGCGACCTGTGCTCCGGGCCGGGCAAGCTGTGCGAGGCCTTGGGCGTCACCATCAGGCACAACGGCCTGCCGCTCGACCGGCCGCCCTTCGAGCTGCGGGCGCGGACGGCCGCGCCGGAGATCGTCGTGGGCCCACGGATCGGCATCACCAAGGCGGCCGATTACCCGTGGCGGTTCGGGCTCAAGGGGTCAAGGTTCCTGAGCAAACCTTTCAAGTGAGCATCAGCCGTTCGTCCCCGAGAAAGCGGGGACCCAGTTCGTGGGCTGCGGCCGTAAAGGCTGGGCCCCCGCTTTCGCGGGGGCGAACGGAGTTTGTCGCGACGCTCGGGCCGGTCAGACCGCCCCCTTGAGCCGTTCGATGGCCTCCGCGATCTTGGCCTTGCGGGCGAGCGCTTCCTCGCGCTTGGCCCGCTCCTCCTCGACCACCTCGGGTTCGGCGCGCTCGACGAATTTCGGATTGCCGAGCTTCTTCTCGACACGGTCGAAATCGTCCTCGGCCTTCTTCATTTCCTTGGCGAGGCGCGCCCGCTCGGCGGCGATGTCGATGACGCCGACCAAAGGGAGCGCCACGAGATCGCCGCGCACCACGAGCTGCGCCGAGCCCTGCGGCGGCGTTGCCGCCGACGACATCTCCGACACGCGGGCGAGCCGCTTGATGAACTCGGCCCAGCGCTCGGCGCGTGCCTGCGTTTCCGAAGGCACGCCCGACAACACCAAGGGAATGTTGACGTTGATGTTCATCTCGGCGCGGATCGAGCGGATCGCGGTGATGAGGTCGATGACCCAGCCAATTTCCGCTTCCGCCTTGTCGTCGGCAAGCCCCTCGAGCGTCGACCACGGCGCCAGCGCCAGCAGCGTATTGCGCTGCGGGCCCTGCTCCGCCGTCACCCGCCACAGCTCCTCCGTGATGAAGGGCATGAACGGATGCAGCATCTTGATGATTTCATCGAGCGCCCAGGCCGCCATGGCGCGGGTCTCGTCCTTGGCCGCGCCGTCCGGCCCGGTCAAAAGCGGCTTCGACAGTTCGACATACCAGTCGCAATAGACGTTCCAAACGAAGCGATAGGCCGCGTTGGCGGCTTCGGCGAACTTGAACTCGCCGAGCGCGGCGGTGACTTCACCGAGCGCCTTCTGCGTCTCGTGCGCGATCCAGCGGTTGAGCACTTCCTTCGCGCTCTTGGGATCGAAGCCGGCGACGCGCGCGGCACCGTTGAACTCGACGAAGCGCGCCGCGTTCCACAGCTTGGTCGCGAAGTTGCGGTTGTTCTCGACGTCCTGCGGCCCGAGGCGAATGTCATGCGACGGCGCGACACTGCGCATCAGGGTGAAGCGCAGCGCGTCGGCGCCGAACTCGTCGATAATGCCGAGCGGATCGACGACGTTGCCCTTGGACTTCGACATCTTGGCGCCGGAGGCATCGCGCACCAGGCGGTGGATGTAGATATCCTTGAACGGAATCTCAGGCTGGCCCTTCTCGTCCTTCATGAAGTGCAGGCCCATCATCATCATGCGGGCGACCCAGAAGAAGATGATGTCGAAGCCAGTGACGAGCGTGTTGGTCGGATAGAAGCGATTGAGTTCACGCGTTTCCTCCGGCCAGCCGAGCGTCGAGAACGGCCACAATGCCGACGAGAACCAGGTATCGAGGACGTCCTCGTCGCGCTTGAGCGCGGTCTTGGCGCCGTAATGCTTGTCGGCTTGCGCCTGCGCATCGGCTTCAGCCTCTGCGACAAACGCCTTGCCGTCCGGCCCATACCACGCCGGGATCTGGTGACCCCACCAGAGCTGCCGCGAGATACACCACGGCTGGATGTTTTCCATCCAGTTGAAATAGGTCGCTTCCCAGTTTTTCGGCACGAAAGTCGAACGGCCATCGCGCACCGCGGCGATTGCGGGCTTCGCCAGTTCGTGCGCGTTGACGTACCACTGGTCGGTCAGGAACGGCTCGATGACGACGTTCGAGCGGTCGCCATGCGGCACCGCCAGACCATGCGGCTCGATCTTTTCGATGAGCCCCTTCTCTTCGAGACGCGCGACAAGCTGCTTGCGCGCGACGAAACGATCGACGCCGTGCATCGCCAGCGTTTCATCAAGATCGCCAGAGGCCGGCACGCCGGCCAGGAAGGCTTCGTTGTCCTTCAGCGCCAGCTTCGCCTCGACGCTGAAGATGTTGATCTGTGCCAGGTTGTTGCGCTTGCCGACCTCGAAGTCGTTGAAGTCGTGTGCCGGCGTGATCTTCACCGCGCCCGAGCCCTTCTCCGGATCGGAGTATTCGTCGGCGATGATCGGTATCTTGCGGCCGACCAGCGGCAGGATGACGTTCTTGCCGACCAGCGCCTTGTAGCGCTCGTCGTCCGGATGTACCGCGACGCCGGAGTCACCCAGCATCGTTTCCGGCCGTGTGGTCGCGACGACGATGTAAGTCGATGGGTCTTCAGGATTGAAGGTCTTGCCTTCGAGCGGATAGCGCAGGTGCCAGAGCGAGCCCTTGGTCTCGACCGGCACGACTTCCAGATCGGAGATCGCGGTGAGCAGCTTCGGGTCCCAGTTGACCAGACGCTTGTCCTTGTAGATCAGCCCCTCGTTATAGAGCTGCACGAAAACCTTGGTGACGGCCTTGGAAAGGCCTTCGTCCATGGTGAAGCGCTCGCGCGACCAGTCGCAGGACGCGCCGAGGCGCTTGAGCTGATTGACAATGGTGCCGCCGCTCTCGGCCTTCCACGCCCAGACCTTTTCCAGGAACTTGTCGCGGCCGATGTCGCGGCGCGACGGCTCCTGCCGCTCCATCATCTGGCGCTCGACCACCATCTGCGTCGCGATGCCGGCATGGTCGGTGCCGGGCTGCCAAAGCACGTCCTTGCCGCGCATGCGCTCAAAGCGGCACAGCACGTCCTGCAGCGTGTTGTTGAGCGCGTGGCCCATATGCAGCGAGCCGGTCACGTTCGGCGGCGGGATGACGATGGCGTAGGTCTCGGCCCCGGCGCGCTCGGGCCGGCCGGCCTTGAAGGCCTGCGCCTGTTCCCAGGCCTGCGCGATGCGGCCTTCGACTTCGGACGGCTGATAAGTCTTGTCGATCATGCGTTTTTGGGGGTCGGAATTCGTTTCATGCGGTGCGATTGGGCGGCTACAAAGCCTGCCACACTGCCGGGTGTCAACTTTGAACGAACCTGCCTCGCCTGCCTCGCCGCAACCGGCCGGCAGCGCCACCACCGCCATCGTCCTCCTCGCCACCGCGTCCTTCGCGGCGCAGGCCATGGTGCGCTCGACCGACTCGCTGCTGCCGCAGATCGCCGCCGATCTCGACGCCACGGTTGGCGCCACCTCCATGATCGTGACCCTGTACCTGCTGGCGCATGGCTCGGTGCAGCTCATCATCGGCCCGATCGGCGACCGCTACGGCAAATACCTGTGCGTCACCCTCGCCGCTGCCTTCGCGGCGCTAATGGTGGTGGCCTGCGGGCTGGCCACCAGCCTGCCGGCGCTGGTCGCGGCGCGGCTGGCCTGCGGCGTCGCCACCGGCTGGATTATCCCGCTGTCGCTGGCCTTCATCGGCGATGTCATTCCGGCGGAGCGCCGCCAGCAGGTGCTGGGCTCGTTCCTGTCGGGGCAAATTCTCGGCCAGATGTTCGGCCAGGCCGCGAGCGGCGTGCTCGGCGACTATTTCGGCTGGCGCAATGTGTTCTTCATCCTCGCCGCGCTGCTGGCCGTTTCGGCCGCGTGCCTGGTGTTCGAACTGATCCGCAATCCGCTGACGCGCGCGCATGGCGGCTCCGGCAAAGGCGGGCCCGGCTTTGTCGAGGGCTACCGGATTGTCCTCAGTTCGCCCTGGGCGCGCCGCGTGATCTTCGCCGCCTTCGTCGAAAGCGCCGCGATGTTCGGCGCGCTCACTTACGTCGGCGCCTATCTGCACAGCCGCTTCGATGTGTCGTTCACGCTGGTCGGGCTGTTCGTTGCCGCCTTCGCCATCGGCGGCCTCGCCTACAGCCTGTCGGTGCGCGCACTGGTGCCGCGGCTCGGCCAGAGCGGGCTGTCGCGCACCGGCGGCTATCTGCTGTGCGGCTCGTTCCTGCTGCTGGCGGTGACGCCCGTCTACGGCCTCGCGCCGCTCGCCACCGCCGGCATCGGGCTGGGCTTCTACATGCTGCACAACACGCTGCAGATGAACGCCACGCAGATGGCGCCGCAGGCGCGCGGCACCGCCGTCGCCATCTTCTCGTCATCGCTTTATCTGGGGCAGACCGCAGGCGTCGCCGTGTTCGCGCTGATCTATGACCGCTTCACCGCGGTGCCGACCTTTGTCGTCGCGGCGGCAATGCTGCTGTGGCTGGGATCATGGATCGCGCGGCATCTGACGCGCCGCGCAGCGGAAGGTGTCTAGCGGCCGCCGCGCGAGACGCGCTCGATCTCGGCGCGCACGATGCGCTCGACAAGGCCCGGCAGGTTGTCGTCCAGCCAGCCCTTGAGCATCGGCCGCAGCATTTCCTTGACCAGATCTTCCAGCGTGCGGGCATTGTTGCCAAGCACCGTGCCGGCCAGCGAACTGAAGGCGTGATCGACCGCAGCCTGCGTCGCGCTGGACATGAGGCCGCGATCCAGCATCGGCGGCGGCGAAGGCGGCGCGCGCGGCGGCTCCGGCAGCGGCTCGGCGTTGCCTTCGGCGAACACAATGTCGGAGGCTGCGTCGATCGTGCGGAAGCTCGGCGACGGCGGCGGCGGCGCAGCTGCCATCGCCTCGGTCAGATCGAGGACGTCGGCGACCGGCGGCGCCACCGGCTTCGGCGGTGGTGGCGGCGCTTTGACAACGGGAGCGACCTCCACGCTTGCCAGCATGGCGTCGATATCGGCTTGATTGTTGGTCGTCTCAGGCGGCTTCGGGGGCGGAGCTGGCGGCGGCACAGGCTTGGCCGCGACCGGCGGCGGAACCGGCTCCGGCTTCGGCGGCGGCGGTACCGCAGCCACAGGCTTGGCCTTGCCGGTATCTTCGTCGGCAATGATGCGCCGGATGGAGGCGAGGATTTCCTCCATCGAAGGCTCTTGAGCCTTGGCCGGTTGATTCATTCGCTATCCCCGAACGCCGTCACCACAGACGACACGCTTGCCAACACCCCGTGCCGCCACGAGGCGCGGCGGCGAATCGGCATACCATCTAGTTTATACGACAGGGGAGCCGGACGCGGCAGCCGGAAAAGGCCGTCAGGTCAATGAACTGTGGACATGAGCGCCGCTCGCGCGGCGCATGTTCCTTCGGCGAGGTTCGGTTTGTCAGCGACCATCCGGCGTGCGAACGCCGGCCCAGCTATCGCGCACCTGCTCGTAGTGGACCTTCGGATTGTAGGCCGGCGCGCGAAGGCCGAGCGTCTGGGCCGACAAACGGCCCACCGCCGACAGCAACGCGTACGATGCGACGACACGGTCGCGTTGCGCGGAGACGAGCGACACGCGCGCGTTCACCAGCGCCTGCTGCGCGTTCAACACGTCGAGAGTCGTACGCTGGCCAACGCGCGCTTCCTCGCGCACGCCGTTGAGCGCGATCTCCGAGGAGCTCACCTGCGCCTGTGTCGCCTCGATATTGCCCTTGGCCGCTTCAAGCTGGCCCCAGGACTGCACGACGGTCTGGCGCACCTGCTCACGGGCGGTGTCCATCTCGATGCGGCGCTGGCCGAGCGTTTCCTTAGCCTGGCGGATAAGCGAGTACTCCGAGCCGCCCTGATAGACCGGGATGGTCAAGGTGCCGAGCACCGAGGCGTTGTACGACTCCATCGTCGTCAGCGACTGGCTCGACAGATAGTTCTTGGTGAAGTTGCCCTGCACGCCGACGGTCGGATACAGCGCGCCTTCGGCTACCTTCACCGCCTGCAGCGCGGTGTCGATGTTGAACTGCGCGGACGTGATCGAGGGATGAACGGCGCTGCCGGTCGAGATGGCAGTGGCGAGCGAGGTCGGCGAATAACGATCGACCGGAGACGCCGCAGCCAATTTGCCGGGGTCGACGCCGATCACCTGGCGATAAACGGCCACTGACGTCTTGTAGTTCGACTCGGCGGTCAGCACCGAGGACCGGCCCGCGGCGAGACTGGATTCGGATTGCGCGACGTCGGTGCGTGTGACTTCGCCGACGTTGAAGCGATCACGCGTCTGGCGCAGCTGCTCCTGCAGAACTTCAACGTTGCGGCGTTGCAGGTCGAGAATGGCGGTGTCACGCAACAGATTCATGTAGGCGGTGACGGCGCTCAGCAGCGTGCTCTGCTCGGTCGAGCGCAGATTTTCGCGCGCGGCCAGCACCTGCGCTTCCGCCTGCCGCGTGCGGTTGGCGGTCTGGAAGCCGTTGAACAGCGTCTGCGAGATCGTGGCGCCGACCGAGACCGGCGAATTGTAACCGCTCAACGTCGAATAGGTCGACGGGTTGGTCGTCGTCACCTTGGTGGTGGTGCTCGACGACACCTCGCCGCCCGTCGCGGTGATCGACACGCGCGGACGATAGCCGGCGAGCGCCTGCGGCACGTTTTCGTCGGTGGCGCGCACCAGGGCGCGCTGGGCGTTGAGTGTGGGGTTGTTGACGTAGGTCTGCGTCAGCGCCGCTTCCAGCGTGTCGGCAAATGCCGGCAGCACGCCGACAGCCGGCAAAACCGCCAAGGCCATACCCACGCCGGCAGACCAACCAATCGAAAGACGAGCACCCATTCCCAGACCCAAATTGTTGAACTCAACCGGCGATGAAACCGGGCGCAATACTTGCCCGATTCAGCTCACTTTGCCTGCCTGTGAAACAACTTGTCCCCACTGCCCTCGGCAAGTTCAGGAACAATAGGCACTGCAACAATCGGTGAAAACCCCTGGCCCTCGCCTAAACGGCGAATACCGCCCGGCTGGGGCATTTTCGCCACGCTTCTGTAGCGGCTTGGAATTAAAAGGCGAATTCCGCTGCCTTGGCAAAACCCGGCAACAGCGCGGCACTGGCGTCGAAGAACGGCCGGCCACCGAGTTCCGCACCGCTACGGCGGTAGGTCATGGCAGCGCCGGCCGGCGCGGCACCCATCACACAAACGAGTCGGCCGCCGTCCCTGAGTTGCGCGCGGAACGCGTCGGGGAGCGTTTCCACGGCGCCCTCGATCAGGATGGCGTCATAGGGGGCCGCCGCTGCGTAGCCGGCTGCGAGGGGCCCCGTGACGACCTTCACATTGGCCTCGCCGGCCAAGCCAGCCACGGCGATGCGGGCCAGCGCCTCGTCCTGCTCCAGCGCCACGACCTCACCGGCCAGGCGGGCGATCAGCGCGGCGGAATAGCCGGTAGCAGCGCCGACGATGAGCACCTTGTCGGTCGCTTCGATTTCAAGCGCCTGAATGAGCTTGGACAGCACCATCGGCTTCATCAAGGCGCGCGCCGAAGCGCCGGCGGCGCCGAGGCCCAGATCAAGATCCAGATAGGCCAGCGCCCGCGACTGCTCGGGCACGAATTTCTCGCGCGGCACGTCGAGCATGGCGCTGGTGATGCGCAGATCGGTGACATCGGCGGGACGAATCTGGCCATCCACCATGTGACGGCGCGCGCTGGCGAAATCGGTCATCGCAAACCTCGATGCATGGCCTTTGTCGCTCGATCAGCGGGCACCGGCCGAAGTTGCGGCTTTGTGCGGCAAGGTCGGTCAAAAGGCAAGCCGACGAAGACCGTCATACGGGCGTTGTCGACCGCGTTATCGTCCTGTATAGGCTCGGCCTTCGGATGGCCTCGTGGCGGAGTGGTTACGCAGAGGACTGCAAATCCTTGCACCCCGGTTCGATTCCGGGCGAGGCCTCCACTTTTAATGTATTGATTTTATTTGTGTTTTCCGGAACTAGGTGCCGGAAATTCCCTTGTCGGGGTCCGGCAACAAGGGCAACAAAACCCAAATAAAACCAACAAAACCCAAATGAGCCTAAAACCTCTTGGCAACAATTGAGCAACAAAACCCGCCGAGTTGCCCCGGCGGGTTCGGCGCTTCGACCGCACTAAAGCGATGCGGCGAATTCTTCGGCTTCGGCCAAGGTTGCGTCATATTCACGACGCGCGCTGCCGAGTACGACAGTGTTGGTCCGATCGATGACCATGTACCCCGAGCCGTAAATAGGTCGCGTCCAGTGACGCGACGGGGTTTTGACAAGTCGATGGCCGGCGCGAGCCACGCTGCGACGAATCCGGGCCTCGTGTGATGCAATGGTTTTCAAGGTTCGCTCCGCACATAGTTCGAGTGTGATTTGCCTGTCCGATGCGGAGCAAAGCGTCGCGTGGCGACAGCGTGCGAAGGTGACAGGCGAGACCTTCGACTTACATAAACTCGCGGGTCAGATAGGACGAACGTGGTCCCGAGGGACACCCGCGAAAAGATCTGACCCGCGAGCCAAGTGCAATATAGCCGAAACCGGTCGGCCCCGGAAGTGGAATCATCTGTAGACACAACCCGCCGAGGTGAGTGCCACAGACGGTTGTTACCGTCCCTGCCGTCCGACTTTCCCGGTCGGCACCGCGGCCAACGCACGGTCTAACGCACCGGCGGCTATATCCGCTTCGGAATATGGACCAGACCGGTGCTCGATGCGCTCTCTTAGCTCCCGGACGGTGCGCCTTGCGTTGGCTAGGGCCAAGGCGCCGTCGTCCGTAGAGGATGTCACGGTCGGGTCGCAGTGAACGACTCGACAATTCTCGACCATGGCGAAGACGTCGGCATCCGTGGTCCAGCTACGTTTCCCGATCTTGTAAACCTTCAACTTACCGCGACGCGCGTAACCCTGAAGCGTTCGAGCCGTGACGCTACCGCCGGGAAAATGTTTTGCGGCGGCCTGCTCGAGGGTCAACATCGGCTGCGGAGGGTCCGAGTCGTCGTGCATGACTCAGAGCGCCAATCCGCGGTCCTTGCACACCTGAAATGCAGCCGCGTCATTATACTGCGCGAGGTGCGCGGGTGCGGAAACGAGAGTGAAGATCATCGGAGTCTTATCCCTGAACAAAAGACCCATCTGCGGCTTCTCTCCGGTGTACCCGCCAAAGCTATTTCTCGCGTTGACCATAAGGCACACGACAACAGTGCCGTTGCTTCGCGCGCCGGCGACCATGCGACCGAACCGGGCAGACTCTGGATCCTTAAGCCCGCGACGTGTGCCTTCCTCCACTGCCATTTGCTCAGCGCGGGTCAAAGTGATCGGCGTAAGCGTCTCCTCCGCGGTTGAGGTCTGTACGCCCGGTTGAGCGCAAGCTGTCAGGCCTAGCGTCGCCAAGATAACCGCCGTTCGATATCTATAAAACATAGCGCCCTCCCGCGAACATAGTAGCGAAGGGCAAGCGCAATTTTCTTGCGAAATAGTTGACTGTCTCGAAAAGCAGAGACTGTTTATTATTTTTTCAGTCGCCGCGACACGCCGACGGTCGCGCCGTCATTCGAAAATCGGACACCGGCTTTTTCCAGGGCCTCGACAAGCGCCTTCATGCTGGCGTCTCGCATCCCCTGTCTATGCTCACGAGTTCTTTCGGGGGCATCTTCGACCAATGACGGCCCGTCATGGCGCTCGATTGCCCGAATTGCCATGGCGCTTACCTTGGATCGCGTTCTGAGGTCGTCGATCGTCCAGTCTAATATTGCTCGCGCGGCACGTATTTGGGCTCCTGTAATTGCACCCATCGGTCACTCCTTCGTTTCATCCCCGCTTATACCATAAAAATTTCGATCCCTTAAATTTTCGCTTGACGCACAGTTAAGGCATTAATATTATTAAGGCATCGAAACAGGGAGACGACCATGCAGACCGCCAAATTCGCCATTAAGTCACCGGAATTGCCAGGCGCCATTTTCGCCAGCTACGAGGCGATGCTTGAAAATGTGACGAACGCCAAACGGTACGAGGAGGCCGTCGCCGAGTACGCCAAAACCCGTGACGCCTTCCTGCTGCAGGTCGACCTTACGGATATTGGCTATACCGCCGAGGACGTGGCGTGGCACATCGCGCGCCCTGGCGAGCGTATGCGGCAGGAGTACGCGTGATGGCGCCTCTCTGGACCCTCTTTCGTGATCCGGTGGTCGCCGACGCCTTCCGCCGGGCCGACAGACGGCGGGACGAACCGCCGGCATTCGATGCGAGCCCGCCGCCACCACTGGTGCCAATCCTGCCTAGTGACCTTGCCCTTGAGCTCGCATGAGACAAATGCCCCGGATCGCTCCGGGGCATTTTGTTTGTGCTAGCCTACTGCTATGCCATCCCCCGTCATCCCGCCCAGGTGTTTGTCGCGCGAGCAGGCGGCCGCATATGTAGGGTGTCGCACGACCGCGGCGTTCTCGTCGCAGGTCCGCCGGGGAATCTATCCAGGTCCGATACCGGGAACACGCAATTGGGACCGGGCCGCGCTCGACCGGGCACTTGACCGGGCGTCCGGTTTACAGCCTGCGAGGCCTGTCAGCGCGCTCGCCCAATGGAAAGCGAAACGCGCTGACCGACGCTCTAGTGCATCCGCGCGTGACTTTCCGGCGTCGAAAACATAAGCTTCCGACCGGAGGGGATCACCATGAGCGACGGAATAGACCAGGTCTCATTCAGTTGCGTTGAATGCGGGAGCGTTGAGTTCGTTTTCCCAAACCAACCGCCCAACGACGACGACATCATCTCGTGTGCGGGCTGCAAAAGGGAGATCGGACGATATGACGTCATCCGGCTTGCTTTGATAAACGCAGGCAAGGCCGAGATCGACGAGATTGCGACCAAGATTTTCGGCAAAAAGCCCGACTGGAAATAGAGCATTATTGCGATCAATTTCCAGGGCTAGTCCGGCCTTAATCAATTCGCTCTCCGGGGTTTAGGTCTGGCTCTTTCTAGGCCGCCCGCGCTTCCTGATACGCCGCAAAGTCGGTGTCGGTGCCTTGACCTTGGCATTTGCCAAGGCGATTTCGTGCGCTCGCAGATTCACCCATGCTGCTTTGAATGCAGCGAAGGCGCTTGCGAAGTCGGCGCCCGCGGTGTCGCGGTGCGCTTGTAATTCAGCCAAAGTGCTCATTCTTCGCTTCTCCTATGCGGCGTCCCGCCGCGTTGTGGCGCGAGCATCCCGCCCGCGCCGAAAGGTGTCAGATTAGAGCCAGCCCCACCGCTCATATTCGGCACAAAAGCGGCACAGTCTGTTACGGGTTGACCTGCGCTCGTGCCACCTTGGTGGCGGCACCTGTAGCGGTGACGCTAAAGCTGTTCGATCCGTTCGTATTGTAGGACGAACTGCTCGTTCGAATCTTGAAACCTGTCGACAGTTTGTCCGCATGCGTGCCGAACGTCACCGCGTTGCCGTTGATGGTCATAGAGGTTGGAACGCCGTTGAGATACACAACAGGACCGCTCGCGTTAGCGTTGCCTGTGAAGGTCCCGCTAGTCGTAATCGTGGTGTTGGTGAAGTTTTGTGTGCAGAAAGCCTTGAAGCCCGAAGGGGCTGCGTAGGCAAAGGGTCGTTGACCGAAGTTGCACGCGATTGACGCTGCCGTCGACGTATAGAACACGTCCATAGCATACGTGCTTGGGCTGGAGAGAGAGGACGGCGCGGACAGCGTGCCTTGCAAGACCCCGTTTTTGTAGAACGACACCGCTCCTGTCGACGAGTTCCAGGCAACGCCTATGATATCTCCTGTGGTGAAAGTCGACCACGCGCCGGCCGATGACCACGATCCGTTATCGTAGTACGCACCATTGGCGCCGTAGACCACATAAGGCGCGGCGGCACTCGCAATAGGCGATACGCCAACCCACAAATTCTGCTGTGTGTCGCCCCCAGTGATCGTAAATTCCGCGTATTGAGACGATTGGAACGCCATGTTAGCCGCGGCACCATATCCCGCACCGGCACCCACCGCCGACGCCACGAGATTGCCACTCGCCAACGTAGCCGCGCCAGAACCCGGAAGCGATCCCGCTGGAGATATGGCGTCCAACGTCGCGTAGTTCCCGCGCACCTCGCCGCCCGCACCCGTGTCGGTCCCGTAGTTTGCCGGCGTGTCAACTAGACTGTCATTGGTGACGCCGGCCGTAACGCTGAACCCCGAGGTTGTCCACGCCGTCGCATCGGAACCGCTATCGTTCCCCAGTGTGGAAGACGACGAGTTATCCGACATCTTCAGCCACCACTTGGCGCCGATTGCCGGTTTCAATGCCCATATCGAGTTCACAAGTCCGCCAGAGAACCCGGAATCCGAGTCGTTGTTAATGAGAGCCGCGTCCGACAAATAACCGCTGATGTAGGACGTACCGGCGGCCGGATCGCGACCTATATTGTGAACAACGTTTGTGTTGATCTTTGACGTGCCTGTGGTGATGGACGAACGCGTATCAGTGCCCCAGGACGTAATTTCAACGCCCTCGTAGAACACGCGAGCGCGCAACGATGCTGTTGCGTTGCCGGCGTCGTAGATGAATTCCCACGTTCCCCAGGCCCTGGTGTCACGAAACACCGCATTCGACACGAGTCGAGTCGTGCCTGCGAAGTCCCAACAGATACGGTCGCTGCTGTCGAAATAGATTAAATCCGGCGAGGAACTTCCGGCGCCGATAATGACCTGCTTGCTTCCCAACCCGCTGCGCTTGTGGTCAACGCGAATCTTGAACCGGTCTTGCGTTCCCGCCGCGGGAGTTAGCGACATGTACGCGCTATTGTTGGAGCGGAAGCGAAGCGATCGGTTCGGGAAATAGTCCGGCTGTGCAACTCCAAATCCGAAGCCGCGAGCACTCATCGCCGCGAAACTTCCCAAGATAGGCATGTAATTGACTTCCTTCTGTTAAGTGAATTTTGTTCTACAGCCGCGGACTCAACCCGTACCGTCGTTCAAGCGACTTGTTCAGCGCGGACTCGCCAGAGTCGATGAGGGCGGCGCCTTGACCTTGGCGTTTGCCAGGGCGAATTCATGCGCCGCGAGGTCGATCCATGCCGCTTTGAACGCAGCAAAGGCCGCCGCGTAGGTCGCGCCCGCGGTGTCGCGGTGCGTTTGGAGTTCGGTGAGTGTCGACATTTACTTACCTTCCTGCGGCGTCCCGCCGCGTTGTGGCGTGGCTTCCCGCCACGCCGAAAATCAGCCGATGACGTTTGCCGCCGGCAAGCCGGTTGCGACGTCGACCAGATCGGGGAATGTCTTGACGTCAGGACGCGCGGCCATCTCGCGAACGTGCGCGTCGTACTCGTGCGGTTTGAATTCGCCGGCTTCCGTCAGATCCTTGTCGATCATTCGCAAGGCTTCGTCTGCCCAGGTCAACGCCTCGACACCAGCGGCGTGAGCCGCATACTTGCCGGGCGACTGCTTTTCGATGATGTTCTTTCGCAGTTCCTCGTGAACCGCCGGCATGAGGCCGGACAGTTCAGCCGGCGCGTATACGATCGCGTCGACCAGTTCGGGCGAATACGAGTCGAGACGCGAGCGTTTATCCTCCGGCCAGGAACGCACAAGGTCACGAATCTCCCTGTCTCTGAGTTCGGCGGCGGCGTCGTGACCGTCGCGCGATTTCAGTTTCGGCGCATTGGCGTTCAGCGCGTGCGCGTTCTTTTCGAGTGCGCGCTGTACCTCAATGCGCAGCTTGTAGACGTCGCCGAGCGCCTTGCGGCGTGCGTCTGTGCGGCCGGCGTCATTCAGGAAGCCATATCCGGCCAGCGTCTCGACCTTGCCGACCTTTTCGGCGAGACCGGCGTGCTGGATAAGCAATTCGCCAACGGCGCGCTCCACGTTGCGCGCCGCGGGCGATTTCGTCGCGGCCGCTCTTTCCAGGTGCTCGAGGAAAAACGTGCGCGTGCCGGACGTGACGTGTCGCGGCTTGTAGGGGGCGGCCATTACTTGACCACCCGGCCGTTGACGACCTGCGATATCTCGACCGGGGTCGGCAGCGGGTTTACGACGCCGTTGACGACGCTACCCGCGCCGGCCGGAATGTGCGGCTTGGCAATATCACCGTTGTCGACGGGCGGCGGAACGTTGACTTCGCTGTAGGCGGGAATTCGGATTTTCATTTTCAATTTCCTTGGTGTGGGGTTTGGCATTGCAGCGCGTCCCGCGCCGTAGTTCGCAGCGTCCCGCTGCGTTATCTTGATGCGTTACAGTTCCGCACCGGTCGCGATGATGTAGGCGTTACTGTTGCCGTCCGTGAATGCCCGAAGGTTCGCCGTCGCATCGAGCGCACTGAAGTCGCTAGTCATAACGCCTTTCATGGTGTGTTCCTCAATTGCGTTTGGTGGTGTCCGCGTGCGCGAGCAACGCGTTTTTGATTTTGGCGTCGTGATCGGCGAGCATTTCGGCGACTTGCGCCGATGCGGTTTCCAGGGGCAGACCCGTCATAAGAGCGAGTCCCCATTTCATGAATTCGGCGCCGCACGTCACCGCGTCATATTTCGCGACTGCATGTTGTGCGCAAAACATCGCGAACGATGCCGATTGCAGCACTAGCAAGTCGCTATTGGCGGGCTTGGGTTTGTCTTTGCGAAGCCAGCTCATAGCACCGGCCGAAGGTTGTAGCGGCGTTCGAGCGACTTGTTTGTGGCCGACTCGCCAGAGTCGATAAGCGCGGCGTTGTTGTCGTCCATGCTGCGCTTAATCATCACTTCGATACGCGGCTGGCCGTTCGCACCGCGGCTTGTTTTGACTTCGGTGCCAGTCGGCGCGTTGTTGACGATGATCTGCGGCTGGAACACCACGCCGCCGCCGGCCGCGCTAACGCCAAGGCGACCGTCCGGACCGCGGCGCAACGGCATAATCGCCTCCGGCCCGGCTTCGCCCATAAGACCGGCGCCGTTCGCAAACGCGCGGATCGGGCCGTCATTGATCGGAAAGAAGGTCGGACGCGTGACGACGCTGTTCGAGAAGGCGGACAAGTTGCCGGCGGGGAACGCTGCACCTTTGGCGAACCATCCGTTGAAGCCTTGAGATACGGCAGCCTCACCGCCACCGAACAGGTTGCCGAGGCTGAACCCGCCGCCGCCGAGTCCCTTCGGGAACGCCGCCTGCCACAGGTTTTGCGCGGCCATGTCGATGAGGCGGTTCTGTATGCGCTGCAGTGCGTTGTCGGCCGCGTCACCGAGCGCCTTCCAGGAGAACCCGTGCTGGCGAATCGAGGAGTTCAGGTCCTGTAGACCGCCCCGGAACGTGTCGTACTGGAACCGTACGCTTTCTGCGCGACCGGCTGCGGCGCCCATGGCAGCGGCTTCGCGCTCGATCTCGGCGATGTTCGCCGCGGTCAAGACTTGGCCGTTCCGGCGCGCTTCGTTCAGCCGCTCTTGCAACGCGGCATATGCGGCCGCGCGCTCGATCGACATGCCGACGGTTGCGGCTTCGATATTATACGCGTCGGTTTGCGAGCGAATCTGATCGGTGCCGAGCGCACGCTGGCGCGCGAGTTCGCGCAACTGTTCCGCTTCGCGCGCCGTGATGGTGACGCCGTTGAGGCGAGCCTGTGCGATTTGGATTTCGACCATGCGAACGGCTTGACCGACCGAAATCGTCTGTCCGAGCAAGCCGAGCCGCTGTTGTTCGAGCGTGAGCGCGCGGGCCGCAGCGTTCGGATCGACCGCCGGACCTTCGCCGCGCAATTGCGCCGCGCGTCCGGCAAGGCCGCTCGATAGCGCCGGGTTGTCGTACCCGCCGAGCATGTCGAAACTTGACGAGATGCGTCGCGACGTGCTCGTCCGCACGCCAGCATCTTCAAGCGCCTTATAATATGCCTTGGCCTTTTCCGGATCGCGAAGCGCGTTCGTTTGCTTTCCCCACCAGGTGGTAAGGTCGGTCATGCCGGCCTTTACCTCGATGAAGGTTTCGCGAGCGTACTTGCCGAATTGCTTCCAACCGCGCTCCCAAGCCTCATCAAACTGGCGAGCCTTGTCGATGAGTTCCTGTTCGCGAGAGTTCAGGTTGACGGCTTCGGTCGCGGCGCGTTTCTTTGCGTCCGCCTGCTGCATGGCGTAGCGGGCATAGGCCATGGTCGCCGGCAAGCCGGCCTGTTGAAGCAACTGGAGCCGCTGTTGATCGGAGAATGCGCGTTGGAGAATGCGCCCGACCGCCGCTAGCGTTCCCTCGAAATCGGTCGCGCGCTCGCCGTTGGCGCGTAGCACGTCGCCGAGCGAACCCATACCGTTGCGCGCTTGGTAGATATAACCGGCGAACCGCTGCGCACTGTCGGTGAAATCTTCGATACCCTTGACTTCGGCCGCGCTTTGCAGCGCGCGGAATTGCTGAATCGTCGTGTCCGTCGCTCGCGCCGCGTCGTCCAATGCAAGCGCGCTCGATTTCCAAGACGAATAGAAAGCATAACCGGCGACGCCAAGACCGCCGAGAACGCCAACAGCGAGACGGCCGGGCGTCAACAGGCCGCCGAGACTGCGGCCGAGCTCGCGCATCAGGCCGCCGAGGCCGTTCGGCGAGGTCGCGATGACCTGCGCAAGCTGGCCGCCCTGCTGCGCCATAATCATGAACGCCGACTGCCCCATCAGGGCGCCTTGCGTCACGTCGACCAGTTGGTAGCCGAGGTTGCGGGCTTCGTAGGAAACGCCCTTGAACTTGCCGGCGGCCGCTTCCGCCGCGGCGCCGAGCGGCGTGATACCGGTGCGCGCCTTATCGACGCGGGCCTGCATCTCCTGGACGGAGATACCAGCGCGCTTGGCGGCGGCTTCCAGGGCGCCGGTGGCTTGCTCGGCGCCGCGGGCGGCAGGCGCAAGCTTGTTCAGTTCGGTAACGGCTTGCGTGACTTGCCGCGTGTCGATGCTCAAACCGAGCGACGCAATGTCCGTCACGCGCACACTCCGAAAACGGCGAGCGACGCCGCACGGCCTTTGAAACGCACGGCGTCGCTCTTGACGACCACCGGAGCCCATGCGCAACGGCGGCTGTCATATCGGATGAAAAGGGAACGCCGCGCGCGAAGGGGCGCGGGACCGCGCGCGGCGTTCAGCGCCGGACGGGGATCGTCACGGCGCGGTTTCGCTTTGGCTTGGGCGGCTGCTTGGCTGTGTTGGTATTCGTTATGGTGCAGGGCGGCGATCAAGCCGCGCTCGTGCCGCGTTTAGCGGCCTCGAAAAACACGCTCGGAAAGAAGCACCAACGGCCCCCTACTCGCATCGTGCCCGGAATTTGCCCGGCCTCGAGCATCATGTAGACGGAATTTTTCGAGCGTCCGATTGCCTTCGCAATCGCCTCGGCGCCCCAGATGGGTTTTTCCGGCACTCGTCGACTCCAGGTTCGCGAGGTTCGCGCGGCAACGCAAAAAGCCGCGCAAACCTCAATTAAGAGGTTCCGCTCCCTTCCGTGTCTACCCATCCTGGAGTCTGGCAGTCGTGGTCGACTTGTCGGAAAACCGCAGTCGACCTTATATGCCCCGATATTATCCCGAATTTTCGGTACTGTCAACCCCGGTCCCCAACGGCCCCTAAATCCGCAGCACGCGACTATCCGACACTGGCCGCACCGATGGAAACCACGTCGCCATAGCGACGGCTAGAACAAGGTCGTCATGCGCCCCTGCCCGCGCCGCCCAAGTCGCGCGCCCCGCGTCTGACACCTTGCGCCGGAAATCCTTGAGCTCGTCGGCGAGCGTGCCGGCTTCGCGTAGTTCGGCGGCGAACCGCAACTCCCCTGTGTTCAAGCGCGCGTCAACGCTAGAGATCAGCACGCCCTTTGGAACGTGATAACTCTTGCCGCCGTGCTTCGTCACCTCATTGCCGGCGGTGATCGTGATGCGCCACGGCCGCAAGCCACCCGCGTTGAAAATGTCACCGACGGGGCGCCCGACTCCCGTCTCGTCGATGATAAAGATTGCCTTGTCCAGGGGCGGGCGCTGCAGCAATCCGCGAATGTGATCGACTTGCGCCGGATACGGCATTCCAAGCGGCAACCGCTCAAGGTGGCGCACGTCGAAATATTCGATACGTTTTTGCACCCATGCGGTGCTCGCTGGATAGGTGCCTGTGTGAACGATCGGCGACCACTCGGCTTGCGGAATGACGCGATGATGTAGCGCCGCGATTGCGGTCGGATCGGTCGACTGCCCCAAGTCGGCGGCGACAATCCATTCGTCTATCGCCCGCGCTTCACGATAACAGTGATCTTGCAAACCGCTGGGCGGCTGGCGACGTGCGGGCCATACGGGTTCGGGCGTTTCGGTCATTGCCATAGCGGCTTAATCTCCGTCGTGAATGCGCGGTCGATGATATCGGTCGGGAAAGCGGAGTCCTCGCCGTCCAAAAACTCGCACATGTATTCCTCGTTGAATCGCGTCGGACCAAGCAAGCGCAGTTGCTCGTCAAGGAACGCTTGCGAGATGCGCGGGCAGTCTTTCGCGGTGATCTTGATGCGCTTCCACGACGGGTCGGCGCTAATCCAGGTGTTGTAGAAAAAGCCACGCTTACCCTTCGGCGTCGTGAGCATGATGAAGCGGCCATCGTCGCGCGTGGCGAGCATGGGAAAGATCGCCTGAATCAAGTCGTCCGTGACGCCGGCCGCCTCGTCGACAATGACCAGGGCGGGCGCCGCATAGCCGCGCACGGTGGCGGCCGAACCGGGCAGCGCCAAGATGCGCGAGCCGTTCGTCAACTCGAACTTGAGCACCGAGTCGCCGATAGCTTCCGGCACGCCATCAAGCATCGAGTGCAGCGCCTTAATCGACCGCAGCATTTCGCCGGACTGTGCCTGCGACGGCGATACGATGATAATGAGCGAACCGGGCGCATATAGCGCACAGTGCAGGGCGATCAAGGCCGTGACGGTCGTCTTGCCCGATTGCCGGCTGCACAGTAGCGCCGCGCGCGACGTGGTGGACGTGAGCAAGTCACGTTGCCACGGGTCGGCGTCTATCGAGCAATCTAGCGCGAAGCGAACGGGATCGAGGGCGCGGGCAAGATCGGCGCCGAGGTTCATCGACTATCCGGCAACGGCGGCAGGACGGCGGGGCGCGGGCGGCCGGCGGGCGGCGTGCCAGGCGGTGGCACCGGCGGCGGTGCCGTGACGACTGCGGCCAAGGGCGCCAGCGGTGCGAGGGGCGGCGGCGGGTCATGCTCGATAACGGTCGGCTCGGGTGCAGGCGCCCCGCCCTTCGGCCTCGTCGCGGCGTCGGTGATATCCTTGGCGGCGTCCGACTCCATGCGCGCCAGCATGGCGGCAACGGCGCGGCCGGCGTCGGGGAACGGGCGCAATGCTTCGATCAGACCGGAACGCAATTTCAAATAGTCCGGCGTCAACATAAGATTTGAATGCCGCACGTCGACACGCTGCACCAACTGACCCAGTAGCTTCGCGGTCAATGCGAGGTTCGTGGCGACGGCGGCCTCGGCGGCGGTGGCGGCCCGCAAGTCGTCAAGGGTATGGGCGCGCTCGGCGATGGCTTCCAGGCGAACGCGGTGCGCTAGCACGGAGGCCAGGAGGCCGGACGCCTCTTTGTCCCGCATCTTGTCGACGTCGACCGCATCGGGGCGCTGCTTGGTCATAATAGCGGCGCGCTGCGCTGGCCCAAGGTGGCGCCGGCTGTGCCGCCCCACGCTGTAGAATGAGACGTCGAATTCCTCGGCGATAACGCGAAGCGGCTTGCCTTGTACCAGGGCGTAGTCGATCAGGTGCTTATGCTTGTGCGAGCACACAGCACACTTCGGGCCGGGCTTGCCCCGGAACAGTGATTGCGCCTTCGGCTGTTGCGAATTCTCAGTCATATTGCACCGTAGCACGTTGGCAACAATGCGGCAACAAAGGTCGAATTGTCTAATGATTTCAATGGTGTTTTTCGGGTCAAAGGACGGATCATCCTTGAACCGACCCGAAACGCGTCGCTAACCCATTGAAAATACGTGCTTATTCTTGGGCGCTCGCGACCGATTTCCAGGGGCGAAGGCCTTAAACCTTGTGACCGCGTGACCGAACCCGAATCCAGTCGGTCACAGCCTAACCTCTTGATTTCATTGCATTGTGACTCTGTGACTCTTGTGACCATAGTTATAAGACCCAATAGAGAATCAAATCAGTGAAGGGATTCCATAGCCTCTAGGCCGTGACCGGTTTCGGCAGTCACAGCGGTCACAGCCGGCCCGAATGCGGGTCGCGGTCTACCTGTGATTTCACTCACGACGCATTGAACGGCCATCGTCATGTCGCCGCGCGCCCATATTCGAACCGACGGTGCGCCCGCGCCCGGCCGCCACGTCCGCCGCACAAAGCCGAGCCGCTTCATCGTTTCGGCGTAGCCCTTGAGGCCGGTCGGGTCGACCGAACGGATAAGCTGCTGCAAGTCGTGCGCCGTGACATAGACGTTCGCTTGCCCGTCCATCGGGAACCAAGTTTGCAGGGCGATTTCGTAGCCGCGTTCGGTGCGCGCCGCTTCCTGCTGTTCACCGGCGACGGCCCATAGTTCGCGCGGAATGGCGAACGTCTCGCCCTTCGTCTCGAGCGCGGCGGCCTCGGCGACAATCTGGTCAATGTTCGCCCGCAACCATTCCAGGTCGATTTCGCGATCAAGCTGCACCGGCAAGAACCGGCGGTTGCCGGTCGTGTCGACAAGCGGCGCGGTGTCGTTCGACGTGCCGATGAAAATGCAGCGGCGCGGTCGGTGCGAAACGTCGCCTTGGAATTTCGGCGTGAAGGAGTCCACCTCGGTTGAGATAAACGACTTCACATGCTCCACATCGCGGCGGCCGTAGCCGGCGAGGTCGGACAACTCAATGACCCATTTTCCAGCCAACTGCGGAATCGTGTTCTGCGGCGATCCTTCAAAGCGGAACGAGTCCGTGTGCCACTCCGGTTCGAGCGCGAGGATCTTACACATTGACGACTTGCCGGTGCCTTGCGTGGAGTCGAGGAAAAGAACAACCTCGTCGTGCTTCGCACCGGGCTTGCGGGCACGCTTGACCATGCCGCCGACAAGATTGCGCGCGACCGCCTGATGATAACGGTCGCACGGCGTTCCGCACGCACGCGCGAGCCACGTCGACAAGCGCGGCACGCCGTCCCATGTCGCCTCTAAGCGGTTGATGCGATCGAGCAACGGGTCAAAGGTGTTTTCGCGCGCAAGCGTGTTGGTCGCACGCCGCAGCATGTCGACCGAAACCCGGAAATCGTAGTCGGTAGCGTGCGCAATCGTATAGAGGCGATCAATCTCGGCGTCGTCAACTGCGGTCCATTCATCGTCGCCGCGTGACATTTCCTTGCGTTGCAGAAATGCGTTCCATCGGACGCGCAAGCCGACCAGGGCAAGCAAGGCGGCGACGTTATCGGAGTTGTCCGCATCGGGGCGGCCGTTGCGGTCGACCTGAAACCCCTGCCCGGCCCGCAACTCGCGACTGACGCGAATCTCGAATTGCTTTACGGCGGTCGTGATCTTGCCTTCGGGATAGGACGGAACGCGAGCGGTCAATGCGGCCGTCACGGCGTCGAAGGTCTGTCGGTGAACATGTGCCACGACGGCGAGCGCGTTCAGGGTGTTGGCGTTGCGAAGCGCCGCGCCGTCGCTCTTGACCGCCGCGAACACATGGCCGATGGCGCGATTTGTCGCGTCGTACAGTTCATGGTCGCGCATTGTCTCGGGAAGCGTCGGCGCGCTCGTGTCGGGGGACAGGTGTTGCGCGTCATTGAAGGCGGCGAGCACCGGCCCGCCGAGTTCGGCAATCATCGCCTGCCCGCGAAGCATCGGCATTCCGTTGATTTCGCGGACTGTCGGTAGCGATGCGCCAGCCGCCGCGGCGAGTTTGGCGACCGTACCGAACATGGCATCGGTCGACTTGCGAACCGAGCCTTTCCAGCCCATTTTGTGCGCGCGGTGCAACAATGAATTGATCGTAACCGAACGGTCCGTCGTCACGGTGGCGAAGCTGGCCCATTTCGTTTGCTCAACGTCCGGGGTAACGGTGTCGTTATGGCAAATCCGCCACAAATCAATGTCGTCAGCATAGGCGCGAATCGCCATGCCGGACTGCAGCCACGACTCATAGTCGGCGAACGCGTCGCGGGTTGCCATCCATTGCAGCATTTCCGCAATGTCGTTTCGGTCGAGTTCTACGGGCGGCGCGATAACCTCGGCAACGGCGCGGCGCGTGCAATGCTCTACAAGCGCGGCGGGCGCCGGGTACGGGTCGACGTCGGCGAGTAGCGTATAATAGCCGGACTCCTCGCCCTTGGCGCTGCCATCGTAATAACTGCCGGCCGCTATCGTATAACCCTTGCCGGCGCGCACATTCACAATGCCCTTGATTGCGTCCGGCTGGCGCAAGTCGGCAGAGTCGACACCATCGGGCACGCGAAAGAGCACATGCCAGCCGCCGCGCGCGGACTGCACTTGCGGCATAGCAACCGGAATGCTCCACGACGCGCACAGGTCGCACCACGCCGCCCAAGCCTCATCACGTCCCGCCTTGACGTCAACGTCGCAAATGATGAGGTCCGACGGCCCGGCGACGATTCCGAAATTGCAATTCGGTGTTTCTGTTTGCCACGCGCGCCACTGTGCAGGGTCGGCACTGTGACCGTGCGCGAATGACGCGACGATTCCGGTCGGCGCTTTCGAGCCGGGCAGCGTCGGGAAAAGGTGCGCTCCAATTCGGGCGTAGTAGTCGAGAGGTTCAGTCGTCATGTCAGTGCCTTTTTTGTGCGCTCATGCGGCGCCGGACTTCGGCCAGGATTTCGGGATAGGTGCCGAAAATTTTGCGGATGCGGCGGCGCGTGTCGGCGTCACGGCGCGGCGGGCTTTTGTCGTCGTAGTAGTAACGGCGCGCTACGAATTCGATCCATTCCGGCTCAGGCAAAACGTGCGCTTCACCATTATGGACGCGTGCAATCGGACGGCCGCGACGGTCATGAATGACGACGGCGCCGGACGCTTCGACATACTCGCCGTAGGGGCAGTTTTGCCAGTGTTTGAATCGGGGGCAGGCTTCGTCAGGCAAGCGGTGTTTAATCCTCGTGGTGATCGAGGGTCTTGACCGATGCGGGCGAAATGGGATAAAAGGATTGTTGCAGCAAGTCCTTACACCGTAATTTCGCCGCCGGGGTCAAAAGCCTCGGCGGTTTCGTTTTCAGGGCGGGCCTAGAGCATCGGCGATCCCTGTGAAAAACGGCATGTTGAGCGAAACGGATTTGTTGACCGGCGCGGTGTAGTCGAGTTCGCGCCCAAACGTCTGCATCGCTACGCGCACCCCTTTTTCGGGCACGTCGCCAGGGCGAAAACTGGTGATAACGGAGTCGCCGCGCGTATTGATCGCGGCGTTGATGTTGAGCGGTTCGGTGCGCGTCGCGAGCCGTCCGCCGGGGCGCAACTCGCGAATGATGAGTTCGAGCGCGAGGCCGGGCGTTGCCGAGAAAAACCCTTCCAGGTCGTCCAGCCCGAACCGCATGACGTCCGCCGTGTGAAGATCGCGGCAATACTGCACCACGCCGGCCAAGTCAGCGCCGTGCGGCTTGTCGACGATCAGCCCGAGCGTCCAGTTCACGACGTCGCGTTCGGTCATGCGGGCGCCGGAACGCGGCCCGCGCCCCTTGACCGAAAGCAGGCCGCCGGCTCGCAACGCCTTGGCGACGTCCTTAACCGTACCGGTTGGAATTTCGAGGGCTTCGGAGAGGTGCGCGGCCAAATCGCCAGACAGCATCCGCAGAGACTATCCCGAAAAGCCGAAACTGTCAAGACCATGGGGGAAGTTCGCCCTTGGTCTCATTTTGTTGTTGCCGCCGCATCCTTGCACCGGTATGGTCGGGTGAAAGGATAGGAGGCAACAATGGCGGTGCGGAAGAGGACCTGGACAAACAAAAACGGCTCGACGTCGGAGCGGTGGTTTTGTCACTACCGCCTGCCTGACGGTAAGCGACGGGCCGAATCGTTCGCCACGCGCAAGGAAGCCAAGGACCGCGACGCCAAGATCCACGGCGAACTGGCCGAGGGGCGACACGTCGCAATCGACCGAAACACGACTATCAAGGAAGCCGGGGAACACTGGATTCGCGACCGCGAGGCTGCCCGAGTCCGGCCGGTGACGCTGAAGCAGTACAGGTCGCATCTTGCGAAGCACATTGTCCCGGCCATTGGCGACATGCGACTCGGCAAACTGACACCGGGCGACGTCACGGCGTTTCGCGACCGTCTCTTGTCGAAGCTTAAGCCGGCCATGGCGTCAAAGGTTTGGGTGTCGTTCGGGTCGCTCTTGCGCGCGTCACGCGTCGGGCATTTGACGGACGGAATTGCACTGTCCGCGCCAGCCGCCGCCGAGCTCCAGGCAGGCGTAGACCTTCCCACGCTCGCCGAGTTGCCGCGCATTGTCACAGTCGCCAAACCGGGACGCGAGCGGGCCTTGGTCATGTTGCTGGCATTCTGCGGCCTGCGGTCCGGCGAGTTGCGCGCCCTGCGGTGGTCGGACGTTGCCGGCGGCGTTGTCTCGGTGAACCGCGGCGTCGATCCGGCCGGCAATTTCCATGCGCCCAAGTCGCGGCGCAGCGTCCGTAAATTGACGTTGCCCGAAAAGGCGGCCCCGCACCTTCTGGCGTGGCGCGCGGCGAGTCCGCATAGCCGAGATACCGATCTAGTTTTCCCGAACACCGGCGAGGTTCGGCCCGGTGAGGTTCGCGCGCACAAGCTATTCGACGATGAGATTCGGGCGCTTCAAAAACGCGCAGGCGTGACCGTGGACGGCACATTGACCGGCGCGGCGAAATACTCAGGTCTGCACGTTTTCCGCCACTGGTTCGCCTCGTGGGCGCTTGCGCCGGCACCCGACGGGCTCGGCAAGGATTTGTCCGAAGTCAGCCGCATGATGGGGCATAGCAGCCAAGCAATTACCGATTCGCGATATGCGCACTGGTTCCATGGTCGCGCCGACGGCGCGTTCGTTATCGGCTCGTCACGTATGCTCGCCGGCCTGTGAGCAACAAAAATGAGCCGTTTTGGCAACAAAGCTGCTTTTTCTTCAATAAAATCAAATAGGGTTTGGGGACTGCAAATCCTTGCACCCCGGTTCGATTCCGGGCGAGGCCTCCAATTCCTTCAAGATCGTCTGACGGGCGATCTTCCGGCTCCACAGCCGGAACCCGTCTTGCGTCCTTGATGCTTGCAAATCGGGGCGGCTTTGTTATAGCCCACCCTGTCAGGCGGAAACGCCCTGTTCCCGAGTAGCTCAGCGGTAGAGCATTCGACTGTTAATCGAATGGTCGCTGGTTCGATCCCAGCCTCGGGAGCCATTTTCCAAATAAAATCAACATCTTGAAAGCGACTTCTCACGCGGCGCTTCAGTCCGGCGCGCCGAACAGGACGCGCAGGCGCGGCCACAGGCCCTTTACCCGCCGCACCCGCGCCAGCATGTCTATCCACACCCCGAACAGCACCCGGACCGGATTCGCCCCCGGCGCGGCCCCCACAAGTCCATAGCGCAGCGGCTCGTGCCCGGGCGCCGCGGCGAAGGTGCCGAACAGCCGGTCGAACACGATCAGCACACCGCCGAAATTCCGGTCTAGGCAGGCCGCGTTCGAAGCATGGTGGACGTGATGGTGCCGCGGCGTGTTCAGCACCCATTCGAGGACGCCGAGATCCGGCGCGCGGGCCAGATGCAGGAAGAACTGGTACAGCAGCCCGAGCCCCAGCATGCCGAACACGGCCACGGGCGAGAAGCCGAGCGCAATGGGCGGCAGGTAGAACAGGAAGCCGCCGGTGAGGTGCCCTCCCCAGCCGAGCCGCACCGCCGCGCTCAGGTTCAGCCGCGTCGGCGAGTGATGCACCGAATGGTTCGCCCAGAACCACCGCACTTTATGCATGGCGACATGGTGGACGTAGTAGCAAAAGTCCACCGCGACAAAGAGCGCGATCCACGCCCAGACCGTGTCGAGCCGGATATCGAACAGGCGGAACTGATACACCGCCATGGCCGGGATCAGCACGGCCCCGGCGGTGGCGAAGTTGATGATCTTGCCGCCGGCCGCGATGAGCAGCGACACCGCCGTCTCGCGCGCGTCGTGATGGTCGAGATGATTGACCTTGTGAAACAGGTACTCGACCAGCATCAGTCCTGCCGCGACGAGCGGCAGGACGATCTTGCTGCCCGGCGCCAGTTGCGACAGCGCGTTCATCGCCGGCTACTTTGCGCCGTTCGCCTTCAGCGCCCGCGCTTCGTCCAGCGCACTTTTGCAGGCCGGCGACACCTGATCGTATTTCTCGACGAAACACTTCTGGATGCGGCCGCCGCCCGGCATCACGCCCGGGCAAACGCGCCGCACATCCGCGGCGCAAGCCTGGCGCAGCGTGTCACGCTGACTTGCCTGTGCCGATGCGGGCGTCACCAGAGCCGACAGCGCCAGCGTCAGGCCAATCGTCGCCATTGTGGCGATCACGATATCCCGGATCAGCTTCACCATGAGCACACCCGCTCTTTGCCGTAGGGACGATCGACCCACCAGCAGCGGCGCGGCGGAGGCGGCGGCGGCGCGTAGTAGATGGGAGGTCCGTAGTAATACGGCGCGCGGTTACGCACGCAGACGCCGTAAGGCCCGCGGTGCCAGCCGATGCCGCAGCCGCCGGCGACCGTGATGACATCGGACTGGGCCGCCGCTACCTTCGCGGTCGGCATCGCAATTGGCATGGCGCTCGCGGCGGACATCAGAATGCCCGCGACAGGCGCCGAGAGGACAAGCGACTTCAACATCGTTCGTCATCCTTCGTTCGAATTGATGGGAAATGCGCGGCCGCACCGGGCTGTGGTTGGGGGGAGCCGGAGCGGCCGCGCCCGTCACGGTCAGTAGGCGATGTAATATCCGTGGTGGGGACCGTACGGATAAGACACGACACGACCGCTTCTCGTCACCGAGCCACCATTGGGGCCGGTGGTGGTCTGCGTATAGCGATAGCGATGCGGGCCGGTGCGCGTCGCACTGCCCGACTGGGTCACGGTCTTGCCGTTCGGCCCGGTGACCGAACGGGTCCGCGTACAGGTGCCGCCGGCGCAGCTGCCGGACGCGTGCGCGGTGTAGGTACCGCGAGCGGTGGTGACGCTGCCATTGCGCGTCCAGGCATTCGCCTCGGTCACGGCGGCGGCGACAAAAGTCGCCGCGACGATCCCGGAAACCAACATCAACTTCATTCTCTGTCCTCCTTCGATCGGCTGCCGGTTCGGCCGGCCGCGTCGTCTGGGGAGGACATTGCGCGCGACGCTTTGCCCGAAGATTTCAGGAAAGGCGTTTGTTGTAACGTTTTGTAACGTGTGCAACCGCCCTCTTGCCGCCCGCCGCGGGCCTCATAAAGTGCGGCCCATGCCCGGCCAGACCATCATGATCGTCGAGGACGACAACGAGATCCGCTCGCTGCTTGCGGATTTTCTCACGCGCGAAGGCTATCTGCCAATCTGCGCCGAGGACGGCGTGGCGATGGATCGCGCCCTCGCCGCAGAGCGCCCCGATCTCGTCATCCTCGACCTCATGCTGCCCGGCGAGGACGGCCTGTCGATCTGCCGCCGGCTGCGCGCGCGAGGCGATCTGCCGATCCTGATGCTCACCGCCAAGTCCGACGACATCGACCGCATCGTCGGGCTCGAACTCGGCGCTGACGATTATCTGCCCAAGCCGTTCAATCCGCGCGAACTGCTGGCGCGCATCCGAGCCGTTCTGCGGCGGACGATCGACAGACCGGTCGCGACGGCGGCGACACCGTCGCGCCGCGTCACATTCGAACGGTTCATCGCCGATCTCGATGCCCGCAGCCTCGCATTCGATGGCACCGCGCTCGATCTCACGGCGGCCGAATTCGAACTGCTGGCCTGCTTCCTTGAACGGCCCAAGCGCGTGCTGTCGCGCGACCAGTTGCTCGACTGGACGCGCGGCCGCAGCGCCGATCCGTTCGACCGCACCATCGACGTCTCGATCAGCCGGCTCAGGCGCAAGCTGAGCGGCGCCGACGAGCAGGCGGCCCAGATCATCAAGACCGTGCGCAACGGCGGCTATCTGTTCACCGCCGACGTCGCGCCGGTCTGACGGCACGCATCATGGGCCGCATCCGCATCGCCAGCCGCCTCGTCCTCATCATCGTCGGCGCCGTCGTTCTGGTGCAGGTGCTGATGGCCGGCGTGTTCATCGCCGAGTACCAGCGCAATAGAGACCAGGTTTCGGAAACGCCGCTCATCGCCCAGATCGCGGCGCTGACGCAGGTGCTCGAGCGAACGCCCGTCGCCGACCGCGACCTTGTGCTGCGCGCGGCGAACGGGCCGCGCTTCCAGGCGGAGATCGTGCCGCAGGTGCCGGCGGATATCGACCGCAGCAAATTTCTGTCGGATCGCGAGCAGCGGCTGCGCACGCTGATCGGGCCGCCGGATGATCGCCTCGTGGCACTATCGCTGATCGCCAATCCGCAACGCGGCGGCCAGAAAGTGACGCGGCTGCGCGAACTTATCGGCGCGCGCGTGCGCGCCGTCGTCGGACTGACCGACGGCAGCGTGCTCGACGTCGAAGCCGGCGGCGAACGCACCTTGCGCGTGTTCGGCATTCCGGCCGGGCTGCTGGCCAGCCTTTTCGGTTTCGTGGTGGCCTTGATCGCCATCATCGCCGTGCGGCGCGAGACAAGGCCATTGTCCGACCTCACCGCCGCGGTGTCGCGCTTCGGCACCGACATCGAGCCGCAGCCGGTGGCGGAACGCGGCGCGCCCGACCTGCGCAGCTTGACCCGCGCCGTCAATGCGATGCAGGTGCGCATCGCCGATCTGGTGCGCAACCGCACCATCGTGCTCGGCGCGATCAGCCACGACCTGCGCACCTATGTCACCCGGCTGCGCCTGCGTCTGGAGTTGCTGCCGGACAGCGAGCAACGCCGCAAGGCGGAGACCGATCTCAACGACATGCAGGCGCTGATGGATGACGCCCTCGCCTTCGCCCGCGCTTCCTTTGCCGGCGCACCGCCGGAGCCGATCGATCTGGCGGCGATCGTGCGCCGCGAATGCGATACGCTGCGCGCGCAAGGCCGCGCCGTCAGCCTCGGCGGCGACAGCGGACCCCTGCAGGTGCGCGGCACCGCTGCCGGGCTCGCCCGTGTCGTCGCCAATGTGGTCAACAACGCCGTGGCCTATGGCGGCAGCGCCGCGGTGTCGCTGCGAGCCGAGGCGCAGCACGTCGTCCTGTGGGTCGAAGATCGCGGGCCCGGGATTCCGCAGGCGGAGCGCGGCCGCGTGTTCGAGCCGTTCTACCGGCTCGAAGCCTCGCGCAATCGCGACAAAGGCGGCGCCGGCCTTGGCCTCACCATCGTCAAGCAGATCGTCGAGAGCCTCGGCGGTACTGTCGCGATCGAGGATCGTCCCGGCGGCGGCACCCGCGTCAGCGTCACACTGCCGCGTGTCGTGGCGTAAGCGCGCGGTGACGGCGAGCGTTTGACCGCAAACAATCTGCGTCGTCGCAACGGCCGACGTTTTATGCGAAGGTCCGCCGCCTTATCCGACCCCATTCTCGCGCGTGACAATCTCGATGACCATTCCTTCGCTTCCGACCCAAGCGGTCAGCGCCCTCACGACCGACCTTTACGAACTCAACATGGTCCAGGCCTATCTGGACAAGGACGAGACCGGGCAAGCCGTGTTCGAATTCTTCGTGCGGCGATTGCCGGCGCGGCGCGGCTTCCTGCTCGCGGCCGGGCTCGAGGATGCGCTCGACTACATCGAGACCTTGCGCTTCACGCCGGAAGACATCGACTGGCTCAAGGGCACCGGGCGCTTCCGCGACAACTTTCTCCACTACCTGAAGGACTTCCGCTTCACCGGCGACGTCCACGCCATTCCCGAAGGCTCGGTGTGCTTTCCCAACGAGCCGCTGATCCGCATCACCGCGCCGCTGCCGCAGGCGCAGCTTGTTGAATCGCGGCTGATCAACATCCTGCATTTCCAGACGCTGATCGCCTCCAAGGCGGCGCGCATGGTGCTGGCCGCGCCCGGCAAGATTCTGTCCGACTTCGGCCTGCGCACGGCGCATGGCGCCGAAGCCGGCTTGTATTCGGCGCGCGCCAGCTACATCGCCGGCTTTGCCGGCGCCGCCAATGTGGTGGCCGGGCAGCGCTATGGCATTCCGGTCATGGGCACCATGGCGCATTCCTACATCCAGGTGCATGACGACGAACTGACCGCGTTCGACACCTTCGCGCGGGCGCGGCCGAACGACGTCATCTTCCTCATCGACACCTACGATACCGAGGCCGGCGCGCGCAAAGTTGTCGAGCTGGCGCCGCGGCTCAAAGCCGACGGCATTGTCATTCGCGGCGTGCGCATCGATTCCGGCGATCTCGTTGCCTCGGCGCGCAAGGTGCGCGCCATCCTCGATGAGGCTGGGCTCAAGGACGTCATCATCCTTGTGAGCGGCGGCATCAACGAGGACGTGCTGCAGGGCATGATGAAAGAGCGCGCGCCGATCGACGGCTTCGGCATCGGCGTCAATCTTGACGCGTCGATCGATGCGCCGTCGCTGGACTGCGCCTACAAGCTGCAGGAATACAAAGGCACCCCGAAGCGCAAATTGTCTGAAGGCAAGCAGACCTGGCCGGGCCGCAAGCAGGTGTGGCGCAGCTACGGCGCCAACGGCCGCATGAGCGGCGACGTGCTGTCGCTGGAGAGCGATACGCAAGCCGGCGAGCCGCTGATCGAACCGGTGATGCGCGGCGGCGCGCGCCTCAAGCCGGCGTCGTCGCTGGCGCAAATCCGCGAGCGCGCCGCGCGCGACCTTGCCCGCCTGCCCGAGCCGCTGCGGCTCTTGCAGCCGGGCACGGATTATCCGGTGAAGGTCGCGGACAAGCTCGTCGCGCTGGCGAAAGAGGCGGATGCAAGGACGAAGAAGTGAGCCGTAGGTGGGCTAAGGCGCGCAGCGCCGAGCCCACCATAGAAAAGATGGTGGGCTCGCTTCGCTTAGCCCACCCTACTTCCCGCCCTGTTCCAGCCGCGCAGGCCCTCGCCGTAAATCTCGAAGCCGGTGTCGGTCACGACCACCGTATCCTCGAGCTTGATGAAGCCGCGTGTCGCATGCGGCAGCGTGGTCTCGACCGAAATCACCGTGCCGGCCTCGAGCGGCAGATCGGCATCGGTCGCCGGATAAGGGATCGGCCCGCTGGCGGTGAGATGCGGCGCTTCGTGGCTGACCAGCCCCATGCCATGCGCGAGGAAATCGAGCGGCTGGAATTTCGATTTTGCGCGCAGCGGCTCGGCCGCTTCATAGATGACGCGGCCCGGCGCACCGGCCTTGATCGGCTTCATCGCCGCGCGCTGGATCATCTCGATCTCGGCCAGCATGTCCTCGAGTTCGGCATCCGGCTCGCCCTGGATCGCCATACGGCAGATATCGCCGATATAGCCGCGATACTGGCCGCCGGAGTCGATCGACATGATATCGCCCTTCTCCCAGCGCTGCGCGGTGGGCGCGCGGTTGAGATTGGTGCCGGCGGTGATCAGGCAATACTCGAACGTCAGGCCGCGATTGACCTCCTCACGGCGCAGAGCTTCGGCGACCTCGGCCTTGGTGGCGCCCGGCGCTGTGCCTTCGATGACGGCCTGCATCGAGGCCAGCACCTTTTCCGAAGCGGCCTTGAGCAGCGCCAGTTCGGCCGGCGATTTCTTGAGGCGCTGGCGCTCCAGCACATGCACGGCATCGACCCAGTCGGCGTCCGGGAACGCATCGCGCAGCACCCGGGCGGCGTCGTAAGGCAGGAAGGCGAATTCGGCGGCGATGCGCTTCGGCCTGAGCCCGGCCTTCGCCATATAGGCGACGGCCTTCTGGACGGCATCGATCGAAGTGCCGGAGCTGGCCTGCACCTCGGGCACCCAGAGCGGCTCGGCCTTGACCTGGAAGCCCTCGAGGCGGTGGCCGATATAGGCCGCCTTCTCCGGCGCGCCTTTGACATAGACGAAGACCGGCAGATAACGGCTCAGCCCCGACGCATCCATGTAGTCGAAGAAATTTGCGCGGTGGCCGCCGGTCAGATACTGCGCGTTGTGCTTGGACGTGACGACGACGACATCGATGCCGGCGTCATCCATCAGGCGGTCGAGCCGCGTGTGGTCGAAAGGGATAGCGAGGCCGGACGCGCTCGGCGCGGTGACGTTCATCGTGACGTTCATGGGCGTGCTCCCGGGCTTCGGCTTTGATGCTGCCGATTGCCCGAGAGCCTAACGCCACGGATGGCCGTTTGGCCACCCTCAGACATTGTCGCAGATGGCGCGCGCGGGCCGCCTTCAGGCGGCGGCGCGGCCCCACAGTTCCGCGCTCGCCAGCCGCGCGCCGGCGACCAGCGCCTCGAGCTTGGCCCACATCACGGTCGGGTGGACGCGGCGATAGAACGGCCCCTGCGCGAAGCCGCAATCGGTGCCGCCAATGACGTTCTCGCGGCCGACCAGGTTGGCGAGGCGCACAATGCGCTCGGCCACCAGTTCGGGATGCTCGACCACATTGGTGGCGTGGCTGATGACGCCGGGGATGAGCACGCGGCCGTCGAGCTTGGCGTTCTTCCAGACCTTCCATTCGTGCTCGTGGCGCGGATTGGCGCCCTCGATAACGAAGGCGCCGACCTTGGCCTTGAGGATGATGTCGACGATGTCCTTGAGCGGCACGTCCGAGACATGCGGGCCCGGCCACGAGCCCCAGCAGACGTGGTAGCGGATCTGCTCCTGCGGCAGGCCCTTGACCGCCTCGTTCATGATCTCGATCTGCTTTTCCAGCCAGCTCTTGTAGTCGTCGAAGGTGCCCGGCGGCACCATGCGGTCATAGGTGACGGCGGAGCGCGCATCGTCGAGCTGCACGACAAGGCCGGCGTCGATGATCGCCTTGTATTCGGTGCGCATGGCGCCGGCGATGGCGGCCTGCAATTCCTCGTCGGTCTTGTAGAACTCGTTCTTGCGATCCGGGATGACGCTGGCCGGCGCGGCGACCGGCAGGAAGCCTTCCGACACGTTGACCTTGCCGAGAGCGGCCTTGAAGTTGGCGATGTCGCGGTTGAGTTCGCCGAGGCCGCTATACGAAATCGGGCCGGTGCAGATGGCTTCGGTCGTCGTCGACACCGCTTCCTTAGAGTCGAGCTCGGCATAGAAGTCGGCGAAGCGCGTGCGGTCGGCGCCGCGCTTGAACGGATTGGCCTTGTCTTCCTTGATCGGCCGGCGCTCGAAGCCGGACAGCCGGGTCAGCGCATACTGCGCCCAGGAGATCGACTTGCCGAACTCGCCATCGCTCGGCACGTCGATACCGGTGTCGGCCTGCTGCTTCACCACTTCCGCGACGGTGTCGGTCAGGCACTGCTGATAGGCCTTCTCGTCATAGGGCTTGCCGCCCTGTACCGCACGCAGGAACTCCTGCAGCTCGGGCGGCCTGATGAGGCTGCCGACATGGGTGGTGAGAATGCGGTCGGTGCTGCGCTTCATGGAACGTGCCTGCCCTTGTGACGTGTTTTCAGGGCAAGGCTATGCGGCGTCGGGCTCGGAATTGCAACGGTGGGCAGCGGCGCGTGCCCAACCGCCGCGCGCAATGCGGCTATGATCGCGCCGACTAGGCAGCGCTGGCCTGAACGCCGTCCGCCCCGGCCAGAGGCGCCATGGCCTCGTCGTGGCGTCTGAGCATCAGTTCCAGCGACGCGACCTCGACGCGGTTGCGGCCATTCTCCTTGGCGAAATACAGCGCCTGGTCGGCCTGCGACAGCAGTTCGGAGACGTCGAACACATCGCCATCGCAGTGCACGATGCCGATGCTCACGGTAGCGTTGACGGGCCGGCCGTCTACAGCCTGCGCGACATGGGCGAAGGTCTCGCGCATGCGCTCGGCGACCGCGACCGCCTCGACCGATTTGATGTCGTACAGCACAGCGGCGAATTCCTCGCCACCGATGCGGCCAATCAGATCGCTCGGCCGGATGGTTTCCGACGCCGCGGCGGTGAACACCTCCAGCACGCGGTCGCCGATGGCGTGGCCGAAGCGGTCGTTGATCGACTTGAAGTGATCGAGATCGACCAGCATGACCGCGGTCGGCCGCGGATCGACGATATGACGCTTGGCCATCTCGGCGGCGTCATGCAGGAAGGCGCGGCGGTTGGCGATGCCGGTCAGCGGATCGACCATCGCCGCGGTGCGGTGGCGCAGTTCGGTGCGCTCCTTGGCCATCGCCAGCAGGATGAAGGCGATGGAGATTGTGAACAGCAACGCCTCGAAACTCAGAACCGTCAGCCAGACGCTGCCGAACATCTTGTCGGCAGTCATCGTGAAAGGCAGCATGGCGACCAGCGGCGTGCGCAGCAGGAACAGCGCGCCGTGCGCGAACAGCATGAAGATCGCCGGCCAGCGCGAAACGAGTTGCTCCTTGCGGCCGCGCCAGAACTCCCACGCCGTCAACCAGGTGTAGCCGGAGATGATGCCGGAGGCGATCAACGCGCGCACCTCGACGGCATCGGCAAGGACCGGCAGGCGGCTGACGAGCAGCCACAGCACCGCGCCGGTGACGAGATAGACCGGCTCGACCGGCCGGCCATCGAACACCCGGGCACCGGTCCAGGTGACGGCGAAGGCAGTGAGAAGGAGCGCGTTCGCCAGATCGATCGTGACGAAGTCGGGCGCCGATCCATACATGCCGAACAGAACGATGGAGGCAGCGCGAATGAGATGGGCGAAGCCCCACCAGGCGACGGCACGGATCGCCATGTTCTGGGCCCACGCGAAAAGCAGCAGCAATCCAAGGATTGCTTCCACATAGATCGTGACCAGAAACAGCGTATTGACGTCGAGGTTCATAGGCAGGCGTCGCCCCGTACTCAGGCGGGACCGTCAATATCGTCAGGCCCCCTCCCTCCAGTACCGCTTCGCGGGAAAAAACTGGTGAACGCCGGTTGAAATGTGTGGCGAAGCACAAAACATGGTTTCGAACCCCTTGCCAGGACGTCTCGCTTTCGCGTTGCTACCCGGCAGCCCGCTAAAATCGACCAAAAAACGCAACAAAGCAGCGAAAATCATCTCGGCAGACCGCCCATCTTGTCGCTATGGGATACCTCCACTAGGCTCGCCGCCGCTCCGCCAACCCTTGGAATAAGAATGCAAATCCGCAACGGAATCATCGACACCATCGGCCATACGCCCCTGATCCGCCTCCGGCGCGCCTCCGAGGCCACCGGCTGCGAAATCTACGGTAAAGCCGAGTTCATGAATCCGGGCGGCTCGGTGAAGGACCGCGCCGGCCGGCAGATGATCCTCGAAGCGGAAAAGCGCGGCGAGTTGCGCCCCGGCGGCCTGATCGTGGAATCGACCGCCGGCAACACCGGCATCGGCATTGCCGTGGTGGCGGCGGCGCTCGGCTATCGCACCCTCATCGTCATTCCCGAGACGCAGAGCCAGGAAAAGAAAGACATGCTGCGCCTGGCCGGCGCCGAACTGATCGAAGTGCCGGCCCTGCCCTTTGCCAATCCCAACAACTATCAGCATGTCGGCCGGCGCCTCGCCGACGAACTGAAGAAGACCGAGAAGAACGGCGTCATCTTCGCCGACCAGTGGAACAACCTCGACAACAGCAAGGCGCATTACGTCTCGACCGGGCCTGAAATCTGGGACGACACCGCCGGCAAGGTCGATGGCTTCATCTGCTCGGTCGGCTCGGGCGGCACGCTCGCCGGCGTGTCGATGTATCTGAAAGAAAAGAAGCCGGGCGTGACCATCGGCGTCGCCGATCCACGCGGCGCGGCAATGTATCATTATTTCAAGGACGGCAAGCCGACCGTAACCGAAGGCGGCTCGATCACCGAGGGCATCGGCCTTGCCCGCGTCACCGCCATCGTCGAACAGATGAAGGTCGACAAGGCCTATCTCATTCCCGACGAGGAGGCCGTGCCGGCCGTGTTCGACCTGCTCGAGCACGAGGGCCTGTGCGTGGGCGGATCGAGCGGCGTGAACATCGCCGGCGCCATCCGGCTGGCCAAGGACATGGGGCCCGGGCACACCATCGTTACGGTGCTGTGCGACGGCGGCAGCCGCTATCAGTCCAAGCTCTTCAATCCGGATTTCCTGCGCGCCAAGAAGCTGCCGGTGCCGGAATGGCTGACGCGCAAGACCGACATCAAGCCACCGTTTGTTTGAGAACTCCTTTGTGAGACCACGATGCCGACCGACTGCCTGTTTCGCGAAGATGCCTATCTGAAGGATTGCGAGGCGACGGTCGTTGCCCTGACCGAGCAAGGCGGCATCGTGCTGGACCGCACCGTGTTCTACGCCACGTCGGGCGGACAACCAGGCGACACCGGCGCGCTGATTTTGGCGGACGGCTCGCGGTTGCCGATCGGCACCGCCGTCTATACCGACGCACAGAAGACCGAGATTGCGCATGTGCCGGCGGACGGCGCGGCCCTGCCCGTCCGCGTCGGCGACGTCCTGCGCGCCGAAGTAGACTGGGAGCCGCGCTACGGCCGCATGAAAATTCATACGGCTTTGCATCTTTTGTCCGTGGTGCTGCCTTATCCCATCACCGGCGCATCGGTCGGCAATGCCGACGGCAGAGCCGACTTCAACATCCCCGACGCCGGCCACGACAAGGAAGCCATCGCTGCGAAGATCGCCGAGATGGTCGCCACCGATGCCGCGGTGTCGAGCCGCTGGATCAGCGACGCTGAACTCGAAGCCAATCCGGGTCTCGTCAAATCGATGTCGGTGCGGCCGCCGGTGGGCACCGGCCGCGTGCGGCTGATCGACATCGAGGGACTCGATCTGCAGCCCTGCGGCGGCACGCATGTGCGTCGCATCGGCGAAATCGGCGCGGTTGCCGTTACGGGGATCGAAAAGAAGGGCAAGCAGAACCGCCGCGTGCGCATCGCGCTGGTCTGACACGCGTTGGAACTTTTTGCGAAAGCGCCGCATTAACAGCGGCAACTAAAGGAACACCATGGCCGGCTCACCCAACAGCAAGTGGCTCAAATCGACCGAATGGCTCGCCGGCGAACTCGGCAAGCCCAACGTCGTCGTTGTCGATGGCTCGTATTACCTTTCGACGCAGAAGCGCGACGCCAGGGCCGAGTATCTCGAGGCGCACATTCCGGGTGCGGTGTTCTTCGACATCAACGAGATCGCCGATCATTCGACCGACCTGCCGCACATGATGCCGGGGCCGGCGCAGTTCGGCGAAGCGGCCGGCAAGCTCGGCATCGCCGAGACCGACACCATTGTCGTCTATGACGGGCTGGGCCTGTTCTCGGCGCCGCGTGTATGGTGGAGCTTCCGTACCTTCGGCGCCAGGAACGTCTACATTCTCGATGGCGGCTTGCCCGCCTGGAAAGCCGAGAACCGCCCTGTCGAAAGCGGCGAAGCCAAGCCCAAAAACAAGACTTTCAATGCTGAAATGGCGACCGGCGCCGTGGCCATGACCGACGACGTGTCGATGGCGCTCAACGGCGAGGACATTCAGGTGGTCGATGCCCGCTCCGCCGGCCGCTTCGCCGGCCGCGATCCGGAGCCGCGTCCGGGCCTGCGTCCCGGCCATATGCCCGGCGCCTTCAACGTGCCGTCGAGCGAACTGATCGACAACGGCCGTCTCGCCTCGCCCGACAAGATCAAGGCCGCATTCGAGAAGGCCGGCGTGGACACGGACAAGGCCATCATCACCACCTGCGGCTCCGGCGTTTCAGCCGTGATCCTCGCGCTCGGCCTCGAGGCGATCGGCAAGAAACTGCCGCCGGTCTATGACGGCTCCTGGTCGGAATGGGGCGCCCGCCCCGATCTGCCGGTCGAGAAGGATTGATATCGTAGCCCGGGTGAAGCGCAGCGAAACCCGGGTCATAGCCGCCCCGGATTACGCTTCGCTCCATCCGGGCTACAAAAAAGGGCGGCCACAAAGGCCGCCCTCTTTATTTTACGCCACTCGCCTCAGTGCAAAATCTGGCTGAGGAACAGCTTGGTGCGTTCGTGCTGCGGGGTCGAGAAGAACTCGTTCGGCGTATTCATTTCGACGATCTGGCCGGCATCCATGAAGATGACGCGGTCGGCGACCTGACGCGCAAAGCCCATTTCGTGAGTCACGCACAGCATGGTCATACCCTCCTCGGCGAGCGTGACCATGGTGTCCAGCACTTCCTTGACCATTTCCGGATCCAGCGCCGAAGTCGGCTCGTCGAACAGCATGATCTTCGGGTTCATGCACAGCGCGCGCGCGATGGCGACGCGCTGTTGCTGGCCGCCCGACAACTGGCCGGGATACTTGTTCGCCTGCTCCGGGATCTTCACCCGCTTGAGATAGTGCATGGCGATCTCCTCGGCTTCACGCTTGGGCATCTTGCGCACCCAGATCGGCGCCAGCGTGCAATTCTCGAGGATGGTGAGATGCGGGAACAGGTTGAAGTGCTGGAACACCATGCCGACTTCGCGCCGCACTTCGTCGATCTTCTTGAGGTCTTCGGTCAGTTCGACGCCGTCGACAATGATCTGGCCCTGCTGGTGCTCTTCCAGATGGTTGATGCAGCGGATCATGGTCGATTTGCCGGAACCCGAAGGGCCGCAGATAACAATGCGTTCGCCGCCGGTGACGCGTAGATTGATGTCGCGCAGCACATGGAAATCGCCGTACCACTTGTTCACGCCGATGAGTTCCACGGCAACCTTGTTGGTGAGTTGCGTCGGCTTGATCTTGAGCGCGGTCTCGGCCATTGCGGCACCTCTTTTGATTATCAGCTCGTCTTTGCAGTTCGCCGGCGGAGCATAAAGCCCTGGCGACGATATCTCCTCAGCGGCGGTCGGCCTTGGCGAGGCGCTTTTCGGTCGCCTGCGCGTAGCGCGACATGCCGTAGCAGCAGATCAGATAGAAGACCGCGGCGACGATGTAGCCCGTCGTCGACGTGGTCGGCGCCGCCCATTTCGGATCGATGCGCGACACCTCGATGGTACGCAGCAGATCGAAGATGCCGACGATGAACACCAAAGTCGTGTCCTTGAACAGGCCGATATAGGTGTTGACGATGTTCGGGATCGTGATCTTGAGCGCCTGCGGCAGAATGATCAGCCGCATCATCTGCCAGTAACCCAGCCCGACCGCCTGCGCGCCCTCGTACTGGCCCTTCGGGATCGCGGCGAGGCCGGCGCGCACCACTTCGGCCATATAGGCGGAAGCGAACATGGCGATGCCGATCAGCGCGCGCAGCAACTTGTCGGGCGACAGGTTCTCCGGCACGAACAGCGGCAGCATCACGCTGGCCATGAACAGCACGGTGACCAGCGGCACGCCGCGCACGAACTCGATGAACATCACCGAGAACAGCTTGACCGCCGGCATGGTCGAGCGCCGGCCAAGCGCCAGCAGGATGCCGATCGGCAGCGAGATCACGATGCCGACCGCCGACACCACGATCGTGACCAGGACGCCGCCCCACAGCACGGTGTCGACCTTGGCCAAGCCGATCAGCGGCCAGCCGCTGAGCAGGATGAACGACACGATCGGCGTGAATATGAAGGCATAGGCGACACCGAGGTCGCGCCGAGGCGCGTTGAGCCACAGCAGCCAGACGATGGCCACCGCCAGCACGACGAAGAATACATCGACGCGCCAACGTTCGGAGATCGGATAGGAGCCGTAGATGAAGTACGGCAGGCGCTCGAAGGCGAAGGGCCAGCAGGCGCCGACATGCGGCCGCTCCGGCGTGATCAGACAGGCGGCGCGATCGGCGCCGCTCCAGACCGCGTCGAAGAACAGATAGTTCAGCAGCCCGGGCACGATCCAGACGACCAGCAACAGGATCAGGAGCGACAGCCCGATGTTGAACGGTGTCGAGAACAGATTTTCGCGCAGCCAGCCGGTCGGGCCGGACATCGATGACGGCGGCGGCTGCGCTTCCAGGGTGTCCTGGCGGACGAAGCGAAGCTGGGCAACGGCGAGATCGCCTTCTGACATCGTCATGGCGCGCCCCTCACCTTTCCACCAGCTTCATGCGGCTGTTGTAGACGTTCATCACAAAGGATGTGGTCAGGCTGATGGTGAGATAGACCGCCATGGTGATGGCAACCACCTCGACGGCCTGGCCCGTCTGGTTGAGCACCGTTCCGGTGAACACCTGCACGAGGTCGGGATAACCGATGACCACCGCGAGCGAGGAGTTCTTGGTGAGGTTGAGATACTGGCTGGTCAGCGGCGGAATGATCACGCGCATCGCCTGCGGCACGACGATGAGGCGCAAGGTCGGCCCCGGCTTCATGCCAAGCGAATAAGAGGCTTCGGTCTGGCCGTGCGAGACGGCCAGAATGCCGGCGCGCACCACCTCGGCGATGAAGGCCGCGGTGTAAATCGACAGCCCGAACAGCAGCGCGGCGAACTCCGGAACGACCTCGAGGCCGCCGGCGATGTTGAAGCGGCCGGCTTGCGGGTAATCGAACACGAGCGGCATGCCCGCGACCAGGAAAACGACGAGCGGCAGCGCCACGATCAGCCCGAGCGACACCAGCAGCACCGGCGCCTGCTGGCCGGTCTTTTCCTGCCGCTTGCGCGCCCAATAGTGATACGCGATCGAGGCGACGATTCCGATCGCAAGGGTAAGCTCGACGAAGCCGAAGCCGGTCTGCGCCTGCGGCGCCGGGATGAACAGGCCGCGGTTGTTGACGACGAATCCGCCCGGAATCTTGATGCTTTCGCGCAGGTCCGGCAGCGCCTTGAGCACGGCGTTGTACCAGAACAGCAATTGCAGCACCAAAGGCAGGTTGCGGATGAGCTCGACGTAGAAGGTGGCCGCCTTGTTGACGAGCCAGTTCTTCGACAGCCGGGCGATACCGATGACGAAGCCGAGGATGGTCGCGAAGACGATGCCGAGCGCGGCAACCAGCAAGGTGTTGAGCAAGCCCACCCAGAAGGCGCGGCCATAAGTCGATGTGTTGGAATAGGAGATCAGCGTCTGGCTGATGTCGAAGCCGGCGATGTTGTTCCAGAAACCGAAGCCGGACGCGATGCGGGCCCGCTGCAAGTTCTCGACCGCATTCGAGGCCGCGCCATAGACGAGGCCCGCGACGATCAGGCACAGAGCGACCTGATAGACAATGCTCCGTATCTTCGGGTCGTTGTAAAAAGGCACGCTGGCGGGGGGCGACCCCGCTTTCAACTCAGTCGACATCTACCCCTCACCCGGGCTTGCAACTGCCCGTTTTATCGCCGGCATACCCCGATCTGTTTCGCTGCGACCTTCCCTCAAAGGCCGCGGCAACCGGAATGCTGGCTCACTTTGTCCGAGCCGCCGCGGAGACCCGGTCCGCGGCGGCTCGGTATTCAATACCTTTCGCGCCTTGACGCGATCGGTTTAGCGGACCGGCGGCGCGTACTGCAGGCCGCCCTTGTTCCACAGCTTGTTCAAGCCACGGTCGATCTTGAGCGGCGAACCGGCGCCGACGTTACGGTCGAACACTTCGCCGTAGTTGCCGACCTGCTTGACGATCTGCAGCGCCCAGTCCTTGCCGAGACCCAGTTGCTCGCCGAACGCACCCTCGGCGCCGAGCAAGCGCTTGACGTCCGGGCTGGTCGACTTGAGCATTTCGTCGGTGTTCTTCGAGGTGATGCCGAGTTCTTCGGCATTGATCTGCGCGAACAGCGTCCACTTCACGACGTCGAACCACTGGTCGTCGCCGTGACGCACGGACGGGCCGAGCGGCTCCTTGGAAATGATCTCGGGCAGAACGATATGATCGCCCGGGTTGGCCAGACGCAGACGTTCGGCATAGAGACCCGAAGCGTCGGTCGTGAAGGCGTCGCAACGGCCGGAGTCGTAAGCCTTGATGGCTTCATCCGAGCTCGCGAACGTCACGGTCTTGAGCTTCATGTTGTTGGCGCGGAAGTAGTCGGCCAGGTTGAGTTCCGTCGTGGTGCCCTGCTGAACGCAGACCGACGCTTCGTTGAGTTCGAGCGCCGAATTCACCTTGAGGCCCTTGCGGACCATGAAGCCCTGGCCGTCATAGTAGTTGATGCCGGTGAAGTTCAGGCCGAGCTGGGTGTCGCGCGATGAAGTCCAGGTGGTGTTACGGGCGAGCAAGTCGACTTCACCCGACTGCAGCGCGGTGAAGCGATCCTTCGCCGACAGCGGCACGAACTTGACCTTGTTGGCGTCGCCGAGCACCGCAGCGGCAACCGCGCGGCAGGTGTCGACGTCGAGGCCGGTCCACTTGCCCTGCGCATCGGGCAGGCCGAAGCCGGCGAGGCCCGTATTGGAACCGCAGTTGAGAATGCCGCGATCCTTGACCTGCTTCAGCGTTTGCGCCGAAGCACTCTGGACGGCGAAAACCGCGGCCGTCAAAGCAACAATACCGAGAACTCGTTTCATCGTGCAGCCTCACTCATGCGTGTTGAATCGTTTTTATATCGATGGGGTACTTCGAGGGCTGGCTCTCACTTCCCCTCATCAAGGACATCATGGCGCGCAATTAGCCACGACCATCCCAAAGCCATCCCCCCAAGCTTTGCTCTGCCGCCATCACAGAACGATTGCGGCGCAAGGTCAAGGGTTTAAACACGCCCGCGCTGCACAAAGCGGCCCCCGCCTGCCCCTTTTGGAGCAGGTGTTTGCATCATTTTTTCTCAAACCTGTGCTTGCAGGAGAGGCCGGCTGCGACAAATTCGCTATGCCGAGAACGCCATTATTCTTTCGTCGAAGGCAGGGCCGAGCCCTCGTCAGGCCGCCGCGCCCTCGCCCCGTCCGCGCATGACAAATTGCAGGTTACGAATATAGACGAAGACGCCGAAGGCCTGGCCGATGATGAAGACCGGATCCTTTCGGTACAGCGCATAGCCGAGCAGCATCAGACCGCCGCCGATCGAGAACACCCAGAATGCGGTCGGCACCACACTTCGCCCTGCGCGCTCCGACGCGATCCATTGCACCACGAAGCGCATGGCGAAGAGGAACTGCGCCACATAACCGATGATGACACCCCAATCGGCGCTGCCGACAAAGACGTCATGCAGATAGCCGCCAACGGCATTCGTGATATCGATCAACATAGCTTGGTCCCTCTTGCGCGGACGGACGCGAAGGTCTCACGACGGCTTCGCGGCCGTACCGCATTAATCTTCGACGATCTCCGGAATCTTCTTGCGACGGCGGATCAGCCACCAAACGCCGGCAAGATCGAGTATGCCGACCCACAACCGATCCCACAGACCGTAGTTCGAGATGCCGGACCCGCGCGGCCGATCTATGACGTCGACATAACCGATGCTCAGCCCTTCGCGCTTGATCAGCGCCGGCATGAAGCGATGCAGCGCATCGAAATACGGCAGCCGCAGATAAACGTCGCGGCGAAACGCTTTCAGACCGCAGCCAGTGTCGCGCGTGCCGTCGCGCAGCACGGCGCCGCGCACCGCATTGGCGATGCGCGACTGAATGCGCTTGAACCCGCCTTTGCGGGCCAGGCGCTGGCCGGCCACGATGCCCACCGTCGGCGCCCCGTCGCGCAGCGCCTTGAGCATCGCCGGAATGAAAGCCGGATCGTTCTGACCGTCGCCGTCGATGGTGACCACGACGGCGCCCCGCGCCGCCCATACGCCGCTGCGCACCGCGGCCGACTGGCCGCAGGACTGACGGTGACGAACACGGCGCAGAAACGGATGCAGCGCCATCAGGCGCTGGAGTTCCGCCTCGGTGCCGTCGGTCGAGCCGTCGTTCACGTAGACGATCTCGAACGGCTCCTGGCCATCCAGCGCAGCCGCGATCTCGGCGACGAGCGGGGCAACATTGCCGGCCTCGTTGCGGACCGGAACCACCACGGTGACGGCCGGCTCACTGCTGCTCATCTTTGCCGCCCACAACTCATTGATCCAACAGCCGGTTTTACCGGGTTCCATTCCTGCACGGTGGAACCGGTCCCGCTGACCAAGCCCGGCGCTGCTCTTTATTAAGTCAAAAGGTCGCGGGCAACTGCTTTGATCCGGCGTACCGACGGGCCCGGGTGCTGAACCAGGCGCCCGTCCGGAGCTAGACTGAAGCCTAAATGCAGCGCGGCGAACCAGCGCCTCACCAGGATCACTCCAACGATGCCGAACGCGGCCGAGACCATCACGTCGCTGACGTAATGCGCCCGGAGCACAACGCGGCTGATAGCGATGATGATTGCATAAATGATCAGCGCGGTTCGGGCCCGCGGAAACAGCGTGCCGAACGCGGCGAGTACGGCAAATACCGTGGTGCCGTGTCCGGACGGAAAACTGGCATAGGCCGGCGCCCAGTGGAATGGCTCGAACAGGAACGGGTTGATCGAGCCGCCGACTCCGGGCCGCGCGCGCCCGATCATGTTCTTGACCAGACTGACCGACAATCCCGTCAAACCGATCGACGCGAACAGGAAGCCGGCCCGCACCATGATCGTCGCGTAGACCTTTTGCGACATTCGCGTCGCCGGCAGCGGCAATGCGGCCAGAAGCAGATAGAGCAACCCGAGCGGCCAAAGCACCCATGCGCCCTTGCCGAAATCCGTGATGAAATTGGCAAAATCAAGCAGCCACACCGGCAGACGCTGCACCGCGCGTGTGACCGGCGCATCGACAAAGGCCATGACCACCAGCGCCGCGCCAAGCACCACCGCGAGTCCAATCAGCACCGGCGTCGGATTTTTGACGAACGGAAACGCCTTGCGCCAGTCAATGGGCCTGCCGAGCCGCCGAAAAGACGCAACGACATTCGCCGCGCAGCGCCGCGGCACGCTCACCAACGCGCTTTCACCGGTGTCAGTGGTGCTCGCGCTCATGGCACCTCCGAATGGAATATCGCCATCGAGAACCGCTTGCCGTTGCTGATGTTGAAGCCATCGACGCGGTTCAGCAAGGTAAAGCGCACATTGAGCGAATTGGCGCGCTGCACGAAAGCCCGTTCGCTGCGCGAATCGACCAGCGCGAACCGGCACGGCCCACCGTGGAGAAACTCAGCGACACCCGGACCGTCGGAGAATTTCGTGTCGGTGCCGAGCAGGAAGACGAGGCTCGGCTCCTGGTAGTTGAACGTCGAGGCCAGATGCGGTTCGGGACAAGCCTTGGCGCGAACTTCACGCGCCACCAGCTGGCTCGGAAACAGCGATGGCAGCATCGGAAAGGTGATGGCGTAAACGGTCATCGAGATGAAGACCGACGCGACCATGCCGCGCAACAAGGCGCGCTCGGCGCCGTCAACCGCGAACAGCCGCCAGGCGAACAGACCGAAAATCGCCGCCGCCCCGGCAAATGGCCATGCAATCAAACCGAGATCCTTGCTCATGGTCACAAAGATAATCGGCACCGCGACCGCGATGGCGCTCGGCAACAGGAACCAGCCGATGGTGCCGTGTTCGATCCACTTGTTGCGCCACAGCCCGTTCTTTTCGACGATGCCGGCGATCAGGATGGCGATGGCGGGATATAGCGGCAGCACGTAGTGCGGCAGCTTGGTCATCACCGCTTCGAAGACGATCCATGACGGGATCACCCAGGCCAGCAGGAAACGCGCGCCGGGCTCGGCCCGCGCCTTCCAGATCGTGGGCGCGGCGAGACCTGCCAGCACCGCACCTGGCCAGAACGTGATCCAGAAAAGCAGGAAATAGTAACCGGGCGGCGCGCCGTGCGCCTCCTGCCCGCTCGTTACCTTGGCCAGCATGTCGTCACCGACCGACTTGATGAAGAAGCTTTCGCCGGACTTGGCGACGATGGCGACGAACCAGGGCGCGACCAGCAGCAGCATCCAGAGAAATCCGGGCACCGGCCGTAGGTCTCGCGCCCAGCGCAACGAGCGATCCGCGATGCCGAGCGCCAGGATCGTCAGCCCCACGAACATCAGGATCAGCGGGCCCTTGATCAGAACGCCGCCTGCGATCGCAGTCCACAACAGCGCCGGCATACGCCACCCGGCGGGACGCGGCGGTTCATGCCGCGCGCCAAGATAGATGCGCGCCAGCGCGCCCATGGCGGCGACGCACATCAGCAATAGCGTGGCGTCGGTCGTCGCAAGCCGCGCCTCGACGCCGAGCAGCAACGACGTCGCCATCATCAAGGCGGCCAGCAGCGCGGTGCGGCGGGCGACGAACGTCAAAGCCGCCCAATAGGTCAGCAGCACCGAACCGATCGCGGCGAGCAACGACGGCACACGGTAGAGCCAGATGGTCCGGTGCGCATTGGGCACGCCGAGCGCATCGCCCGCCTTCGCCGCGACGGATTGCAGCCAGTAGATGCCGACCGGTTTCTTGTAGCGGACCTCGTCCTGGAAACGGATGTCGATATAGTCGCCGCTCTCCACCATCTGCTTGGAAGCCTGCGCGAAGCGCGACTCGTCGCGATCGACCGGCGGGATCTGAAAGAAGCCCGGCAGGAAGGCGACCAGACACACCACGACCAGCAGCGCCGCCGCACGGCGATGCGACAGCACGGCAAAATCGAGCAGCGCGCCGAGCCCGGGGCCGGCGCGACGCTGCGGCGCTGCGGTTTCTACTGAATGACTTTCCATTTGTTATAGAAAATGTGGTTGGCCCTGCGGAAAACCTGATTGACCATGGCAATCGCGGGACGCAACAGCGCGGTGGCCAGCGACGGCCGCACCATGTCCACGAACAGGCAGTAGCGCACCTTGTCAGTCTCGTTGATCGACTGATGCATCAGCGTATCGTCGAAGATGAACAGCTTCTCGTCCTGCCAGTAGTGCGCATGGTCGCCGACGGTGATGTAGGCGGAACGGTCGGTGATGTCGTTGAGATTGTACAGCACGCGCAAGGTCGGCCGCAGCGGGCCGAAGTGCTTCGAGGTCGAGACTTTCTTGTTGAAGATCGACACGCCGATGGTCTGGATATAGTTCCATTGCTCGTGGAATTCCGGAACCTTGATGAACGTGTCCCGGTTCTCGCCGTACCATTTGAAGAAGATCATGGTGCGCCCGTCGGTGGCGCGCTGCTCGAGTTGCTCGACCAATTTCTCGCGCGTGGCAACGTGAATGAGACGCGTCACTTCGTCCCGCCACGGCCCCGGCAGATCGTCGAGCTTGTAAATGCCCTTGTTGATGTAGGGCAGCGACAGGATGTCGAGCAGGATGTTGATCGGCGACAACAGCCAGGTCAGCACGCCGTTGCCGACGAAATACTGCTTGAGCAGAAAGCCGTTGATGGGGCGGTTGCGGCCGACGTCGTAGAGGCCGCACGCGGCATAGAACAGCGTCAGCTTCGGCAGGAAGTAAAGCAACCCGACGCCCGCGCCGAGCATGGCGCCGTACTTGATGGTTTTCTTCAAAGGGCGTTCTCCGGTCAATCCGCGCCGCGCGCCGGGCCAACCGTCGCAGCGAACCGCGCCACGGGTAGCGCGGCGGATCCTGTTCCGACAATAGGGACTGAGACCTTCCCACGGAAGGTTCGCCGGGACGTCACAGGCCAGTTTGCCGGCCGCTATTGTATTCTGACCACAACGCTGTCGGCGGCGCCGCGGGCGTCCATAACGGTCAAACGGACGAATCCGGGGCCGTCGGGCCGCACGAACAGGGTGCGGCGGTGGCCCGGTGACCCGACCGGTACCCCGTTGACCATAATCGTGAGCGGCCCGGCCCCGCCGGCGATCTTGAGCGCCAGCGGATCGGGAGCGCCGCCCCCCGCCATTTCGAGCCGGGCACCGTTCGGCGGGAACATGATACGCGGCGGTTCGCCCGCCGTCCCGTAGACCGAGCCGCTGAAGCGCTGCAGCGGCGGCGGCAGCTTGGCGGAGGCCGCAACAATGGCGCCCTTGGGGGCGGCCGCCAGGGGCGCCGGCGTGACCCCGGAGCGGGCAAAGGCATCGAACAGAATGGGGGCCGCGGCCGAGCGCCCCACAAGCCCCGGCACCGGCGCGCCGTCCGGCCGCCCAACCCAGATGCCCATGGTCATGCGGCCGTCGAAGCCGACCGCCCAGGCATCGCGGTAGCCATAGGAGGTGCCGGTCTTGAAGGCGATCCGGTTATGCGGGGCATTGTCGGGCGGTGGCGCGCCCATCAGGACATTGCCGACATACCAGGCTGCCACCGGATCGAGCAGCCGCCGCGAGGTAGCCCCGGCCTGCCCGGCGCGCTCGGTGAGCGGCGCGGCCTCGCCGCCCCGCGCCAGCCCGGCATAGAGCATGACCAGATCGTTGAGCGTGACGCCGACGCCGCCAAGGCCCATGGCGAGGCCCGGGGCTTCGCCCGTCGGCAGCACCAGCGCCGCGCCGGCTTGCGTCAGCCGCGCGCTCAGCCGATTGACGCCGACCTTGTCGAGCACGGCGATAGCCGGGACATTGAGCGAGAGCTGCAGCGCGCGGCGGATCGTCACCGTGCCTTGGAACGTGAGATCAAAATTCTCCGGCGTGTAGCCGCCATAGCGCTGCGGCCGGTCGTCGATCAAGGTCTCGGGATGGATGAGGCCGTCCTCGAAGCCGAGGCCGTAGATGAACGGCTTGAGCGTCGAGCCCGGCGAGCGCAGCGCCGTCGTCATGTCGACCTGCCCGGCGCGGCGCGCGTCGAAGTAATCGGATGAGGCGACGCGCGCCCTCACCTCGCCGGTTTCGTTATCGACGGCGAGAATGGCAACCGAGATATTGGGGCCGAGCGCCTCGGCGCGCTCCTTTGCCAGGACTTGCAGCTTGGCCTGCAAGGGTTGGTCGATGGTGAGACGGTGGATGCGCCGGTCCGGCTCGGCGATGATCATGCGGTCGGCCGAATGCGGTGCGAACACCGGCATCGGCCGCCGTTCATGCGGCACGATCTCTGCCTTCGCCCGCGCGATCTCGTCGCGCGGCACCGCGCCGGCTTGCGCCACACGATCGAGCACGCGGTCGCGCGCCGCCAGCGCCCGCCCGCTGTGCCGATCCGGCCGCCGAAATTCCGGCGATTGCGGCAACGCCACCAGTAGCGCCGCTTCGCCCAGCGTCAGCCGCTTCGGCTCCTTGCCGAAATACGCCAGCGATGCGGCGCGGATGCCTTCGAGATTGCCGCCGTAGGGCGCCAGCGTGAGATAGAGCGACAGGATTTCCGGCTTGGTCAATGCGTATTCGAGCTGCAGCGCGCGGGTCACCTGCCGCAGCTTGGCGGTGAAAGTGCGATGCTCGCGCGGCTCCAGCAAGCGCGCGACCTGCATGGTCAGCGTCGAGCCGCCCGAAATGATGCGGCCGCTTGAGCCCAGTTGCCAGGCGGCGCGGCTCATCGCCAGAAGATCGACGCCGTGATGGTTGAGGAAACGCTTGTCTTCATAGGCATAGAGCAGCGTGAGAAAGCGCGGATCGACATCCTCGACGCCTGCCGGCAGCCGCCAGCGGCCTTCCTTGGTCGCATAGGCGCGCAGCAAGCGCCCATCGCGATCGAGCACGACATGCGACAATTCGATGTCCTTGCCGAGCGGCGCCGGGCCAAGATGATAAAGCCAGGCGGCGGAGGCGAGGATGGCGACAACAAATGCGGCGGCAAGCGTTACGGCCAGACGTCCGCCCCACCTTCCGTCATGGCCGGGCTTGTCCCGGCCATCCACGTCTTTGCGACGAGAAAGCAAGTCGTGGATGCCCGGCACAAGGCCGGGCATGACGGAGAAGAATGGGCGAGCCCACTTCATCGCGCCGGCGTGACCTCCACCGTCCCCGTCGCCGTGCGGCCGAAACGATCCGGCCGATACATGTCCTCGACCTTGGCCTGCGGCAGCACATAACGGCCGGGCGACACCGCGCGCACCACGTAAGCCGCGGTGAATACCGGCTTGTCGTTATCCGGACGCCGCTCATAGGCCGCGGTGAAGCGGTCGTCGCGGAATTCGGTGCTCACCGCCGCGGTGCCGTCGGCGATCCAGCCGAGCGAGCCCGTCTCGCCGGACGACACCAGCTTCGGATTGTCGATCTCGAACCCGGCCGGCAGATAGTCGGCCACCATGATGCGGCCGAACTGCACCTGCGGCTCGGTCACCTTCAGCACGACGACGAAGCGGTCGTTCTGTTTGGCTTTCGACGGATCGGCCGGCTCGCCAGCGAGCGTGTAGAAATTGCGCTCGAGCTTGAAGCCCTGCTCCGTCGCCGGCTCAGGCGTGAGCGGCGCGCCCGACACCGACACCACCACCTGCACCGTGCCGTCACCGTTATTGGTGACGCGGAAAGGCGACGCGAGTTGGTCCGGGTTGAAGCGGCGATAGTAAGCGCCCTTCTGCGCCGTGCCATTGACGTTGAGCGCGATGGCGTTGAGTTCGCCCGCAAGCGCCTTCGCCGCCATCACCAGCCAAGCGTCTTCCTGTGTCGAGGTCTGCTTGATCGCAGCGCGCGCGGAGTCGATGCGTGCGACCGCCTGCGTGATGGTCGCCGCAGGCGCATGGCCTTCGGAGGCGAGCGTCACGAGCGCCGCGGCATCGCGCAGCGCCGAACCGAAGTCCTCGCGGCTGCTCTCCAGCGCCGGCTTGACCGGGATGGCATCGAGCGCGGCGCGATAGACGCGGTCGGCGCGGGTCTTGTCGCCGAGCATGGCGAGCGCGGCGGCCACCTGCGCCTTGGCGATCGGCGTTGCCAGAGCGTCGAGCTTGACGTCGGCGATGTAACGCAGATCGCCGACCGGCGCCGCGCCATTGCGCGCCAGCACGTAGAACGCATAAGCGAGTTCACGGCCGCCGTTCTTGTCCGGCTCCGGCGCGGTCGCAACGTAATTGCGCAAGCGGTCGATGGCCAACGTCATCGCGACCTGCGGCACCTCGAACTTCTTCTCCCGCGCGCGGGTGAGGAAGTCGGTGATGTAGGCGTCCAGCCACGGATCGCCGCCGCCGACCGACCACAGGCCGAACGAACCGCTCGAACTCTGCCGTGCGGTCAGCCGCGCGATGGCGTCCCTGATGCGGGCATCGACGTCGCCGTCCGGCGCAAGGCGCGCCTGCGCGGCAAGATCGTTGATGTAGAGCATCGCCACGGCGCGGCTCGCGATCTGCTCCGAGCAGCCGAACGGATAACGGTCGAGCTGGTTAAGCAAGGTCGCGGCGTCGAGCGAGGTCGAGACGGCAACCGACAGACCGGCGCGTCCGGTGCCGGGCACGAAGTCCGCGAAGATGTCGTTCGACAGCGTGAGCGTCTCGCCCTTGGCCAGCGGCCGCACAGTGCGACGGGTGAGTATCTGCGTCGCCGGGCGCACATCCAGGTTATAGCTGCGCGCCAGCTTGAAGCCATTCGGCCCCTCGACATTGACGACCACGGTACCCGCACCCGACCCGGACGCCGATACCGGCACCGACAGACGCCCCCGCGCCTTGGCGGCGAGGTTCAGCGCCGGCGGCACGTCCCCTTCGCGCTTCACGGCGCCGGCGGTGTCAACGGCAAGCCTGTAATCACCGGCAACGCCGTCAACATTGTCGAGCTCAACCTGAATGGTGCCGCGATCGCCGGTGCGCAGGAAGCGCGGCAGCGTCGTCGTCAGCACCACCGGATCGCGCACCACGACATCGCCGGAGGCCTTGCCGACCTTGTCGTTGCTCCAGGCCACCGCCATGACGCGAACAGTGCCGGCGAAGCCCGGAATGTCGAACGAGACATTGGCCGTGCCGTCCGGTCCGACGGTGACGATGCCGGAGTAAAGAGACAGCGGCGCCTGGGCAGGAGGCGAGCCGGACAGTTCGGCACCGCCCATGTCGCCGCCGGAGCGGATCTGGCCGCGCGCGCCCTGCATCCCGTCGATCAGCTGACCGTAGAGATCGCGCACTTCGGCGGTGAGGCGGCGCTGGCCGAGGTAATAGTCGTCCGGCGCCGGCGGCTTGTAGTTGGTGAGGTTGAGGATGCCGACGTCAACGGCGGCAACAACAACACGCGCCTGTTCCCCCGCGGCCAGACCCGCGATCTTGATCGGGACATTGAGCGTGCCCTCCGGCCGCATTGTGCCGGGCAAGGTCATCGCCACGCCGAGCGTGCGCTGGGCGCGGTCGATGTTGAACCACTGCACGCCGATGGCGCGGCCCGGCATGCGCTGCGCCGGCGCGTCGAGCGGACGGCGCAAGGTGGCGACGAGATAAGCGCCGGTGCCCCAATCCTTGCCGACCGGCATCGCGACTTTCACGGTGCCGGCGGCGCTGACGTCCTGCGACTGGCTCATGACCAGTTTGTCGGTGAATACATTAAGTGTCAGGCGCCCGGCGCTACGCGCCGTGACCGCGACATTCATGGTCTCGCCCGACGTGTAGCCGGGCTTGTCGAGCGCGATGTCGAGGAGGTCCGGCGTGTCGGCGCTCGACTCCGCATAGAAGCCAGCATCGAACGACATCGACGTGACCATGCCGCCGGCATTGCCGTCGGTGACTTCAAGGCGATAGCGGCCCCAGTTGACCGGCAGCGACAGCTTGCCCGGCTGGGCAGCCGAGACATCGACGGTGCCGTTGGCGACGCGCTGGGTGCGCTTCACCGGCTCGTAATTCCACTGCCCGTTCTGGCGGTACCACTGATAGGTGGTCTCGACGCGCAGCAATTCGTATTTCAGGCCCTTGCGCTCAAGGCGCGCACCATCGGGAGCGGCGACAATGACGTCGAACTCCGCATTGGCGCCATCGGCGAGCGACAGGCCGTTGAAGTTCGGTTTGACGCCGATCATGTCGCCGTCCGGCGCGATCGGCAAAGTCAGCTTGCGCTCGACGCCGCGGCCGCCCGACTCCAGCAGGTCGATGGCGATCAGCGCCTCGAGCGGGCGTGTCGTGTCCGGCAGATTGCCGAGTTCGAGCGGCACGGTCGCGCGGCCCTTGTCGTCGGTCTGCGGCAAATCGACGAGTTCCTGACGATCGGGCGTGACCTCCTCGTCGTAGAGACCGAAGCGATAGCCGGCGAAGCCGGCGCGCTCGGCGGCCGGCCGGATGGTCACCGTTCCGCTGAGGTCAAGGTTCGACGCCGCGGCGCCATACAGGAAGCGACCATCGACGCTGAGATCGATCGCCCCCTTCCGCGGGATCGCCTTGGCCTGGGTGGTCAGGTCGAATTCGATGCGGTCGGGCACGTAGTCCTCGACCATGAAGGTGGTCTCGCCCACCGCCGGACGCTTCGGATCGGTATAGGCGCGCACGCGCCAGGTGCCGGTCGAGGCCGTCGAGACGATCGGCACTTCCAGGCTGCGGCCGCCCAGGCCCTGGTCGGGCACCACCACGCGCTTGTAGTCGACGCCATCCGGGCGCTCGACCACCAGAGTCAGCGCCGCATTCGGCGCAGCGACGCCGCGTGCATCGCGCAGCAGCGCCGTGACCGCCACAGTCTCGCCGGTGCGATAGACGCCGCGCTCGGTGTAGACGAAAGCGTCAAGACCGGCCGGCGTCGCGCGGCCGGCCACGCCGCGATCGGACAGATCGAAGGCGTTCGACTTGAGGCTGAGGAAGGCATAATCGTTCTTGCCGGAGACGATTACCGCGGCCGGTGACTGCCCGCCCTCGCCGCGCGCGAGGCCCGCCTCGAAATGAACGCGGCCATTGGCGTCGGTGGTCTTGCTGCCGAGCCCTTCATTGTTGCGCGCCATCAGCCGAACCTCGACGCCGTTCAAAGGCTGCGCGCTGGCCAGCGAATGCACGAAGACGTCGATGCCGTCCTGCCCCGAATAAGCGGTCAGGCCGAAGTCGGACACGATGAACCACTGCGTCGGCGCCTGCTCGTAGTCGTTGGCGGCGATGGCGTCCTTCGGCACCGCCGTCATGGCATAGACGCCGGGCTGCAGGTCCGGCAGCGCCTCGTCCACCGGGAAGGCCGTGACCACCTCCGTGTTCAGCTTCTGCTCGACGGTGAGTTCGCCGCTCCACACCTTCGCGCCGCGTTCGGAGGCGAGCTGTTCGCCTTCGGAGGGGCTGAGATTGCGCTGGAAGTCGTAGCCCAGCACGGTGTCGATCAGATTGCGGTCGCCGATGCGATAGACGTTGAGCTTGACCGCCGAGGTGTTGACGCTGAGCACCGGAATGCCGCGCTGGCCGGTCTTGGGCAGCACGTAAGCCTTGCCGGAAAAGCGCGCGATCGGCTTGCGGTCGCGTACGAACACCGTGAACTCGGAAGTCCGCGTCAGCGTCTCATGGACCATTGACGGTAGGCCGGCGCGCAAGGTGATAGCGTAACGCTCGCCGTGCTTGAGACCGTCGACGCAGAGCTGCTTGTCGGAGACCGAGATCGCCGGCTTGTCCTGCCCGGCGACGGCTACGAAGGGCGAGAAGTCGGTGCGCTTTTCCGGCAGCGCTTCGGAGAACTGAAAGCAGGCGCGCGGCGAAACGGCATCGGAATCCACGCTGTAATCGAGCATGCGGAAACCGTGCTCGACGCGGAGCCGCTCATACTGACCGCGCAATTCGGCGCTCTCGCGCAAGGCCAGCGCCAGCCGCATCGTATCGAGCGCCGGCCGCCACTCCCGGCGCGCCGCGAAGGCCTGGCCGAGCACGGCAAGACCGTCGGCCTCCGCCGCCGGCTGCGTCGCCCGGGTATAAGCGACATAGGCCGCGGCGCTGGCACGCTCGTACAGCGTCGCCTGCTCATTGGCATCGCGGGTGCGAATCTGCAGCACGGCGCGGGCGAGCCTGAGCCAGGCATCGGCATCGTTCGGCGCCACGGCAACCAACTGGCCGAGCAACAGCATGCCGTTGCGCGCATCCTTCTTCGCAAAGGCCGCGTCGGCCTCGCGGCGCAGAACCTGCGGCGTCTTCGTGACATTGCCGGCGTCCTGCTTGATCTGCGCCTCGAGCGTGATCGCGGCCTGATCAAGATCGGGATTGGTGTAGGCCTTCTCGTCCGCATGGGCGCTCTGGCCGACGAGACTGAGCGTGAAAACTGCGGCAGCCAGGACGCTGGCCAGACCAGCGCGCATCGACCGTGACATGACGGAACCTCCCGGGATTCGGCGCCCCACTTTTACCGCATAATTGCGCCGCCGAATGGTGTCGCCGAGATGAAGCCCAGTCTTTGCGCCAAATCATGAAACCGCGTCATGCTGGCAGGACCGCACCGGAACCGGCGGTAGCATTGGGCGGCCATCCTCCAGCCAACCGGCCGTCAGTCCATCTCGATAACGCGGTCGCGATTCTGAAGCTACACTTGAGGTACGTGAGAATATGACTGCAAGACCATGATATTGCTTAATATTGACCAGGCCAGGGTTGCATCTTTCAAAAGCCGGCGGCTGCGGCTAAAGCTGTAGTCGAGACTCCGTAGCTCAGTTGGATAGAGCATCAGCCTTCTAAGCTGAGGGTCGCTGGTTCGAATCCAGCCGGGGTCGCCAGCAATTTCAATACGTTAGCGATTTCGAAGCGCGCAATTCCATGTCGCGCATGTCTCGTCTGTTCTCACGCTGTACCAAGTGGTTTTGGCTGATCGCGGCCAGTCCGCGCGACATGGATGCAACAAGAAAGCCCCGTGCCAAGTACCTCGTCCTATTGGTGCACTTTCGGTACCAATGGCCGCGCCAGGGCGGCAGCAAGCGACAATGTCGGCGCTGGCAACTGCGGAATTTCCGCAGTTCGGGTCGCTGCGGCGAGAAACCTTCGCAGACTGCGAACATTAGAGAGGCCTCAGCAGCTAATGCTGCCCGTCGCATTGTCCTGTCGAGACTTCACAAACCGGGCACTCGAATATCCGGGCTTCGGTGTTTATCCCGTCCTTAGCGACCTTACGTAGCCACATCTGCGAACCGCAGGCTGCGCATGTCGGGCGCTCAATATCCGGGGAATCTGTGCGAGTTCGTTGGGTATGCGGCATCGCGCGCTCGCTTGGCTCGGTCAGGCGAGAGCACTGTCGTATCTCTCAGCCACCGACGCCCAGGTACGCTGTGCCGATGATAGAAAGACAATACTCCGCTTTACGGATCGGTTCCTTATCAAATGGCACTGGCGATCACGAAATATACGGGGCCGAGATTGAGCGTGACCTGGGCCCGAACCTTTTTCAAGTCGCCAACTTGGCGACTTGATCGAGCCCGGGCGCAGCAAAAAAAGCCCGGCGCGATGGCCGGGCTTTTCAGGCGCGGCCGACCATCGGCCGAAAATACGACAGAGTGTAGCATTTCTCGCAGCAGCGGACGCGTCACTCCCAAAGATCGTAGTCGGCCAATTTTTCCTGCGGAATTCGGCCACCAATTTTATAGGTCAACGATATGACCTTTAGATTGTCGGCCGTCGTCCTGCAGACGAAAGCAACTTTGTACCACCGTCCGCCACTTCGAAAAGCCGCGCCCTCTGCACGCAGAGAGCCGCGCCCATGATGCGGATGCGCTAGCGCGTCGCTCTTCGCTCGATCTGGCGAATATTCCCGCCGGTCCCGGCCTATTCGATCCATCAAAGCGATGTCGCAGATCTGCTCTTGTCGAGTGTTCGGATCGACTCTCTGGAGGATAGGCAAATGCTGCGCACCAGATGATGACGAAAGCGCCCCAGCGAAAAATAGAGCTGCAAGAGCGCACTTGGTCCGCACAATCATCATTCCGTCCTGTTAACTTTGGTGTTTGAGACCCCTGGTTGCCGCCGCGTGACCGGCAGGTTCCGGCGTTAAATCGTGATTCGCCGATATCTGAAAGCAACCCCGCCCGCGTTATCGCGGGCGGCCGAACCCGGAATCTCCGGGGCGATAAATATGCCGAGCCGGAATCTTTATCGAAAACCGGTGCCGGGCCAGCAAAAAGCCCGGCGCGATGGCCGGGCTTTTCAGGTCATGAGGTGCGCGGTTCAAGCCGCCGGCCGGCGGATGCTTGTGGGTATCGGCGTCGTGCCTTCCCGCACGTCGTCAGTCTGTCCGCCGACGAAGCGGGCCAGATCGATGGCATAGCCGAGAATGCGAAGCGCATCGGGCAGCACGGTCGGCAACTGGGCGACGATCACCACCGCCCGGCGGCGCATGTCGGCGTCAGTGAGTTTCGTCACCTGCGCTCCCTTCCGCGTCCCCCACAATCCGCGCGCCGGCCGCTTGGGCGAGCGCAATGGCGACTTCCTGCAGCAATCCCTCCGGGATGACGATTTTTGCCTGCACGGTCGCGCCCGGGCTAGTGGTCCCGCTGTCATAAGGCAGCGAGTGTTCGATAACGGCGAACATGATCGTGGCTAGCCCGCCAGCCACGGTGACGCGCGGCCGAAGGTTCGAGACAAACGACGGCGCGAGAGCAGGCTCGATCCAATATCGAGGATCGTTCAAGTCCGGCCCAGTCGACTCGGCAGCGGGTTTCTTCGGCGCGCGGGCGCCGGTCAGTTCGATCAACTTGCCGCTCATGGCTGCACCGCCTTGCGCCGGATGGCGTCGGCGCGCTTGTGCTTCGGGATAGCGGTATAGGCCTCGTCAGCGGCGACAACCGCAGCGATGCGGTCAGGCTTTAAGCCGAGATAGGCGCCATCAAACTTGATGATCTGGCGCTTCACCGCGAGCTGCGCCTTGTTGCAAACAGGCGTCAGGATCAACTCGGCTCGCGCCTTGCGTAACTTCGACAGCAAGGGGCAGTCGAGGCCTTTTTCGCCGTGCCGCAAGGCGCAAACTATCGCGGCGTCAGGCAACCTGTCCCTGAGATTTTCGCCAATGCGCGCGGCTTCGACTAGTGCCTCATAGAACCGCACGCGACGCTCGGCATCGAAGAAGATGCTCCAGCGCGCATGCGTCACTTCGCGGTTGCTTGGCCCGGAAGGTGGCGCTGGCTTCCGCGCGGATATGCTACAGTCTGTCGCATTATCCGCCGGCTGGAATTCACGCACTGGCACCTGCCCGGCGCGCTCGCGCGGCCGGAATTCTATGATGGTCCCCGAAGACATGGCTTATAGCTCCTTGTTGATAGGAGCTGCGGCCAGGCGGAATGCCGGTCAGTTTTTTGCTATTGATGGTGTCGGTCATGACGCGCTGTTTCCGCAGCGGGTTGTGGCAAGTGGCCCGGGCCGGTTACCGCCGGCTCGGGCTGCGACCTAGACTCGGCGATTTGCCCGGATCAGGTCAAGCCCGCCCGGGCCGATTTCCCCTCGCCGCCCGGCCAGCCCGCCCCGCCCGTAGCGTCCGCGCCAATGAGCGCGGCACAAGCCGCCGCCGGATCCTCGGAAAATCGCTGTACGGCCTTCCCTGCGAGAAATGCCCAGTATGAAGCATTTCTGTCTGAAGGTCGCCGGCATTCGTCTGCTGCTTTGATTGATAAAATCTCGTGAACCACGTATTAAATTGCCGGGCGCAGCCATGTATGTAGTGAGAAAAAGGCCAGGGAATTTTGGGGCAAGTGACGTGGTCGCCTGCACGCTTTGCAACGGCGAAATGCGGCTTACTCGCCGAACACCCCATCCTGATTTAGGCAACAAGTACGAAGAGCAATCCTTCACCTGCGGCGGGTGCGGCCGCGTCGTTGTTCGCGCCGTCAATGAAGACGGCAAGCGTCCAGGCTCAACCGAAAACTGATCTGGCCCAAACAGACTCTTGCGCTGCCAGCCCTCAACAGCACCTTCGGCTCCCGAACGCTCAACGCGCTTGGGCCCTCCTGCGCGAGGTACAATTCCGCTCGATGTAACGGCCGGGTTTGACCGTACATCGTCACGCTTCGTGCGCTTTTTACCGATTGCAGATCTTCAACGGCATCCGACGAAGGAGACGCTGCAAGTTCCAAATGGAACGACCTGAGAACGTAACGCTTACTATCTTAAGCTACATTATCGGATTACCGACTAGACCGTGATCAAAAATCGAACAACGGCAAGCGCCATTATCCCTCTTTATAATCGATAGATATTATCGCAATTACGTCAGGCACGCTGCCTTTGATTTGTCGTTCTCGCGTCTTAGAATTTAAGAGCTGCAAATTATTTTTCGCGACAGACTCCTATTCCACTTCGGCAGGAGACGGCCATGCCAACGATTCAGAAGGAGGCCATCAATTCACTGACGATCACGCGGCCGACCTGTGAACGCTGCGGATTGCGTATGTGGCTATGGAAGATTTCCCCAGACGGCCCGGGCAAGGAAATGCGCAGCTTCGAATGCCCGCTTTGCGACGTATCCACGAACGAGGCGGAGCGTTCACGGTCGAATTAGAACCTAGTGCTTTTCGTCATGAGACGTCCGAACCTGGTCAAACAGGAAAAGCCGAACCGATGACGACAGGTTCGATGCCGGGTTGTTAACGGCGGCGAAGCTGACGAGTTCGGCCAGTGACGTTTCTCGACGGCGTGCCATTTCCTTGAGTTCGAACCAAAATGCATCTTCGAGACTTATGCTCGTCTTACGTCCGCCGATGACGATCGAGCGTTTCCTGATAGCCGTGTCCATCGCGATCTGCCTTTGCCCCGGAATTTGCGAGCCAGGTTGGACCATCAATGACGCCTGACGGTATCCGATTTCGCCGCGAGATCGGCCCACACCGGTTTCATCTCATCCACCACTGCAAGGGAAAAGCCGCTGCGGATCGCAATAGACGCCTTGATCGGCAGCAGCTTCGGTAAATAGAAGTCACCGGCAACGATAAGCGGCGGCGCCACGCGCCGCTCCGGCATAGCAACGACGCCGAAGCAGTAACTTGCCGCAGCTAAGCGCGCCTGATGCTCGGGGCTCGCAAAAACTATGCGATACGCAACGCCCTGTCGCTCGAAGCACCGTTCGACATGGCTGTCTGTGCAACTGCCAGGCCAACCGATGATCGGAATCGAAGAGCCCGGGCTCGCAACGAAATTGGGATGCCGCACCCACACGAGCGGCTCCTCCCACTCTTCGATAGTTTGGTCACCGGCGACCTGCTCGCCGAGCAATATCCCGACATCGAGAAACCCTTCGCTTAATCCCTTTGCGATCTCGCATGACGAGCTCGACTGGATCTGCAAACCGATCTCAGGCTGCCGTTGCGACCACGCCAGCAGAAACGGCTCGATAAGTTCGCAGGAGATTCCGACCCGGACGACCTGCTTGCCCTTTTGGGCTCCGCCAAGTGAGACGATCTGGTCATTAATCTCGAGCAGTTTGCGCGCCAAAGATAACGCGCTTTGACCACGCGGCGTGAAGTTCAACCCGCCCGTGCTTTGCTTCTCGAACACCGGACCGCCAACAATGGTCTGCAAACGCTTAACCTGGGCACTGATCGCCGGCTGGCTTAGGCCTAACTTTTCGCCGGCTCTCGAAAAGCTTCGCGTCTCCGCTATCGTAATGAAAGTGCGCGCGATCTCGATCGGGACATGAGTGCTGTAGTAGCGACGCAGCATGAGCCTTGCCTCCTCTGCAGCCTGACCATGAAGAACAGAAGCCGATTCCCGTTCGGCGAGCAAAGGAACAATGTCTCGCGCGGCTAAATTCCAGCCCTGCCGCACCTCTTGCGGTAATTCATTGCCGCATCGCTGATTGGGCGGCCCCTTAAAAGTTCCGGAATTATGCCCATGCTGCATATTTTGCAGGTGGCAAGTTCGCTCGTCGAACTGCAAAAGAATCTTGCGCTGACCAGCCCTCGGCCGCACCTTCGGCTCATGCCCGAACTGTATCGCCGCCCCCACCATCACGAACGAATTCAGACCGTAGAGCACATGAAACGCGCCTGGGAGGCCGAAGCCGACGCGCGCGAAGCGGTGCAAGCCTTCAACACCCGGCTCGAGCAAGGCAAAGCTATACGGGCATGGCCTACGATCACGGCGGTCGTCACGACTAAACATCCCTAGGTAACGATCACGTGTGAGAGCTGCCACGGCGCGACGGACTTTCACCTTAGGATGAAGACGCGCTCGCCAGCACGATGTGAAATGCCTGCGCTGCAACGGCCACGGTCGGCCGCGGATCACTGCCCTGCGTACGGCCGCCGCAACTGTCACCTAGCCTTCAACATCGGCGCGGCCGCGTTTCTGATCGGTCCAATTGAGGCAATAGAACACAAGGCGACCGCGGTTGCATACAACCGCAATCGACCTCCAGAGCAAAGCGAGTGCCATTTATGAGATATAAGGGACAACGCACAGCGCGCCAGAACGAGCGCGACTTTCCCCACATCGTCGAGCAACTGCTTCCGCCCGGCGGCTTCGGCATGACGCTCATCCGAATGCACGATTGGGACCGGAGCCGAGGGCTCGAAATTCGGCACGGCCGCGGCCGGCGCGCCGAGGACCGCAATTATATCAGGTGGTGCTTTTCTGAGGCGTCAGCAGCCGAGACTTTCATCACCGAGTACGGCGGCACGATCGTGGTGCCGTCCACGCGCGGCTGAGGTGACGCCTCCAGTTCGGCCATTCTGAAAATATGGGCCAAGACATCGTAGCCGCTTTCGCCGGCGAGCAACGCCAGCTGACCGGCCATATCGCCCAGATACTCCTTCACGCTGTACCCTACGCCACGCCCCATGACACGGCTGCCCCTCTTTGTGAGCCCTAAGGCTACGCCAGAGCTGCACCTGCGAATACTGGGTTGAATGCGACTGGAGAATTACAGGCCCTTATACCACCGGGCGAAGCGGACGATCTGCGTTGCCGACCTGGCCGCAGATTGCCTGGGCAAGCCATCGCCCCCTTGACCCTTGACGGGTCTCCCGCCTCGATTCACCTTCTAGTCTTGGGGGTGACAGGATGGCACTAAAACCATGCCGGGAATGCGGCGCAAACGTCAGCACCAGCGCCGAGATTTGCCCGCACTGCGGTGTTCGGGCGCCAGCCTCATCCGATGTGCTCGGTGCGCTCGGCCGAGAGACTCCGCCCAATAATCGTGGCACACGCGGCTATGGTCAGGCTGCCGCAATCCTGGCGCTCATTGCTATAGCGTTCGCAGTGCTGGCCGGCAGAAATGATGACAAGCCCGGTACATCCAGCAACAGTCAGGGCGATGGCCGCGCGACGGCTGCAACCGGCTGCCGCGTTGATTGGCGCCAATGCGCCGACAACAGCGACATGGCCAACAACTTCAACGGCTGGGTTGACGTCAAGGTACAGTGTCAACGGCAAGCTGACGATCGCGCCAAATACGGCTCCCCGAAATGGCCATGGCTCGCCTTCAGCTCATTCTTAGGCGGCAGCGATTACGTCAAGACCGGGCAAGTGACCGCAATCGAACCGGATGCTCAATTCCAGAATGGCTTCGGTGCGTGGGTGCGCAGCCGTGTCGTCTGCCGCTATGACCTGAACGCCGGCAAGGTCACTGACGTGTTCATCATGGAGCGGTGAGGCTACGTTGTCAGCGACGCCACGCAGGGTCCTTGCCGAATCCGTCGCCGTTAGGTCGCGTAAGTCAGAACGTCAGCTGGATCGACGGTGATCGCGGCGATTGCCGCGTTGTTCGCGTTGACGTCGCTGCTGACGATCGGCGCATTGGTAAAGTCGGCCGCGATCACGGTACCAGCGGGGATCGATGACCAGTACCAGAACGGCTTGCCGACGCCCGGTTGGGTCTTGAGGAAGATGCCGACATTGATACCGGTCGCCGTCGTCAGCGCCTTCACCACGTCCTCGCCGTTGATCTTCACTTCACAGACAAGCTTACCCATTCCCATCTCCCTTCCTTTCTTCAGAACATGAAAATCTGAACGCTGAAACGCGGGACGTCGACGGCGCTTCCGCCGGCGTCCCTGGCCTGCACGATGAGATAATCGGTCTGCTGATCGACCACCTCGAAAGCATGAGCCCCGTCCTGAAGAACGGGGAAGTAATCGGGCGACGACAGCGGGTTGATGAAAAACATCATGTAGAGGCCGACATCGAGATAGATGGCGGCGCCGATGTTGTAGACGCCGGCCATGGAGGGAATGTCGCCTCCGGCGACATTCACGGCGAGCGACGCAGCAACCAGAACGGGCCGCCGTGACCCGACCGAGCCATCCGGCTCGGGAATGACGTCAGCGCCGATCCGCGCGGCACGGGTCGCGATCAAGTCGGACAGAACGCTGATCGCGTCATCACCAAACGACCACGGCAACTCGCCGCCGGCGATCACATTTGAGCCATCACTGTAAGCGTGGCGAACCCCCGGCTCGTACAGTTGACAGACCGCACCGCCAGGAAGGGCCGGAGCGGCGACGCCATAATCCAGCACGAAATTCTCAAGCGTATCGCAATAGACGAGGCTGCCGCTCTGAACGGAGATGCTCTCGCCGCTGATGACAAACCGGCTCACAGCTTGATCTCCCAATTGAAGAACGTGGTCGGCTGCATGTTGTTGTGAACACTGCCGCCGCCCGTTGCAGTCCCGGAAATCGTGCCTGAGCCCCCGCCGGAGAACGTTCCGCCGACAGGGATTTGGCCGTTGTCGCTGGCGGCATCGTTGACACGCAGATAGCCCACCGCCGAACCGGTGCCGGCGCTGAACACCTTGCGTGCGTTACTGTCTATATTACCGCTGATAGTGCCACTAACCGACACTGATGCTGATCCGCTAACCGTTGTACTTGCCTGCTCAGAGGACGTGAGGGTGTGCGCCTCCTCACCGACGGTTTGACCGAGAGCGCGCGACGTCAACCCCGAACCGGCACCAGCCCCCCGCAGCGGCACGCCCGAGTATCTTCGGAATGAAGATTCGGCAGTTGTTGGCCCACGCCGTCGCGGCGTTTGTTTGCGCCGCGCGCGTGGTTGCGCCGCCGGCCGATGTTTGAATCGGGCAATTGGTGTCATTGCCCTTGTCATAAATCTTGTTGAAAAGAGCCTGGTACGTCGTGCCCGTATGCGTAGCGCCAGAGGACGCAGACCCCAGGCTTCCATCATCCATCAGCAACCAGCCGGACGCCGCCGTGTCGTCGAACATCGGTCGCATGCGCCCGGTCGGCACGCCGCCCGCGAGCGCAGCGATCGCCTGCCCCACCCGCAAAGCCGTCATGCCCTTGGTGTTCTCAGTGCCGGCCTCAGCCTCGGCCTGGCTCGCGATCGCCGAGAAAATACCATCGCTGCCCGCGGCCCCCGTATTGCCGCGTGGAATGACGAAATCGAGAATGGCCGCCAGCGCAGTGCCGACGTTGGTGACAGACGCAGAGCTGCCGGCGGCCCCGGTCGTGACCGTTCCGACCGCGACAGTCGCCGACGCACCATCGTCGCCATCGGCACCCGGATTGCCGCGCGGGATCGTGAAATCAAGCACTGCGGCATTCGTCGTGCCGGAATTGGCGACAGACGCGGAGCTTCCGGGCGCGGCGGTCGTCACCGTGCCGACCGCAACGGTCGCCGCGGCGCCGTTCGTGCCCGGATTGCCGCGCGGGATGGCAATATCCAGAACCGCCCGCTGCGGCGTGCCGACGTTCTCCACCGATGCGCCGCTGCCCGGCGCGCCCGTGGTAACGGTGCCGATCGTGACCGTGCCCGCCGGGCCTTGCGGGCCCTGCGCCGGCGCCGTGATCGTAACCGGGCCGCCGTCATTGGTGATAACGATATCGCTCATAAAGGCCTCCGCTTAGCCCCGTCTATGGTTGTTTCGTGTGGGAAAGAGAGGCCGCGCCAACGATCTTACGCGGCCCCTCCTTCTCCAGAAATGCCGACCGTCACCAGGAGACCGATCAGCCTTTCATTCTGAGAACGAATCGTTCGGAGACCACCGAACGGCTTGCTCCGCTCTCAGCTTGTGCGCGCTGCCGTCAGCAGCGCGCCACACCGTTATGCCGCGGGCATAAGCGACGCGCGAAGCGCCGCGGGGGCCTGGAGTTCGGGATCCTCATTGACGAGGAAGCCTGCGCGCGTAAGCCGGGCCACCTCACCGGCCTCCATTTCGATTTCGGTGCCGGCGCGCAGATCGCCGGCTTCGCCGATGAACTGGTACCGTCCCTTCTCACCACCCGCGCCGGGAATAAGGATGATGACGTCTTCGCGCCTGCAGCTCAGAGAACGTCCGCGTGCGATGAAGGCGGTAGCGTTGTTTGGGCGTTTGGTCATGTACGGCTCCGATCAGTTGATAGAACAGCGGAAATAAAGAGCGCTCACCAGGTCGACGTGCGTCCAGGCGAATACAGGATTTGAACCGGTACGGGCCGGCTCTTCGGCAGCGGCTTCTGCTCGATCGGTGCACGAAGCTGCCCAAGTGACAGCACCTTGCGCCAGCCGGCCTCGTGCGGCGGATCGCGCCAACCGTACGGCGCCAAGCCAAGCTGGCTGCCGAGCGGCAGGGTGAAGTCGACATCACCCCAGGCGAGAAGGGCTGCGGCGAGCCCGCTTCCGTAAACCGACGCGCATTTGAGCGTGCGTGTCGCCCATTGATTCATATCGTCCACCCACCAACTGAAATAGTGCTTGTTGTCGAGCGGACCTCGCCCCTTGATCGCGAGCCATTGCATCGCAACTTTGAAGCTCTCGTCGAACTCGTCCATGTTGCGGTCGGCAAAGCGGCCTTCCTGCGGCTTCAGACCTGGATGGACCGCGAAGATTATCTTCTTCAGCGCCTCGCGATCTTCAGCGCTCGGCAGCAGCCAATCGGGACTCCGGTCGCCCGTGGCGACGATGCTCAGGCCTCGCGCTTCAACCTGCGCAGAGGCGGGACTGTCGATCTTCTTCGGCGCGGGCAGCTTGGCTTCAATCGTCGCAATCTGCTCCTGCTGCTGCGCTATGATCCGCTTCAACTCAGCAATTTCTTCGTCTTGGGTCGGCATGGCGGTCTCTCCTGGTGAAACTTACTTCAGCGATGCTTCCATGGTCGCGGCGGTCGGCTCGCGAAGATCGAGCGCAGCGATATGATCGCCGAACACGGTCTCAGGCTTTCGCAACTCGAAATTCAGCGGCGAGGGATAAATTTCAGTTGCGGGTGACGCGGCTTCGGTCGTCATAACGGGGGGCTCCGGTTCTAGAGTTTTTCGCCGCGGGCTTTTTTGCCGGCGGCGATGATCTGAGCGGCAACACCGGTCGGCTCCGCGTGATGCCCGCCGGCGCGCGCGACCTTGCCGGCTTCAACGATCGCGGCCGCCGTTCGCTGGCGGCCCGCGGCCTCCGCCCCTTCGACGATCGCAGCCTCCAGGTGCGCGAACTGCTCCGCTGTTGCACCGACGCCAGCGACAAATGCAGCGAAGCCGGCCAGCTCTTCGCGACGATCCGCCGCCAACTTCCGCGCTTTGGCGCTTGAGCTCGAAACCCGCTGCGCGGTGCCGCGCCGCTCAAAGCTGCGGGCGGTCTCCTCATCGCAGGTAAATTCCTGTCCGAAATCGTTTCGCATTCTTGGCATCGTCAGCGCAGCTCCACTGAGTGTGTCGCTTTACGATGCGGGATTTATCCATTTGGAGCACGTCCAAATTTCCAAATGGTGGTGAGCTGTGAGTTACTCCGCTGGCATCGCGCGCATGCGCGCTCCGCGTTCGGCCGGCGTGAGCGCGGCAAATGCTTCAAGAGATTTCCGATGTACCCACCATCGACCACCACGCTTCTCGGCCTTGATAACGCCATTGCGGGCCCACAGCCGGATCATTTCGTACTCAAACGACACGATGCCGGTCGCCGCCTTCGCCGTGATGAAGCCCTTTGGAATTGGCTTGGCCTTGCCCCTTAGAGATTCCAGTTCAGCAACAGTTTCTTCGAGCACCTGGCGGATCTCAAAAACAGCAGCTATCAAACGTTCACCCCAAGCCGGGATCTGCTCGACCGCGGCGGCTGAGTTGGTCGGTTCGGCACGGGTGTCAGTGAGACGTTGGCTCAGCAAAGGCCGCCTCCAGCATTGGAAAACAACGGTCGAACGCGCGCTCCGCTGCTTCACGATCGAAGCCTTCTTTGAACATCTCTGAAATCATCTTCTCGCGAAACAACTCCGTACCGATGTGAGCCAGCGTTGCTGCGCGAATATTTGAGATCTGCTCCGCGGTCAGGTCCGTAGCGTCCTCTTCGTCATCCTTGGGCATCATCAACCTCCTCGAGGTTCGCGGTTCGATCTTCGATGACAGCGGTCCCGTTCTCCGAGAGCTCGACTTCGGTGAGCCGCGGCAAGGAAGCGGCATGTTTGCGCAGCTCCTGTGCGGTGCGGGTGCGCCAATTGCGGTAGACACCGCCCATGCGCTGCATGAGCGCGCGTTTCGGTATTCCCGCGACGGGCGCGAGATCCTCCGCGAGATCGGCAATTACAACGTCGAAGCGCTGGAATAGGTCGGCCATTATCCGGCCAAGCCGGGTCTCAACGTCGTCGGTGAGCACAAATCGGCCCGCGCGAAGCGCCTCGTCTTCGGCAAGTTTTCGGTTCTGCCGCTCCAATGCGGCGAGGCGCGCGCGCTTGATCTGCTCCTCGAGCCGATCGGCCTCCGAGGTCGGGCCGTCCTCAACGCCGTTGCCCGCCGACACCGGCGCGCCGTCCAAGCGTGTTTCGATTCCGTTGGCCAAACGCTGATCGACGTCGAGCCGCAGCCTCAGCTGGCGCAGCGCCACCGGCACTCGAATTTGCGCGGAACGTCCCTGCCCCACGAGAGCTTCGCCGGTGAGCTTTCGTTCTGATATCCACTGCGAAACGCGGCCCGGCGTGACCTTGGTCAGTTGCGCAAAGCGCGACTTGGTCACGACATCCGGCAGGTTCGTATCAACGTCGCTCATGTGTTTAGCTCTATAGTCGTGTTTAGGCTCTCAACTTTAGGCTCTCAAATCCCGCAGCGGCTGGCGAAGACCTGCGCTGGCGCGTACCCCGAGAGGGGGTACCCCCGGGGAAGGACCCAAACGTTTGCGGGTAACCGCGTCATGCGTCACCGCCAGCGTCATAGCTGTTGATCTCCGAACGCACCGCGGACGCCGCAGCGTCGGCGCGCGCATCACAGGCCAACTCGGCAAGCCGCTGGCGCGCTGCTGCGACGATCTCGGGCATGCCGATCGTCTGCGCGACGAACTGCCGGTGTCGTTCGCCCAGCCAATCGGCGCCAAGCGCCGATATTGCAGCCGTGCCCACGTCAAGACGGTCGGCCACATAGGCGAGGAGACGAGACTGAGAAACAGCCATCAACTGGCCAATTTGGCCAGTTGATCCCGGCAGCGGCTTCAGCCTGGACGCACGTGCCCGCTCGATCGGCTTGTCGAAGTAGCCGAATGACGACGGCGTAGCGCCTCTAAGCGTGTCCAGCCCTTCGAGAATGCCCGTCGACACGTCAAGAGGTTCGCAGCCTTCCTCGATCTTCGCCGCGATCCATCTCGAAAGTCCCTGCCAGCGGTGCGATTTGCGCTGTGCCGGCGAGAGGCCAGCCAGCACCTCGCCGGCAAGACGTTCGGCTTCGCGCGCGCGCGGCGTCGTATTCGGTGGTGGTGACGGTATTCGTGATGGCTCACATTCAAGGGCTCTATACTCAAGGGACTCAGTCTCAGAAGGCTTACCGGCCAAATCTGGCCGGTCTTGAGCGGCCAAATCTGGCCGGTCTTGAGCGGCCAACTTGCGCTCTCCGAGAGGCACGCCGTCAATGCAGAAAACCCATATCGCCGTCTTCCCTAGCCCGCGCCGCTTTGGTGCCAACAGCTTGGCACGGCACAGATCGGCAAAGAGCCGACGCGCCGTGCGCTCGGATTTACCCATGCGCTCGCCGATCGTCTTCTGACTTGGAAAGCAGTAGAATTCGTTTGCGCTCGGAAAATCGGTCAGTTTGTTCTGCAGATCGACGTGTGCGGGCTGTAACTTTACGGCGCCCTCGCCACGCGCCAAGGCCTGCCCCGCCGCTATCCATTTTTGCAGGAAGGGACGCGCGTAGCGGCGCTGAACGGCTCGCGCCGAATCTTTGCCGCCGGCTATGACGCGAAGCCCCGTCACGTTCGCGCGCCTTCCCGCCCTGGGCGCATCGTCAGGGCGAATTGAGAGACTGCGACGACGACAAGTTCGGGCGCGCCGCAGATCGAGCTGTAAGCGGGCCGCCTGCCCCGATAAGGCACTTTCCAGAAGGCACGGACCAAATAGCCGGCGCGGCGCATTTGGTTGAACATCCGGCGCGCTCTTTCGGGGCCGATGGTCATCCGCGCCGCCGGCCCAAGGTCGGCGATCAATGGGAAATTCTCGATTGACCGATCGGCTAGAAGGCCGGCAAGCAAGCATCGGGTGTCGGGATCGAGCCGCCCGTCAGCCAACACGTTGCCAAGGACCGTGAGTTGTTCGCGGTCGCTATCCGCCCTCAAGATCATGGTGCGGCCTCCGGCTTAGAAGACGGCGCAAGGCTCGCGAGCGCAGCGTCACGTTCTGCCTTGGGCAGTTGCGCAAGCACCTTACGCGCTTCCTCGATCTTCGCGGCACGCCAGGCCTCCATGCGCTCGAGCGTCAAAGCCCGTTGTGCGGCGCGCCGTTCCGGCGTCCACGCGCGTGCTAGGCCTTCGCGTTGCCGCTGCTTCACATCTTCGCGCGCCATCGCTTCCGCCGTCCGTGCGGCGATCTTGGCGCGCACCGACGGCGCCGCCATGCGGGTCTTGGTAACTTCGCTTTGTTGCCGCCGCTTGTCGGGGTCAGCCCAATTTTCCGTTTGCTTCCGGCTCTGCCGCGCGCGCGTCTCATCGGAGCGCGCGTGACGGCCGCAGCGGCCCACTCGAAAACGGTCGCGATGGTCGGTATCCGTCAGCGAGTGCGACATGGCGCGACCTCGCTTGCTTCGGAGGGTTTCGGGGGAGTATCACGCGAAACACTGCCCGCGATTTTGCCCCGCGCTCGAACCAACTGTCCAAGCTGCGCAAAAGATCGGACTGAGCCTGCGTTTTTCTCGTTAGCGGAGTTACATTCTCGCGCGGCAGCGCGTACGTTTTCCATCGTTCGCAACAATATTTTCCGCCGGTTCGCGGGTCCCACCGCGGCCTGCGTTTTCGTTATCGGGAACGCGGTGAATGCAAGACGGCGGCGACAAGCGCGCGCCATCGCAACCAGGCTCGTCACAAAGCCGCCAGCCGTTCGACAGGTAGACTTGCGCCTCGCCGGCCGGGACGAGGATGGAATAGTGCAAGCGGTTCGTAATCGGTGCGGCACTCGATGCAGACATGTCAGGCCACTGCCAAGCCGAGCTTCTTTTTCAGCGGCGCTGTCGGGATGACGATCAGTCTGCCGATGCGAAAGCTCTCGATTTCACCCCGCTTGAGGGCTTCGTAAATCGACGCCCTCGATCCCGGCATGACGCGCGCAGCAATCAATTGCTCCGGTGTAATGGATGGACGCTTCAGGATTTCTTCGAACGTCAGTTCCCTGGGGGTCGACATCGTGCACTCTCCCGCTAAAAGGTAAAACCTAAGTTTGAGCTACCGACCGTAGGGATATCAGCCGTCATTACGGACATCAAGTTCAAACTTGAGTTTTCAAGCGGGTCCCATTATTAGGCTCGGAACGCCATTTGATAGGACGTGCTAAGATGATCCATTACGCCGACGCCGAAAATTGCCTTGCTTCGGTCTATAGAGCGGCCGAAATGGGCCGCCTAGGCGCGCTCCGAGGGCGACTTAAGCATCTGAAAGTACTTGGTGTTCCGCTGAACAGCAACCCAGGCCGAGGGAAACGGGTGCTCTACACTCGCGACCACGTCCACCAACTCGCCTTTTGCCTTGAGCTTGAAGAGTTCGGAATCGACCCCTCTTTGGTCGCGAGGGTGGTAAAAAAGCATTGGAAGGATTGGCTGGGCCCGGGCTTCGAAGCTGTTCGGCAAGGCAAGCAAACAATCTATTTCGTGTTCGCCCCCCAATTTATGTCGTCGGGCTGGAATCCATCCTTCACAGAATTTGCAAACCTTGCCACCCCCTTTGGCTTCGTCACAGGCGAAGATGTTGCGAAGACGACTCTTCCGATCGTCGATCATGGCATAGGCCGTTTGTCACTGTTCAATGTCACAAAATTACTTCGCCAAATAGAGCCGGCGTTCTCAAAGCAGACCGAGGTCTAAATTGGCGAGCATCCGCAAGCGCAAATGGAAGTCGCCGCGCGGCCTCATCAAAGAACGATGGATTGTTGATTATCGCGACAATCAAGGCCGCCGGCGGCTCAAGACCTTCGCCACGAAAAAGGAAGCCGACGCTTGGAGCGTCACCGCTGCGCACGAGGTCGCGCGCGGCATTCACACAGCAGATAGCGCCAGCATCACCGTCGCGGAAGGCTTTGCCGCATGGATCGAGGACTGCGAGGCGAACCACCTCGAGCGCGGCACAATACAGCAGCGGCGCCAGCATTTAGATTTGCACGTCAAGCCGTTCATCGGCGCCGACAAGCTGTCGCGGCTGACCATGCCGCGCGTTGTCGAGTTCGATGCGATGCTGAGGGACGCAGGCCGCTCGCTTTCGATGCGCCGCAAGGTCGTGACGAACCTCAAAACCGCCCTCACCTTCTGCCAGGGCAAAGGATGGGTTGCGCAGAACGTCGCGCGCGACTTCAAGATCAGATCCGACAAGCGCTCCGAAAAGGTGAAGCTGCGCGAAGGCGTCGACTATCCGTCGCGCGCCGAGGTCCGCACGTTGATGGATTCGGCGCGCGATGGGCGCGACCGCGCGCTGTTGATAACGCTTGTGCTGACCGGCTTGCGCGCCAGCGAAGCGCGCGGCTTGCCGTGGTCAAACGTCGATCTCGACAAGGCGATGATTCACGTCCGGCAGCGGGCCGACAAGTGGGGCACGATCGGCAATCCCAAGAGCGCGGCCGGCGTTCGTGACGTGCCGTTGCCGCCGATGGTCGTGAACGTGCTGCGGCAATGGAAGGTCGCCTGCCCGCCGTCCGCGGCCGGGCTCGTCTTCCCGAACGGTGCCGGCAACGTCGAAAGTCACAGTAACCTTCGGCAGCGGTTTTGGGAGCCGCTGCAGGTCCAGTGCGGCCTACCGAGCCGCTACGGCATTCACATGCTGCGGCACGTCGCAGCGTCCCTGTTCATCGCGCATATGGGATGGTCGCCGAAGCGACTGCAGGAGGTCATGGGCCACAGCTCGATTACTCAAACCTTCGATCGCTACGGCCATCTTTTCGAGGATCGAGCCGGAGACCAAGAAGCGATGAAGCGGCTAGAGGCCGCGATCGGCGCCGCCTAGCCCCGTCCTGCGGGAGACGGGGAAGCCGTTATCTCAAACGGAGATAGTTCGGCCCATGTTGGCCAAACGCGGCGTTCCTGAGCCATCCCCAGCGACCTTGTGGGATATGCGAAACGCCATCCACGCTACGCTGCCCCGCTACGAGGGGAAGGTCATCAAATCGACGGGGCACCGAGAAGCGCGTCGTTGGTCGATCAAATAGCAAAGCCGGGATTGTCCCTAATTCTTGCCACCTAAACCTATTTTCTCGCAGATTTGGTGAAATAGATAATCGAGCAAAATCGATATTTTTTCGTTTCCTAACTTTTGAGCGAGGCCGATTAAAGTAATGACTTCTAACAAAAATGTGCAGACCACAGAAACCCAACTCATATGTGGAAACATGGCCATATCAGCCAAGACAACGCTGACCAATATCCAATAAAATCGTTCTTCGCGTCGGTCATCGACTTCTCGCTGTAGAGCCAACTCCAAGGCCGCCGCGCTTTCATCAACAGGAAGCGGCGGCTTCGCGTCCGCGCCTTTGTCGAGAACGATAGCAACTGAAGCTGTTGATGTAGGTGAAGCCTCAGGAACTGGTTCGGCGCTGATACTCATTCAAGATGTCTCGATCCGGAATGATGATGCCGCGAATGCCGGGCTTATAATTATTTGCCCACGCTCCGTCCTTCCAGTGGGTGATGGAGACAAGCTCAGCTGGCTTCTTGCTGATCAGAAAATTTGCTGAGTTGTGGAGGTGACTTTCACGAAGACCATCAGTTGGCCTAGGCTCAGTGAAAAAAACATCCTGGATGGGTTCGGCACCGAACATCCGCACGCGTTTATAAACCCGCGGACAAACCGGCCCGTAATCCCATGCCTCAAAATCAGCGTCGATTAAACGCATACCTTGATGCTCTCCCATGAAGAGCATCTGAGAAAGGTAGAGTATCTTTTGAAGCCCGAGATTGGTGACCTTCCACGAGCCAACCTCGCAGACCTTTCGGGCCGCTTGCAGCGCGGTAAGAGCCATAGGCACACCCGATGATTCGCCCAGTCACAGTGGCGAGTATGTAGGGAAAGCGTTGCTAAATTGCAACGGAATACAGGCTTATTGGTTATTTGTGCGTCCCGTACCGGTTTCCCGAACTTGGGTTGCTGTAGCTGCCGCCGCGATGCGAGGACCCGGACCCGCCGTAATACTTCCCGCCGTGGCTTGTGGTGTGCTTCCCGCCGCCGTAGCTGACCCGACCGCCGCCGCGTCCGCCCCGGGCATCGGCCTCAAAGGCCGTGAAAGCCAGAACGCCAAGGATCGAAGCCGCCAGCGCGGCCAGCCGGATTGTTTGTTTCATTGCACCCCCCTGAAGACGGCAGAATGGCCCCACAACCAACCCGTGTCCACGGGTATTATTTGCCCCATATAATCCTATCTGATGGAGCATTAGACAGGGGCTCACTGGAAATAGACAACTCAAGCGCGTACGATTCCGAGAATGTGCAGCGTATGGGGGTGCGTATGTCACCGAAGGAAATCGAAGTCTGCGACTACGTTCGGGAGCTATGCGGCGAGTTGGCGAAGATGTGCGACGATTTGAATTTGACGGTGCTGGCGCGCCTGTTTCGCATGACTGAGATGGAAGCACATGTGCTCCTGTTAAGGGCCGAAAGGCGCGCACCTCCCGAAAAACGCCGGCTGCGCCCGGTCCCCACCAAGAAGGCCCGAAAACTGGCCGCTTAAGTGCTTGCGGCGTTTGCGCCATAATACCGCAAATTTGCGTGTTGATCGGCGCTGGAAAAGGTACCCGGCCCGAACCTTTTTCAAGTCGCCAACTTGGCGACTTGATCGCGTCGCGACAGACACGCGACAAGGCTCTAAATTCTGCAATAAAATCAAATACCCGCGTTAGCCTTCTAAGCTGAGGGTCGCTGGTTCGAATCCAGCCGGGGTCGCCAAGTATTCCGACAGCCGGGCAAGCGACGATCGACGGTGGTCTGGGCGACGCGATCAATCGCTCAAGCCGGAAAATCACAATCCATTTTGACAACCCAAATTTAACGGCTCTGGTTCACAGATACCTTCTACTGTTGATTCTGTGTGCGCTGCATTTCCCTTTTCACGCGAGACGTCGATGGCCAAGGCGCCCGCCAAAACCCGTGGTGACGACACGCCGGCACTGCCTTCGCCGCCGCTGGCGCCGGGCCGCGCGCCCTTGTGCTTCGTCGTTGATGAAGAGCCGAGCATCCGCCATTTCCTGTCGCTGATCCTGCACGGCGCTGGCGTAGACACCATGGACTTCTCGGACGGTGCGTCGATGCGCGCCGCCATCGCGCAACGCGCGCCGGACCTCATTTTTCTCAACATCGCGCTGGATTCGCGCGACGCCATCGAGACTGTTGTCGCGCTCGGCCGACATTCGTTCGCCGGCGCGGTCCAACTCATGAGCACACGCGGCGGCGCGGTGCTCGACCACGTGCGCAAGATCGGCGTCGAGCAGAACCTGAATATGCTGCCGGTGCTGAAGAAGCCGTTCGAGACAGACCTGGTCGTCAGGACCCTGCAGGCGCTGAAGCTCGGCACCATCAAGGTGTCTGCCTCGCAGATCGATCTTGATGAGGCGATCGATTCCGGCTGGGTCGAATTCTGGTTTCAGCCGAAGATCGACCTGCGCAAAAGGCAGTTGGCGGGCGCCGAGACCTATGCCCGCGCCCGCCATCCGACCACCGGCGTCGCCCTGCCCGGTTCATTTGTGCCGGACGCGAACCTGGCGTCTGTCGTCCGCCTGTCCGAGTTGGCACTGCTCAGCGCTCTGCGGACGGCGCAGAGTTTCGTCCAGCTCGGTCTCAACCTACCGGTCACCGTCAACATTCCGGTGACGGCGCTGGAAAAACTCGACATCGAGAACATCATCCGCGCCAACCGGCCGAGGATTCCGAACTGGGCGGGTCTCATCATCGACGTCCCGGAAGAGCAAATCATCGCCGACCTGTCTCTGGCCGGCCTGCTGGCCGAACGCCTGCAGCGTTGCAGCACACGGCTTGCCATCGACGATTTCGGCCGCGGCATGTCCTCGCTGGCCAAGCTCGGCAACATGCCATTCGCCGAACTCAAGCTCGACCGCTCCTTCGTAACCGATTGCGGCAGCGACAAAGTGAATGCGCCGCTGTGCAAGACGGTCATCGACCTCGCGCACAATTACGGCCAGGTCGCCGTCGCTATCGGCATCGAAAAGGCCGCGGACATGATGGCGCTGGTCAGCATGGGCTGCGATTACGGCCAGGGCTTCCTGCTCGGCCAGCCAATGCCGGAAGACCGCTTTATCTCGCTTCTGCGCCAGCGCACCGCCAGCCGCAAACAAGGCGCGCCGGCCGTTTGACCGCACGCGCCTTGGCGAAAACTCCCGACGTTCAGTGGGTCCAGGCGTCGCGGCGCTTGAAGGCGAAATTATCCGAATACGAAATCGTCCGCCGCGGCGACGGCTTGGTCTCGAACACCTGATACGGGATGCCGTTGCGCTCGCAATAGGCAACCGCCTCCGCTTCGGTATCGAAGCGCAGCTTGAGCTGCTGGCGCGTGTCGCCCGACGAGGTCCAGCCCATCAGCGGCTCGACGGTGCGCGGCTCGCTCAGATCGAACTCCACGACCCATTTCCGGGTGTTGGCGACACCGGACTGCATGGCGGTTTTGGACGGACGGTAGATGCGCGCGCTCATGGATTTCGGACCTGTCTGGCAAACGGCGTGGTCGCGATTCCGTATAAGCCGCCGCCACGGCACTGGCAACGCACCCCGCGCGGCAGTCTGGAAAACCGTGAAGGTTTCGGAAGGATCAGGCCCGGTATCCGGACGAGGGAGCCCGGGATCGCGCGGCCCGCGGCCGGCGCGCCGGAACCAGGGCCTCGAAAGCCTCCGCCCGCACCACGACCCGAAAGCCGCCGTCGGCGAGATCCTCGAACTCGACGCCCTGCTCGCGCCACAGCATTTCGAGCGCCGCGACCGTGGCGCGGCGGGGCTCGGTGCCGCCCTGCTCGAGCTTGTGTATTGAGCGCTGCGTCATGCCGATACGCGCCGCCAGTTCGCTCTGGCTGAGCCCTGCAACGGCGCGCGCCATGCGCACCTTCGCGGCGAAGGCCAGCCGCTCCATTCGTATGAGATGGGCGAGATCGACCGCATTATCGGGCGCGATACGAGCCGGCATTGGCATTCTCGCTACGCACGAAAGCCCACAAGGAGCGCATACTCGTTAGCAAAAAGCCCCCGGCGATTGCTCGCCGGGGGCCTTTAGTCACCCTATCCGATTAAGGATAGAAGTTGCGCTGGGCGCGGAACATGCCCGACCACCAGCTGTTGTCGCCGATGTTGACACCGGTGAAACCGCTCTGCTGGGAGTTGTACATGACCTCGACGCTCAGATCGAGGTTGGTAACCGGCGTCCAGACGGTGCGCGAACCGACCTGCCAGAACGACCAGTTGGCCGACGAGCCAGCGGTGGTGCCGGCAGCAGCGCCCTGCAGGATCACGCTGGCAGCCGCGGAGTACTGCAGCTTGCCGTAAGCGCCGAACAGCGAGGTCTTCCAGCCGGGGACCCAGTTGTGCTCGAGACCGCCGGTGATCGACCAGCCGGTCGTCAGGTCGGCAGTGCCAGCACCGGTCACGACCGAATCCCAAGCCGGGCCGTACGAAACACGACCGCCACGCTGGGTGGTCTGCGCCTGGGCGAGACCCGAACCGACGTAGTCGATCGCGCCCTTGCCGTAGGTGAACTGACCGATGATGTAGTCGCCCTTGCCGAGCATCGGCAGGTTGACACGCGCACCGACGCCGAACGCCCAGCCGGCCTGATCGCTCGGTTCGCCGACCACACCGTAGTTGATCTGGTGGTAGGCGCCCATGATCTGGGCCGAACCCCAGGCCTGGTCGATACGCAGGTTGCCGACGATGTCCGGCATCGACTGGCCGCCAGCGGCCGAAGCGGCACCGAGCGCGTTGGCAACGCCCATACGGCGGCCGTTGTTGTTTTCCGCCGCGATCGAGGCCGACAGACCGTTGCCGAGCTGAGCGGTGTAGGCCCAGACTTCGATACCGTTGCCGCCCTGCGCCGAACCCCAGACGTTCGACTGGTTCGAATAGCCCATGCCATCGAAGTCGAAGAACGAACCGGTGCGGCCCATGGTGAAGCCAGCGAACTGGATGAAGGCCGCCGGCGAGAACAGGCGGTCATAGGCAGTCGCGCCGGTGCCGTTGGTCGGAGCGCCAGCGGCCGAGTTGTCCGACGTGGCGGCGAGGTAGGCATAGCCACGCAGGGTGCCGTAGGCGGTCTGCGAGCGGGCGTCGGCCGTGATGCCGGCGCGGGTACGCCAAGACTGGGTGTTGGTGGTACGCAAATCCCAGTTCTGGAACGACGTCGCGAACGAACCGCCCGCACCGAAGTTCACTTCGGCGCGCGCGAAGCCGCCGACCTTGATGCAGGTATCCGTGCCCGGCATGTAGTAGAAGCCGGCTCCGTAGAGCGAGCAAATCTTCACGTACTGGACCGGTTTG
>DATMEX010000053.1:0-153526 GCA_035556455.1 Pseudolabrys sp.
GGTCGTCGCCAGGCAGCCCATCATGGTGGCGTCGTTGACGTCGCCGAGATGGCCGATGCGGAAATACTTGCCCGCGAAGGGTCCGAAGCTGGCGCCGTAGGAGATGTTGAACGTCTCCAGCGCCATGGCGCGGAACTGGTCGGCGTTGTGGCCTTCCGGCAGCAGGATCGCAGTGACGGTCGGCGAATAGTACTTCGAGTCCTTGCACAGGATCTCGAGGCCCCAGTGCTTCACCGCGATGCGCGTCGCCTCGGCGAGGCGGTCGTGGCGGGCGAATACGTTGTCGAGGCCTTCCTCGTGCAGCATGGTGATGCCGACATCGAGGCCGAACAGCATGAGCGTCGCCGGCGTATAGGGGAAGAAGCCGGACTTGTTCATGTTCAGCATGTCCTGCCAGTCGAGGAACGACTTCGGCAGTTTCGAGGTCTTGCTCGCTTCCAGCGCCTTGTCGCTGACGGCGTTGAACGACATGCCGGGCGGCAGCATCAGGCCCTTCTGCGCGCCGCCGACGGTGACGTCGACGCCCCATTCGTCATGGCGGTAGTCGGTCGAGGCCAGCGACGAGATGGTGTCGACGAGGTAGAGCGCGGGGTGCTTGGCGGCGTCGATGGCATTGCGGATCTCCGCGATCGGCGACAGTGCGCCGGTCGAGGTCTCGTTGTGCAGGACGCACACGGCCTTGATCTCGTGCTTCTTGTCTTCCGACAAGCGCTTCTCGATGACCTTGGGGTCGACACCCGTGCGCCAGTCGGTCGGGATGAGCTCGGTCACGAGGCCGAGCTTGTCGGCCATCTTCTTCCAGAGCGTACCGAACTGGCCGGTCTCGACCATCAGCACCTTGTCGCCGGCCGACAAAGTGTTCGTCAGCGCGCCTTCCCAGGCGCCGGTGCCGGTCGCGGTGTAGATGATGACCGGGTTGGCGGTCTTGAAAACGGTCTTGATGCCGTCGAGACACCGCTTCGCCAGCTTGGCGAATTCGGGGCCACGATGGTCGATCATCGGCGTATCCATCGCCCGCAGGATGCGGTCCGGAACCGGCGTCGGGCCGGGAATGTGGAGGAAGTGGCGCCCGACCGGACGCGAAGAATTCTGAGCCATAGGAAATCCGCTCCTGGAACGGCTAAACAGCGACGACGTGTTTGTGGTTCGGCCACGGCTCCGCGACCCGGCAGGGAGCGGCGCTTGTGGCCTTGAACTATGAATGTCACATTCCGGTCAAGCGGATTTCCGCAATCGGCTCATGCAATAATCGACGTAAACCATCAAGGACGGCGTTTTGGCGGTGGTTCTTCCTGGCCTGGAAAGGCGTTTGAAATCCGAGCAGGCCGGCGAGGTCCATTTCGACCGTTTTACCCGCGGTCGCTACGCCACCGACGCCTCGCATTATCAGATCACCCCGGTCGGCGTGGTCGTGCCCCGCACGATCGACGAGGCCGAACGGGCGATCGGCATCGCGCGCGCGGAGGGCGTCACCGTGCTGCCGCGCGGCGGCGGCACGTCGCAATGTGGGCAGACGGTGGGCGAGAGCCTGGTCGTCGATTGCTCGAAATATCTTAACCGTATTGTCGATCTCGACGTGGCGCGGCAGCGCTGCGCGGTCGAGCCCGGCATCGTGCTCGACGAGCTCAACCGCCAGCTCAAGCCTCATGGCCTGTGGTTCCCGGTCGATATCTCGACCGCCTCGCGCGCCACCATCGGCGGAATGACGGGCAACAACTCGTGCGGCGGCCGCTCGCTGAAATACGGCACGATGCGCGACAACGTCATCGGCATCGACGCGATGCTGGCGGACGGCACGCGGGCGCATTTCGGCCCGATGGGCGGCTCGGACGACGCGCCGCCGGCGCTCAGGCCGCTGGCGCAGGACCTCATGGCCATCGGCGTGCGTGAGGCCGACGAGATCGCCGCGCGTTATCCGAAAGTGCAGCGACGGGTCGGCGGCTACAATCTCGATGCGTTGGTGCCGGGCTCCTATAAAGGCGGCAACGACATCAATCTCGCGCATATCCTTGTCGGCTCGGAAGGCACGCTCGGCTTCTCGACGCGTATCGAGCTGAAGCTGTCACCGCTGCTCGGACGCCGGGCGGTCGGCGCCGTGCATTTCGGTTCGTTCTACGAGGCGATGAACTGCGCTCAGCATATCGTCGGCCTCAAGCCGATCGCGGTCGAACTGGTCGATCGCACCATGCTCGAACTCGCCGGCGCTATTCCGATCTTCAAGCCGACTCTGGATCGCTTCGTGCGCGATCTGCCGGAAGCCATTCTCCTCGTTGAATTCGGCGAGACCGATCATGAGGAGAACCTGCGGCGCCTGCGCAGGCTCAAGGAGCTGATCGGCGATCTCGGCTTCCATTGGGACAACAGCGGCGCCAAATGGGGCGGCGTGGTCGAAGTGCTCAATCCTGAACTGCAGGCCGCGATCACCGAGGTGCGCACCTCGGGCCTCAACATCATGATGTCGATGAAGGAGCAGGGTAAGCCTGTGTCCTTCGTCGAGGATTGCGCGGTACCGCTCGAGCATCTCGCCGATTACACCTCGCGGCTCACCGCGATCTTCGAGAAGCACGGCACGCGCGGCACCTGGTACGCCCATGCCGGCTCGGGCTGTCTGCATGTGCGTCCGATCCTCAATCTGCGTCAGGAGAAGGATGTCCACGCCATGCGCGCGATCGCCGAAGAGGCCTTCGCCATGGTGCGCGAATACAAGGGCTCGCATTCCGGCGAGCATGGCGACGGTCTGGTGCGCTCGGAGTTCAACGAGCCGATGTTCGGTTCGCGCCTCGCCCGCGCCTTCGAAGAGGTGAAGGACCGCTTCGATCCGGACGGTCTCTACAATCCCGGCAAGGTGGTGCGGCCGTCGAAATTCGATGACCGCTCGCTGCTGCGCTACAAGCCGGATTATCGCGGCCTCGATCTCAAGACCGAGCTCGATTGGTCGGCTTTCCCCGGGGCGGGCGGCGGTCTCCAGGGCGCCGTCGAGATGTGCAACAACAACGGCGCCTGCCGCAAATTGGCCGGCGGCGCCATGTGTCCATCCTATCGCGTCTCCCGCGACGAGCGCGACGTCACCCGCGGCCGCGCCAACACGCTGCGGCTCGCGGTGACGGGCCAGCTTGGTCCGGATGCGCTGTCGTCCGACGAGATGGCCGAGACCTTGTCGCTGTGCGTATCCTGCAAGGCCTGCCGCCGCGAATGCCCGACCGGCGTCGACATGGCGCGCATGAAAATCGAGGTGCAGGCCGCGCGCGTCAGGAAGAGCGGTTTGTCGCTGCATGACCGGCTGGTCGGCTATCTGCCGCGCTATGCGCCTTACGCGGCGCGCTTCCCCTGGCTGTTCAATTTGCGCGACCGTTTGCCGTTGCTCAAGCGGCTGTCGGAGCGCCTCGCCAATTTCTCGGCGCGGCGCAGTCTGCCGACATGGCGCAGCGACATCTATCGCGATCGCAGCGACTGGCCGCATCGCTCTGCGGCCGGCGAGGCGGGCGCGACAGCGACGCGCGAGGTCGTGCTGTTTGCCGACACCTTCAATCGCTACTTCGAGCGCGAGAACCTCGACGCGGCGATGAGGGTGCTGGCGGCCGGCGGTTATCATGTTCATGCCGTGAAGCCGAAGGATGGTGGCCGGCCTCTGTGCTGCGGGCGCACCTTTCTCTCCGCCGGCAAGGTCGATGAGGCGCGCCACGAAATGCAGCGCACGCTGGCGGCGCTGGCGCCATTCGCCAAGCGCGGCGTGCCGATCGTCGGGCTGGAGCCGAGCTGTCTCTACACCTTCCGCGACGAAATGCCGGCGCTGCTGAAGGGCGACGGCGTGGCCGACGTGGCGGCACAGGCTTTGCTGTTCGAGGAATTTCTGGCGCGCGAGATCAAGGCCGGCGTCGAGTTCCCCTTCAAGGCGCTGGCGAAGCCGGCGTTGCTGCACGGCCACTGCCACCAGAAGGCCTTCGCGGCGATGGGTGCGGTTGAGAGCGTGCTGCGCGCGGTGCCCGAGTTGAAGGTTGAGACCGTTGAATCGAGCTGTTGCGGGATGGCCGGCTCGTTCGGCTACAAGGCCGACACCACCGACGTGTCGCTCGCGATGGGTGAGCTGTCGCTGCTGCCGGCGGTGCGCAAGGCTTCCGATGACGCCATCATCGTTGCCGATGGCACATCCTGCCGGCATCAGATTCATGACGGTGCGAGCCGTGAAGCGCTACACGTCGCGCGAGTACTGGCCATGAGCCTTGCTGCGGAGGATCGGAAAGCCGATACTTCTCGCTAACATCATGAGCGTGTCGAAAAGGCGCGCCGGTTTCAGGGAGGATTTGATGGCGTTGCCCTTGCTTCCGACGAGTCTTGTCGGTTCCTATGCGCAGCCGGACTGGCTGATCGATCGCGCCAAGCTTGCTGGGCGTTTTCCGCCGCGCGTGCGCGCCAAGGAACTCTGGCGCGTCGCGCCGGAATATCTCGATCAGGCGCAGGATGACGCCACCTTGCTCGCCATCCGCGATCAGGAGCGCGCCGGCCTCGACATCATCACCGATGGCGAATTGCGGCGCGAGAGCTACTCGAACCGCTTTGCCACCGCGCTCGAAGGCGTCGATATCGATAATCCCGGCACCGCGCTCGATCGTTCCGGCCATCCCAATCCGGTGCCGCGCATCACCGGCAAGATCCGCCGCAAGCATGCGGTCGAAGTGCGCGACGTGCAATTCCTGCGCGCCAACACCGACCGCACCATCAAGATTACCGTGCCCGGTCCTTTCACCATGGCGCAGCAGGCGCAGAACGATTTCTACAAGGACGAGCAGGAGCTGGTGCTCGATTACGCGGTGGCCGTGAACGAGGAGATCAAGGATCTGTTCGCCGCCGGCGCCGACATCGTGCAGATCGACGAGCCCTACATGCAGGCGCGGCCGGCCAAGGCGCGCGAGTTCGGCATCAACGGCCTCAATGCCGCGCTCGATGGCGTGAAGGGCACGACCGCGGTTCACATCTGCTTCGGCTACGCCGCCATCATCCACGAGCGGCCCGAAGGCTATTCGTTCCTGCCGGAACTGGCGAACACCGCCATCAGCCAGGTGTCGATCGAAACCGCGCAATCCAAGCTCGATTGCAAGGTGCTGGAGACGTTGCCGGGCAAGACCATCATCCTCGGCGTGCTCGATCTGTCCGACATGACCATCGAGGCGCCCGAGACGGTCGCCGCGCGCATCCGCCGCGCGCTGCCGCATGTCCCGGCCGAGCGCATCGTGCTGGCGCCCGATTGCGGCCTGAAATACCTGCCGCGCGACATTGCCTACGCCAAGATGCAGGCCATGGTCGACGGCGCCAAAATCGTGCGCAAGGAGCTCGCCGGCTGAGCCGCTGGACATTGCCGCGCGAGTAATTATTTTCCCGGCATGGCCAAGGCGGGACAAAAGACAAAGAAGACCGTCCTTACGGACCGCGAGTTCGAGCGGATCGCCCGCGCGCTGGCCGAGCCGAAGCGCTATGCCATCCTCAAGAGCATCGGCGCGCAGGATGCGCCGCTGCCTTGCGGCGGGCTGCACGAGTGCCACAAGATCAGCCCCGCCACCGTCTCCCACCACATCAAGGAGCTGGAGACGGCCGGCCTGATCGAGATCGTGCGTGACGGCAAATTCGCCAATCTCGTGCTCCATCGCGACGTTTTGCGGGCCTATCTCGACCGTTTGGCCGAGATTTAGCCTCCCCCACCAGCCGGACGAATTATTTCGGACCCTCCCTTGCAAGATCGCGGCACCGTCCCACCTTTCATTTCGATGATTATCTAAGTATCGAAATGATGCAACAGGAGAATGCGATGAGCGATCTGAAGGGGAAAGTCGCGGTGGTCACCGGCGCTTCCAAGGGTATCGGTGCCGGCGTGGCCAAAGCGCTGGGTGCGGAAGGCGCGGCTGTCGTCGTCAACTACGCGTCCGACCGGAGCGGCGCCGACAAGGTCGTCGCCGCTATCAAGGCCAAGGGTGGCAAGGCGATCGCCGTTCAGGGCGATGTCGCCAAGGCCGCCGACATGCAAAAACTTTTCGCCACGGCCAAGGAAAGCTTCGGCGGCGTGGACGTACTGGTGAACAATGCCGGCGTCTACAAATTCCACCTGCTCGAAGATGTCACGGAGGATGAATTCCATCGCTTGTTTAACATCAATGTCCTCGGCACCGTGCTGGCGACGCGCGAGGCGGTGAAGTATTTCGGCCCCAATGGCGGCAGTGTCATCAATGTCGGCTCGAACGCCAGCGCGGAAGCCACGGTGCCGACGGCGTCGGTCTATTCGGCGACCAAGGGCGCCATTGATACGCTGACACGCGTGCTCGCCGCTGAACTCGGGCCGCGCAAGATTCGCGTCAATGTCATCGCACCGGGCGGTACGGAAACCGAAGGGCTGGTGACGGCCGGCGTCAAGGGTAGCGAGTTTGAGAAGGCTCTCGTTGAACGCACGGCGCTTGGCCGTCTCGGCCAACCGGATGACATTGCGCGTGTCGCGGTCTTTCTTGCCTCGGATGCTTCCGCCTGGATGACTGGCGAGCGTCTCGGTGCGACGGGCGGCTATCGCTAAAAAACGAAAGGCCCATCCGGATTGCTCCGTATGGGCCTTTCGGTTCGATTACGTCGCTGCTAGCCGCCGTAGAAAATACGGATCAGCACCAGCGAGAACCACGGCACGTAAGTGCACAGCAGCAGCACGCCGACCAGTACGCCGATGAAGCCGAGATTGGCTTTGGTCGTCGCCCAGATGTCCGATTTGGCCACCGAACAGGCCGCGATCAGCACGCTGGCGACCGGCGGCGTCTGCTGGCCGATCGCGAGGTTCAGCGTCAGCACGAGGCCGAAATGCACCGGGTCGATACCGACCTGATGCACCAACGGCATCACGATCGGCACCGTCAGGATGATGGCCGCGGCCGAATGCAGGAACATGCCGAGGATGAGGAAGAAGATATTGAGCAGGAGCAGCACCATGTAGGGGTTGCTGGTCATGTTCACGATCGACTTCGCCAGCCCCTGCGGCAACTGGCTCTCGGTAAGGAATACGCCGATCAGCGCCGAAGCGGCGACGAGCAGCATCACCACCGCGGTCTGCAGGGCCGAGTCCACCAGCGCGCGATAGAGCGACTTCATGTTGAGGTCGCGATAAATGACGAGCGAGATGAACAAGGCCGCCAGCACCGCGACAGCAGCGCCTTCGGTCGCGGTAACGAAGCCGCCGAAAATGCCGCCGAGGATGATGACGGGAAGCGACAGCGCCCAGGCCGCTTCCTTGGTGGCCTGTCCCAGTCGGCTGAGCGCGAAGCGTTGCTCGACCGGGAAGTTGTGCTTGCGGGCGTAGTAGTAGCTCATGCCCATCAGCGCCAGGCCGCCGAGAGCGCCCGGGATGAAGCCGGCGACGAACATCTTCACAACGGATTCTTCGGCCATTGCGGCGTAGAGGATCATCGGGATCGACGGCGGGATGATGATGGCGAGGCTCGACGCCGACGAAGTAATGGCCGCGGCGAACTCCTTGGAATAGCCGCGCGACTTCATCGCCGGGATCAGCAGCGTGCCCAACGCTGCGACGCCGGCCACCGCCGAGCCGGAGATTTCGGCGAAGAACATCGACGAGCCGATGGTGACCATGGCGAGGCCGCCGCGGATGAAGCCGAGCATCGCGGTTGCCAGATTGATCAGGCGGCGCGAAATGGTCGAGGCGTTCATGATGCCGCCCGCGAGGACGAACAGCGGTACGGCGAGCAGCGGGAAGTTGGTGGCGCCTTCGAACATGACCAGGGCCACGTTCGGCAGCATCTGCGATCCTTGGATGATCCAGATCGCCACGACGGCCACGACGCCAAGCGCCACGGCCACCGGTACGTTGAGCAGCACGAGCGCGAACATCCCGACAAGCATGAGACCGATTGTCATGACGCGCGCCCCGGATTGGCTTCAGTCGTTTCGATCCCGACGGATTCGAGGGCTTCCTTGACCTCATGATCCATCAGCGGCCCGCGTTTGGCCTCGCGCAGTAGCCCGGGCAATTTTACGAGTTCGGCGATCACGAACAGCGCCGACGTGATCGGGATGACCGATTGGGTTACCTGCAGGGAGATTTCGGGAATGGATACCAGCGTGTCGCCTTTCAATATCTGGACCACCTGGAGGCCCATATAGGCGAGCAGCGCGAAGAAGAAGATCGTGACCGCCGAGGCGAAAAAGGTCGCGGCGACACGCCAGTTCGCCGGCATGGCGTTCACGAGGCCCGGAAAGCCGATATGCGCGCCGCGCAAGGCGGCAAGGGCGCCGCCGTAATAGGTCAGCCAGCAAAGCGAGATTGCCGCGACCTCGTCGTACCAGACCAGCGAATGGCCGGCCCATCGAAACATGAAGCCGGCGACGATGATCAGGGTCACGATCGTCATCATCGCGGCAGCGACGATCTCGAGCGCGCGATCGAACAAACGTTGAAACGCGTCCATGAATTCCAGCCGTTGGTGTTTGGAGAAAGTAGTTTGCCGGGAATCGGACGAGCCGGGCTCTTGAGGAGCCCGGCTCGCTCAATCCGTCAGGAGCCCTTGGCGAGGCTGAGCGACTTCTCGATCAGCTCCTTGCCTTTCGGCACTTCCTTGGCGAAGTCGTCGTAGATGGCCTTCGAGGCGGCGACGAAGGCCGGCTTGTCGGCTTCGTTGACCTGAATGCCCGACGCCTTCATCTTCTCGATCAACTCGCCGTCCAGCTTGGCGGCGAGAGCAAGGACTTCGGGCTCGATGGCAACGGCGGTGTCCTTGAGGATCTTCTGGACGTCCGCCGGCAACCGCGACCAGGAGGCGCCGCCTGCCAGATAGCCCGGCGTATAGACGTGGCCGGTCAGCGACAGGAATTTCTGAACCTCCTGGAACTTCTGCGAATAGATCTGGGTCAGCGGGTTTTCCTGACCGTCCATCACGCCGGTCTGCAGCGCGACGAACACTTCCTTGAGCTCCATCGGCGAAGGGCTCGCGCCGTAGGCCTTGAACATCTTCACGCGCCAAATGCCGCCGGGCACGCGCAGCTTCACGCCTTCGAGGTCGGCCGGCTTGACGATCGGACGCTTGCTGTTGGTGATTTCGCGATAGCCGTTCTCCCAGACGCCAAGAATGCGGTAGCCGGCCTTTTCGGCAATGGGTCCAAGGATCGGATGGGTCACTTCCTTGGCGATGCGCGCGGCATGGTCGCGGTTCTGAACGAGATAGGGCATCTCGAACACGCCGAACTCCGGCGCCACCGAGGTCATGACCGTTGAGATCAGCGCGAGGTCCACGGTGCCGAGCTTGAGCTTTTTCAGAAGCTCCGTGTCGCCGCCGAGTTGGCTTGAGCCGTAAACCACGACCTTGGCCTTATCGCCCAGTTGGGCGTTGACCTTGGCGGCGTAGATATCGGCCGATTGGGCGAAGAGGGAGCCGGGCGCACCGACATGGCCCAGCTTGATTTCAGTTTGCGCCGCGGCGGTGCTGGCCATCAGGGCGATGGCTGCGACTGCGGACAGCGACGTTTTGGCGAACGCTCGCGAGCGAGACGACATGGGCGTGATCCTCCAGTTTTTTCTGCCGTTGTGTAAGCAGATTCCGCCGTTAAGTCGGCGGTGAATTTTGTCTTGTCGTATCAAGGCAGATTGAACGGTACAAGACAAGCCGCGAGTTGGTGCAGGCAGTCCGGCGCAAGGCGACGCCGTATTGGGCCGCAGCGGGATGTGTTCCGCAGGGATTTACCTTCAATGCTGCACCGCGCTATCCTGACCGCATCTCGCCCAAATGGGTTCTGTCGATCAGGGAAAGAGCCGATGCGCCGTCTCCTATCGCTTTTGTCTGTCCTTCTGTTGGTCGCGGCCAACGCCCCCGCTTTGGCGTCATCGCCCGCCGCACCGGCGAAGAAGGAGGGGCCGGAACTTCGCAAGGTGCGGTTCGGCACCAACTGGGTCGCTCAGGCCGAGCATGGCGGCTACTATCAGGCGCTCGCCGACGGCACGTACAAAAAATACGGTCTCGACGTGGAGATCGTGCCGGGCGGTCCCAACGTCAACAACCGCATCCTGCTGCCGGTGGGCAAGATCGACTTCTTCATGAGCGCGAACTCGCTGCAAAGCTTCGATGCTGTTGAGCAGAAAATCCCCACCGTCGCGGTCGCGGCCTCATTCCAGAAGGACCCGCAGGTGCTGCTCACGCATCCCGGCATGGCGGAGAAACTGGACGACCTCAAGAATTTGACCTTGTTCGTCTCCAAGGAAGGCATGGTGAGCTACTTCCAGTGGCTCAAGGCCGACTACGGATTCACCGAGCGTAGCGTAATGCCCTACACCTTCAATCCGCAGCCATTCCTCGCTGACGAAAAAAGTGCGATGCAGGGCTATGTGACATCGGAGCCCTATGCGGTCGAACAGCAGGGCAAGTTCAAGCCAAGGATCTTCCTGCTCGCGGATTATGGCTTCAACAGCTACTCGACATTGATCGAGGCGCGCACCGACATGGTCGAGAAAGACCCGGACCTGGTGCAGAAGTTCGTCGATGCCTCCGCGATCGGCTGGTACAATTACCTTTATCACGACAACAAGGCGGCGAACGACCTGATCAAGAAGCATAATCCGGAAATGACGGATGCGCTGCTGGCCAATTCCGTCGCCAAGATGAAGGAATTCGGCATCGTCGATTCAGGCGATGCGCTCAAGCTCGGTATCGGCGCCATGACCGATGCGCGGATGCAGGCCTTCTACGACAAGATGGTGCGCACCGGAGTGGTCAAGGCCGGCCTCGACTACAAGAAAGCCTATACCTTGAAATTCGTGAACAAGGGCGTCGGCCTCAATCTGCGGCCGAAGTGAGCCGGTCACCGGTCCGCCGTCATGGTCGCTGCAATCCCTATCGTGTCGCTCCGTGATGTCGGCAAGGTTTTCGACAGCGGTACGGTGGCGCTCGACAGCCTCGATCTCGACGTGCGGGAAGGCGAGTTCGTCTCTCTGCTCGGGCCTTCGGGATGTGGCAAGTCGACGGCTCTGCGCATCATCGCCGGCCTGAGTGCGCCGACGAGCGGCGCAATCGAATGGCCTGCGGACCGCGCCAGCAACGCGGCGACCGGAAATATCGGTTTCGTGTTCCAGGAGCCGACGCTGATGCCGTGGGCGAGCGTCGCCGCCAATGTCGAACTGCCACTGTCGCTGGCGCATGCCCAGCCGATGGAGGCGCGGCGCGCTGTCGAATCCGTGCTGGACCACGTCGGCCTGGCGGATTTCGCCGCGTCCTATCCGCGCGAATTGTCCGGCGGCATGAAGATGCGCGTCTCGATCGCGCGAGCGCTGGTCACCGAGCCGCGGCTGCTGCTCATGGACGAACCCTTCGCCGCCCTCGACGAGATCACGCGGTTCAAGCTCAACAATGAAATCCTGTCGCTCTGGCAGGCACTGCGGCAGACCGTGATTTTCGTCACCCACTCTGTGTTCGAGTCGGTGTTCCTGTCGCAGCGTATCGTGGTGATGACGCCGCGGCCGGGGCGGGTGTTCGCGGAGGTGCCGATCGACGCGCCTTATCCGCGCGACGAGCGCTTCCGGACGTCGGCTGAATATGCCGGCTATTGCCGCAAGGTTGGCGACGTGCTCGCGGCTGCGATGGAAGCGCGACCATGAGAGCTCATAGCGTCGTTCGCGTGGTGCTGCCGGTCCTGCTGCTCGCTCTCGCCGTCGTAGCGTGGGACGCGGCGGTGCGGGCCTTCGCCATCCCGCCTTACATCCTGCCCGGACCGGGGCTGGTCATGGGATCGCTGGTCGACGACAGCGGCCTGCTGTTCGGCTCGCTCCTCGTTACCCTGACACTGGCACTCGAAGGCTTCGCGCTTGCGGCGATCGGCGGCGTTTTCTGGGCGATCGTCTTCAATCAGTGGCGGCTCGTCGAATACTCGTTCTACCCCTATGCCGTTGTGCTGCAGGTAACGCCGGTGGTCGCGATCGCGCCGCTCCTGCTGATCTACCTGCCGCAGCATCTCGCGGTGCTGGCCTGCGCGTGGATCGTCGCGTTCTTCCCCGTACTGGCCAATACGACGCTCGGCCTGCGCTCGGTCGACCACAACCTCGTCGCGCTGTTCGAACTGTACAAGGCCTCGCGCTGGCAGGTCCTGACGCGGCTGAAGCTGCCAGCCGCGCTGCCGCAGATGCTCACGGGCTTGCGCATTGCCGGCGGTCTGTCGCTGATCGGCGCGGTGGTGGCCGAGATTGCGGCCGGCTCGGCCGGCGCGGGATCGGGCCTTGCCTACCGCATCGCGGAGTCCGGCTACCGGCTGAATATTCCGCGCATGTTCGCGGCGCTGCTGCTGTTGTCGCTCGCCGGCGTCGCGATCTTTGGCCTGCTGTCGGCGGTCTCGCACCTTGTGCTGCGCCGTTGGCACGAAAGCGAAGTGGGGCAGGAAAGCTAGCCGAACACCAGCACCAGGCCGGATAGCATCAGCAGGACGAGAATCACCTTGCGGAAGGTCTGCTCGTTCAAATGCCCGTACAGTCTCAGCCCAAGCCACAGGCCGGCGCCGAGCGCCGGCAGGCCATAGAGATAGATGCGCATCAGGTCGAGCGTCACCGTGCCATTGGCGGTGAGCGAGATGGCGGTCAGCACGAAGGCGGCCAGGATCACCGGTTGGAACACGGCGCGCTGCTCGTCGCGGCGGAAGCCGCGCAACTGGCACCAGATGGTGATGATCGGGCCGGCAAGGCCGGTCATGCCGCCCAGAATGCCGTTGACGAAACCGACGGTGACATCCGCTGGCACCGACGCTTTGACGCTGTGAACATGCGGCCGGATCAGGAAATAGCTTGAGTACGCGATCAGCAGAATGCCGACGCCATCCCGCACCAGGTCTGGCCGTATGTAGGTGAGGAGGGCGGCACCGAGGGGAACTCCGAATACGCCGCCGCCGATAAATGGCGCCAGGGTGCGCAGGCTCACGGCGTGACGGAGCTTCCAGATGCTGTAGCTCTGAACCAGCAGACCGTATCCGACGATCAGCGCCGCGGTTTGCGCCGGCGTCAGGATGTGCAGCCAGATGCCCGAGACGACCAGCCCCATGGCGAAGCCGGCCAGTCCGCTGACAATGCCCCCGACGAAAGTCGAGAGGACGAAAAGCGCGAGAATCGGGCCATCCATGGTCGTCAGCCGGGCCGTCCGGAACAGCGCTTGGCAGGGTCTTGGTGCCGTCCCGGTTGGATGGCAGCTATTTCGCGGGGAGGCTGCATTTTCCCCGCCAAACCGACTATACCATCGGGCAAGTCAAAACAAATCAGTCTCGGGGGAAGCACTTCCATGTCCAATAACATCGATCTCAAGGGCCGCTTTGCGGTGGTCACCGGCGGCGCGCAGGGTATCGGCCGCGCCATCGTCGAGCGCCTTCTGGCGTCCGGCGCGACCGTGGCGATCTGGGATCGCGACGAGCCGCTGGCGAAGAAGACTGCCGGAGAGCTCAAGGGCCGCGTTGAGGTCGTCGCCGTCGATGTCACCGATTTCGCCAGCGTCGAGCGCGCGCGCGATGCCACCATCAAGGCCTTCGGCCGTATCGATATTCTGGTCAACAACGCCGGCATCGCCGGCTTGAACACCACGGTGGCGGAATATCCGGTCGACGAGTGGAAGCGGGTGATGACCATCAATCTCGACAGCCAGTTCTACTGCTGCAAGGCGGTGGTGCCGGGCATGGTCGGGCAGGATTACGGCCGCATCGTCAACATCGCGTCGATCGCCGGCAAGGAAGGCAATCCGAACGCCTCGGCCTATTCGGCGTCGAAGGCGGGTGTCATCGCCCTGACAAAATCGCTTGCGAAGGAAACCGCGGGCAAGAACATCTCGGTCAACGCCATCACGCCTGCGGCGGCAAAGACGGCGATCTTCGACCAGATGACGCAGCAGCACATCGACTTCATGCTGTCGAAGATTCCGCGCGCCCGCTTCGTTCAGGTGGAAGAGGTCGCGGCGCTGGCCGCCTTCTGCGCCTCGGAAGACTGCTCCTTCACCACCGGCGCGGTGTTCGACATCTCCGGGGGACGGGCGACCTATTGAGCGACCAAGCCGCCCTTCGCCGTCAGCGTCTCACCGGCATTGCACTCATGTGCGCTGCCGTGGCGACGTTTTCGTGTCTCGACACGACGGCGAAGTACCTGGTCCAGTCCATGGACCCGCTGCAAGTGACATGGGCGCGCTATGCCGGCGCGTTCGTGCTGGTGGTGATCTATCTCAACCCGTTCAAGCGGCCGGGCGTCATGGTGACGCAGCGCCCGCTGCTGCAGATCGGGCGCTCGCTCCTTCTGCTCGGCTCTTCCGCCGCCAACTTCTTCGCTGTCCGCTATCTCCAGCTCGACGAAGCGCTGGCGATTCTGTTTTCGACACCCTTCATGGTGGCGGTGCTCAGCAGCCGATTTCTCGGCGAGCGGGTCGGCTGGCAGCGCTGGGTTGCCATCGGCGTCGGCTTCATCGGCGTTCTGCTGGTGACGCGCCCCGGCATGGGCGGCATGCATCCGGCGGCGCTGATCTCGGTTGGCGGCGCGGTTTGCTATACGCTCTACTCGGTGCTGACACGGCTTCTCGCCCGCACCGATTCAACCGAAACCACGACTTTCTACACCAACATGGTGGGCGCCGTGGTGATGACGCCCGTGGTCTATTTCGTCTGGACCGCGCCGGCGAGCATCTTTCTCGCTTTCCTGATGGGCATCACCGGTTTCTTCGGCGGTTTCGGCCATTACCTTCTGGTGCGCGGCCATCGCCTGGCGCCGGCCTCGACGCTGTCGCCCTTCATCTACACGCAAATGATCTGGACCTCGACGCTCGGGTTCCTGGTGTTCGGGGACGTACCCCACTTCTGGACCGTCGTGGGCAGCGCCGTTGTCATCGGCTCGGGCCTCTACCTGCTGCATCATGAGCGCAAGGTGGGCAGGACCATGGTTCAGGCGGAAGAAAACCAGTAGGCGCCGGCAGAGGTCGGCAGTTGCGGGTTTGTCGCCATCAGGGCTAAGTTCCGGTCCGACAAAAAGAACAAGCCTACCGGAATGCGAGGAAATCCCCCATGGCGACAGCGCAGGATCGCGCTCAGGCGGCCCCCGGTTCGGGGCTGAACGACGATATCGGCGAGGACAAAAGGCTGGCGATCTATCGCTCGCAACTTCGCATCCGCGAGGCGGAGCAGCGCGCCTACGACCTGTTCCTGCAAAACCTGGTCAAGGGCACCAGTCATCTTTCGCTCGGGCAGGAGGCGGTCGCCACCGGTTTTGCCGAGGCCATGCAGAAGGGCGACCTGTCGTTCTGCACCTATCGCGGCCACGCCCACACACTGGCCCGTGGCGTGTCGGTCGAGAAGGTGCTCGGCGAATTGATGCAGCGCGATAACGGCCTGATGCGCGGCAAGGGCGGCTCCATGCACCTGACGTCGGAAGAGCACGGCGTCATGGGCTCCTACGCGATCATCGGCGCGCATCTGCCGATCGCCTGCGGCGCGGCGTGGCGCGCGCAGTACAAGGGCGACAAGGACGTCTCGGTCTGCTTTTTCGGCGATGGCACCACCAATATCGGCGCGTTCCACGAGGCACTGAATTTCGCGGCGGTGTGGAAGCTGCCGGTCGTGTTCGTCTGCGAGAACAATCTCTACATGGAATACACGCCGATCGCCGACGTCACCGCGGTGCCGCATCCGGCGGCCGACCGCGCCGCCGCTTACGGCCTCGAGCGCATCATCATCGACGGCAACGATGCCGACGTCGTCTATCGCACGGCGCAGAAGGCCTATGCCAAGGCGCGCGCCGGCGAGGGGCCCTCGCTGATCGAAGCTTTGACCTATCGCCACTCCGGCCATTCCCGCGCCGATCCGGCCAAGTATCGCCCTGAAGGCGAGTTGGAGAAATGGAAGGAGCGCGATCCGATCAAGATCTATCGCGAGCGCCTCAAGCAGTTCGGCGTTGCCGACAAGGTCATCGCCGAAATCGACGCGAGCGTGCGCAAGGAAGTCGACGACGCGACCGAGGCCTGCAAGGCGGCGCCGATGCCGCCGCTCGATATCCTCACCACCGATGTCTACGCCGACGGCGGCTGGGCGTGGAGAAACTGACATGGCGGAAATCACCTATCGTGACGCGGTGATCCGCGGCATCGCGCAGGAAATGTCGCGCGACAATGACGTCGTCTTCCTCGGCGAGGACGTCGCCAAGGCCGGCGGCGTGTTCAAGGCAACGGTCGGGCTTTACGAGCAGTTCGGTCCGCTGCGCGTGCGCGACACGCCGATCTCGGAGCAGGCCATTCTCGGCGCCGCCATGGGTGCGGCGATGACCGGCCTCAAGCCGATCGCCGAAATCATGTTCTCGGACTTCTTCGCGGTGTGCTTCGACTACATCGCCAACGAATTCCCGAAGAGCCGTTACATGTCGAACGGCCAGACCAAATGTCCGCTGGTCGTGCGCACCGGCAACGGCGCCGGCTCGCGCTTCGGCGCGCAGCACTCTCAGAGCGTCGAGAACTGGTGCATGATGATTCCCGGCCTCAAGGTCGTGGCGCCGTCGTCGCCGGTCGATGTCATCGGCTTGCTCGCCGCCGCCGTGCGCGATCCCGATCCGGTGATCTTCCTCGAGCACAAGTCGCTCTATCCGACCAAGGGCGAGGTGCCGGACGGCGAGATCGTCGACAAGCTCGGCACCGCCAAGGTCCTGCGTCCGGGCCGCGACGCCACCATCCTGGCGCTGGCGCTGATGGTGCCGCGCGCGCTGGAGGCGGCCGAGCGGCTGAAAGCGGAACACGGTATCGACTGCGAGGTTGTCGACGTGCGCTCCCTGGTGCCGCTCGACACCCAGACCATTCTCGGCTCGGTCGCCAAAACCCACCGCCTGTTCACGGTCGAGGAAAATCCCCGGTTGTGCGGCTGGGGCGCGGAGATCGTCTCCATCGTCGCGGACGAAGCCTTCTACGATCTCGACGGTCCGCCGGTGCGTATCACGACCCCGCATATTCCGCTGCCGGCGGCCGATATTCTCGAGGACATTGTGTTGCCGACACCGGAACGCATCGTTGAGACCATCCGGCGCAGCTTGCAGGGCTGACCGGCACTATCGCGGAGCGAAAATCTGCTATTTCGTGCGGCGACGATGACGCCGGACTTCGGCACGATAAAATCGGCGTTCGCGGCTCGCGAACAACGTTGCAGATAAAAAGGATAGTCTATGTACGAAAATCTTCTCGCTGGCGTTCCGACCGATCTGTGGATCGGCGGCAAATGGAAAAAAGCGTCCGATGGCGGCCGCTTCGACGTCATCGACCCGGCAACCGAAAAGACCATCGCCTCGGTCGCCAGCGCCACGGTTGAGGACGCCATTGCCGCGATCGACGCGGCCGACGCCGCCTTTCCGGCCTGGGCCGCCAAGAAGCCCCGCGAGCGCGCCGAAATCCTGCGCAAGGCTTTCGAGATCATCATGCGCGATGCCGAGCGCTTCGCGAAGCTGATCACGCTGGAGAACGGCAAGGCGCTGTCCGACTCGCGCGGCGAGGTCGCCTATTCGGCGGAATTCTTCCGCTGGTACGCGGAGGAAGCCGTCCGCAATCTCGGCCAGTTGTCGACGGCGCCGGCCTCGGGCGCGCGCATTCTCGCCCAGCACAAACCGGCTGGTATTGCCGTGCTGGTGACGCCGTGGAATTTCCCGGCCGCGATGGCGACGCGCAAGATCGGCCCGGCGCTGGCCGCCGGCTGCCCGGTGGTGCTCAAGCCGGCCTCCGATACGCCGCTCACCATGCTGGCGCTGATGCCGGCGCTTGAAGAAGCCGGCGTGCCGCCCGGCGTCGTCAACGTCATTCCGTCGCGCTCGTCCGGCAAGGTCGTCTCGGCGATGCTGCATGACCCGCGCGTCCGCGTCGTGTCCTTCACCGGCTCGACCGAGGTCGGCCGCAAGCTGCTGCATGAAGCCGCCGACCAGATCCTCAAGCCGGCCATGGAACTCGGCGGCAACGCACCGTTCCTGGTGTTCGAAGATGCCGATATCGACGCCGCGGTCGAGGGCGCCATGATCGCCAAGATGCGCAACATGGGCGAGGCCTGCACCGCGGCGAACCGCTTCTATGTGCAGGAAAAGGTGCACGACGAGTTCGCCAAGAAGCTCTCGGCCAAGATGGCCGCGCTCAAGATGGGCAACGGCCTGGACGACGGCGTCGCCGTCGGCCCGCTGGTCAACAAGGAAGGTCGCGACAAGGTCATCGAACTGGTGGAGGACGCCGTGTCGAAGGGCGCCAGAGTCATGACCGGAGGGCAGGTTCCGGGCGGCCCGGGCTTCTTCTACCCGGCGACCGTCGTCACCAATGTGCCGGACGGCGCCATGATGCTGAGCGAGGAAATCTTCGGGCCGGTCGCGTCGATCCAGACCTTCAAGACCGAGGACGAAGCGATCAGCAAAGCCAACGACACCGAATACGGTCTGGTCGCGTACTTGTTCACCAAGGACCTGTCGCGCGGCCTGCGTGTCTCCGAGAAATTGGAATTCGGCATGATCGGCCTCAACCGCGGCCTCGTCTCCGATCCGGCGGCGCCGTTCGGCGGCGTCAAGCAGTCGGGCCTCGGCCGTGAAGGCGCGACCGAGGGCATGAAGGAGTTCCTCGAGACGCAGTATATCTCGGTGAGCTGGTAATGGACCTGAAGCGATAAACACTCGGCGTCATGCCCGGCCTTGTGCCGGGCATGACGGAGCGGAGAGCTCGAATGGACGTCCTGATGCCGCAACTCGGTGAAACCGTCGCCGAGGGCAAGATCGTGAAGTGGTTCAAGCAGGCCGGTGATGCGGTCAAGCCGGGCGACAACCTGTTCGAAATCGAGACCGACAAGACGTCCATGGAAGTGCCGGCGATCGCCGCCGGCACGCTCACCGATATCCACTTCGGCGTCGGGGAGGTGGCTAAGGTCGGCGCGGTGGTGGCGGTGATCGCGGGCGAGGGTGGGGATGTGCGGGTGAAGCCTATTGAGGCAAAAGCCGCGCAGCCGCTGAAGCCCGAATCTAAACCGGCGCAACAAACTCCGTTCGTCCCCGCGAAAGAGGGGACCCAGAAGTCCCAGTCTCAGAAAGAATTGGGTCCCCGCTTTCGCGGGGACGAACGGAGCAATGGTTCGCGTGACGGACAGGACTTCGCCTACACCGATATGTCCCCTTGGCGCGAGGTGCGCACGCCCGAGCGTAATTACGGTCCGGCCAAACTTGCGACCGGGAGCTATGTCACGCCGCTGGCGCGCCGTCTGGCCTCGGAGCGTGGCATCGACCTGACGCGGGTTTCGGGCACCGGTCCGCATGGCCGCATCGTCGCCGCTGATATCGGAAAGGCGCCGCCCGCAGCCGCGCAAGCAGCGCCGCAGTATTACCTCGTCGCCGACGTCGAGATCGGCCGCCTGCTGGCTATGCAGGGCGAGGCCAAATCCGCCGGCGCGGAATTCTCTCTCGGCGATTTCGCCGTCAAGGCCTGGTCAGTGGCGCTCCAACGCGTGACACCCGAAGCCGGCGCCGATATCGGCTTGATCACGAGTGTCGAGGGCCGCCGTGCCACGAGGGTTATTCGCGCCGCCGCTGCCAAAACATTGACGGCAATTGCCCGCGATGCAGCGGAGCTTGGCAGCACCTCACCGGCTGATGCGACCAGCGCCGTTGTCTTGGCAGGCGCTTCGGGCATTCGTGAGTTCACTGCGGTGCTGACGCCGCCCTTCGCCTCTGTGCTTGCCGTCGGTCAGCCTCGCCGCGCGCCGGTTGAAGCTGACGACGGCAGCGTCAGGTTCATTAGCCAGATGACAGTTACGCTCACCTGTGACACAGGGGTTGTCGATCAGGCGATAGGCATTGAGCTCTTGTCTGCATTCAAGGTTTTGACTGAAAATCCAGTGGCTGCGCTGGTGTAGAGAAATTCATTGGGAGATTAAGGTATGGCGAATGAGAAGCGCGATGTTCTTCTGATCGGGTCCCGCAAGCCGGTGCTGGTTGGAGGCCTCGAGGGCAAGGTTAACTTGCACTACTATCTCGACGCCAAGGACAAGGCCGCCTTAATCAAGGAAGTCGGGCCCAGGATCGGCGCCATCGCGCTCGCCTACACGCATGACAAGGTTGACGGACCGTTCCTGTCGCAATTTCCCAATCTCAAGCAGGTGTCGAGCTTCGGCGTCGGCTATGACCACGTCGACGCCAAGTGGGCCGGTGAGCACGGCGTTATCGTCACCAACACGCCGGACGTTCTCAACGAGGAAGTCGCCGATACGGCGCTCGGCCTGCTGCTCTGCACCTTGCGCGAGTTCCCGCAGGCCGATCGCTATGTTCGCGCCGGCAAGTGGCCGACGGCGCCGTATCCGCTGACGAAAGCGACTTTGCAGGGGCGCACCGTCGGCGTCGTCGGCATGGGCCGCATCGGCAAGGCGATCGCCAAGCGCCTCGAGGCTTTCAATGCCAAGGTCGTCTATCACAGCCGTAATCCGCAGACCGGCGTCGAGTACAAGTATTATCCCAAGCTCGTTGACATGGCGCGCGACGTCGACACGCTGATGGTCATCGTGCCGGGCGGCGCCTCCACCAAGAACCTGATCAATGCCGAAGTGCTCAAGACGCTCGGTCCGCAGGGCGTCGTCATCAACATGGCCCGCGGAAGTGTCATCGACGAGCCGGCGCTCATCGAAGCCCTGAAGAACCGCACGATCTATTCCGCCGGTCTTGATGTGTTCGTGAACGAGCCGGAGGTGCCGCAGGAGTTGATTGACATGGACCATGTCGTCATGCTGCCGCATGTCGGCTCGGCGAGCGAGGCGACCCGCGCGGCGATGGATCAGCTGGTGGTCGACAACATTTTGGCCTGGGCCGCCGGCAAGCCGCCGCTGACACCGGTCCCGGAGACCCCGTATCCGCCGAAGGGGTGATAGCGCCCTGACGACTCTTTGATGCCGATCGTCCGGCAAATCGGCTAGAATGCCGGCATGAAGCCTATAGTCCTGCTCGCTCTGCTTTGTCTGGGCCTGCCTGCGGCCGTCCACGCCCAGACGCCGCCGCTCGGCGAACAGGCTGCGGCGATGCTTGGCTCATGGGAATTCTCCAACGCCAACCGCGACCGGCGCTGCACCGCTGTCTTCACCAATGCACCGGTCGCCGGCGGTCACAAGGTCCAGTTCGACGCCAATTGCGTCAACCTGTTCCCGTTCATCCAGAACGTTGCCGGCTGGCGCTTCCCGGAGAGCGACAACCTGTTTCTGTTCGATGCCGGCGGGAAGACGCTGGCCGAGTTCAGCGAGGTCGAGGCCGGTATGTTCGAGGCGCCGACGCCCGGCGTCGGTGTTCTGTTCCTGCAGAACGCGGCGGCCGCCGCGCCGCCGCCGAAGAAGCCGGAAGAGGTCGCCGGCGACTGGACCATCACGGGCGCTGCAGTGCTGTGCGAAATCTCGCTCGACACTGCTGCGGCGCCGGGTGGTGGCATGCGGCTGACCGTCAAGCCCGGTTGCCGCGACGATGTGGTGAAACTGAATTTCACTCGCTGGCGCATCGAGGGCGGCGAACTGCAGTTGCTGCCGGCGCAGGGTACAACGCCATGGCGCTTCGTCGAGAATGACAGCGATAACTGGCGGCGTATTCCGGAAACCAGCGAACAGGTGAACTTGATCAGGCGTTAGGCCACCTGCTCCGCATCCCGCCATTGCGCCGGTGACACGCCGAATTCGCGCTTGAAGGCGCGGCTGAAAGCTTCTTCCGACCCATAGCCAATCTGATCGGCGAGCCGGGCGATCGGCAGCCGTGTTTCGCGCAGATTCAGGCGCGCGTGATTGAGGCGCCATGACGTCAGATAGCGGATCGGTGGCATGCCGACGATCTCCGAGAAGCGATCCACGAAAGCGCTGCGCGACATGGCGACTTCTTTGGCCAGGCTTTCGTTCGACCATGATGCGCGAATGTCGCCATGGATCAGGGCCAGAGCCCGCCCGATCTGCGGATCGGCGGCGCCTTTGAGCCAGCCGATGCGCGTGTCGTCGCTCTGCTGCGCATAGTTGCGCACGGCTTCGACCAGCAGTGTTTCGGACAGGCGGGACATCAGGCTCGAGGATGCGAAGCGTCCTTTTGTTAGTTCCTCGGCGGCAAATCTCACCGATGCTTCGACCCAGTCGCGGGAGGTGCCGTCGCGGATGCCGAGCTTGAGCATGCGCGGCAGGCTCGAAATCAACGGATTGGCCGAGTTCTCGCTGCCCAGAAAGCCGCACACGATCTGTGTCGCTTCGCCGCCGCCGCCGTGAAAGATCCTTGCCAGTCCGCCGTCCGGCGCCGGTTGAATGAGGTCCTTGGCGCGCACGGCTTTCAATCGGTCCGATGTGCTCGCCAGGACATGCGGATCATTGCGGGGCAGCAGAATGATTTCGCCGGCGTCGACCGCGACCGGAGTCTCGCCCTCAACGGTAAGAAACAACCTCCCGCTGATCACGACGTGGTAGGCGATCAATTGCGTCGGTGCATCGAACGCGAATTTGCAGTCGTCCCGGGTCAGGTGCGCCAGGACGCACCACGGCGCCGAGAACTGGGAATCGAGAAAAATGCCACCTGACAGCCGCACCGAGCGCAACACTTCCGTGAGCGGGTCCATGGCGAAACCCCGTGTTCATTTGGACGGGCGGTCAGGAGTATCGGCGTCCCGATCATTAAGGCCGGCACCGCCCGCTCGTATATAGCCGCCGGTCGCCACAGCCGCCAAGGGCGGCCTTGAGGCTAATTTTTGATCAAACAGAATCAAGTCATTCAAGGAGTTGAAGATCATGCTCGATAAAACAATCCCGGCGACGCCGGATTTCGAAGCCATCAAGGGACGGCAGCGCGCAACCTGGGCCTCCGGCGACTATTCGGTCGTCGGCACCACCTTGCAGATCGTCGGCGAGCGCCTGTGCGAGGCGGTCGACCTGCGCTCCGGCGAGCGCGTCATCGACGTTGCCGCCGGCAACGGCAACGCCACGCTGGCCGCGGCACGTCGCTTCGCCGAAGTCACCTCGACCGATTACGTCGGTACGTTGCTCGACGGCGGCAAGGCGCGCGCCGCCGCCGAACATCTGCCGGTTGAATTCATGGAAGCCGATGCCGAGGCGTTGCCCTTTGCCGACGGTTCCTTCGACGTCGCGCTGTCGACCTTCGGCGTGATGTTCACGCCCAATCATCCGAAAGCTGCTTCGGAGCTGTCGCGCGTCGTGCGCAAGGGCGGTCGCATCGGGCTGGCCAACTGGACGCCGGACGGCTTCATCGGCGAATTATTCAAGGTACTTGGCAAGCACGTGCTGCCGCCGGCCGGCCTCAAGCCGCCATCGGCCTGGGGCACGGAAGCGCATCTCGCCACGCTGTTTCCGGATTATAACATCACGGCGACCAAACGGACCTTTGCCTTCCGCTATCGTTCGCGCGAGCATTGGCTCGATGTGTTCCGTAATTACTACGGCCCGACCCATCGCGCCTTTGCCGGGCTCGACGAGGGCAAGCAGGCCGCGCTCGCCGCCGATCTGCTCGACCTGCTGCACCGGCGCAACCGCGCCGAGGACGGCACGCTCGTGGTGCCGAGCGAATATCTCGAAATCGTCATCGCCAAGCGCTGACGACCGAAGCGGCGCGTGGCAACGCGCGCCGCTTGCTTCTGCTACGGCACCACCGCGAAGAACAGAAACACCGCGAAAATGAGCAGGTGCACGATGCCCTGCAACATGGTGGTGCGTCCGGTGCCGAGGGTGATAATGCCGAGCGCCAGGGTCAGGACCAGCAGCACCTGATCCTTGGCGCCGAGACCCAGTTCGAGCGGCTGTTGCAGCACGACCGAGACAACGACCACCGCCGGAATCGTCAGGCCGATCGTGGCGAGCGCCGATCCCAAAGCCAGATTGAGGCTGGTCTGCAGGCGGTTGTTTCGGGCGGCATTCAGCGCGGCAAGGCCTTCCGGCAGCAGCACCAGGCCGGCGATGACAATGCCGACCACGGCCTTCGGCACGCCGAGAGTCGCGATGCCGAGTTCGATGGCCGGGGTGAGAACCTTGGCCAGCGCGACAATCGCGACCAGCGACAGGACGAGAATGCCCGCGCTGAAAGCGGTGGCCTTCGCCGTTGGCGGCGGGGCGTGCACTTCCTCGTTATCGGTCTCAAGCGGCAGAAAGTAATCGCGATGGCGGATCGTCTGTATGAAGACGAACGAGCAGTACAGGATCAGGGACACGATACCGGCGAATACAAGCTGAGATGTGCTGTAGCGTGGACCAAGCGCGCCTTCGGCGTAATTGGGCAGCACCAGTGTCAGGCCGGCGAGCGCGACGAGCACGGCGAGCGCCGCGCTCGCGCCCTGTACCTGGAAGCCCTGTTCGCGGTGTCGCGCGCCGCCCATTAACAAGCACGCCCCGACGATGCCGTTGCAGACGATCATGATGGCGGCGAACACCGTGTCCCGCGCAAGCCCGGCTTTCTCGGCCGGAGCTGCGATCATCACCGAGACGATGAGCGTGGCCTCGATGACCGTGACGGCGAGGGCGAGCACCAGCGTGCCAAACGGCTCGCCGACGCGGTGAGCCACGACCTCGGCGTGATAGACTGCGGCAAATACCGTGCCGAACAGGACGATTCCAGCCAGGGCGGACAACACTGCGCCGCTGCCGGCGAGCACTATGGCGGCCAGAGTGGCGAAGGCTGCCGCGGGCCAGATCCATGTCCAGCGGGGCGTCGTTGTCGTCGTCATCGAGGGGGTTCCGGTCCTGGAGTGAGACCGCCTTATAACAGGATCGACGGCTAAGGATGGTGGAACTGTCCGGTCAGTCGTCACGAAGACGCGGCAAATCGCCGTCGCTCAAATCAGCTTCATGCCCTTGAGGCTGGCATGCCCATCCTTGCCGACGATGATGTGATCGTGAACGGCAATGCCCAGCGGTTTAGCCACCTCGATGATCGCCTGCGTCATCTGGATGTCGGCGCGCGACGGGGTCGGATCTCCCGAGGGATGGTTGTGCACCAGGATCAATGCTGTCGCCGACAGCTCCAGCGCACGCTTGACCACTTCACGTGGATAGACCGGCGTATGGTCAACGGTGCCCTGCTGCTGCACCTCGTCGAGAATCAACTGGTTGCGCTTGTCGAGAAACAGCAGGCGGAACTGCTCCTTGTCCTCGTAGGCCATGGCGGTGCGGCAATAGTCGATCACGCTGGCCCATGACGACAGCACCGTGCGCTTGGTCGCTTCGCCGCGCGTGATGCGCTTGGCCGAAGCGTGCACGATCTTGAGTTCGTCGATGACGGCGTCGCCGATGCCCTTGATCTCCTTGAGCCGGGCGCGCGGCGCCGCCATGACTTCGGCGAAGGAGCCGAAGCGCGCCACCAGTTCTTTCGCCAGTGGCTTGACGTCGCGCTGCGGGATGGCGCGGAACAGCACCAGTTCGAGCAATTCGTAGTCGCTGACCGAGTCCTCGCCAGCCTTGCGAAAGCGGGCGCGCAGCCGTTCACGGTGGCCGTGATAATGCGGCGCCGCCTCGGCGAGGCCGGTAGCGCTATCGAATGCCTGTTGCTCGTCCGCCATGCCCGCGCCTGTGCAACCAAGGCGGGCATCGTAAAGATATAAACGGAAGCGGGGAAGGGCCTCATCCGTCGGGACACACGCCTTTCGGCGTGTATCTCACGGGTGAGACGAAATCAGATCTTATAGGGCGGCTTGTCGAGCCCGGCGGGCGAGAAGGTGAAGACCTCGACGCCATCGGCGGTCACGCCGACCGTGTGCTCGAACTGTGCCGACAGCGAGCGGTCCCGGGTCACGGCGGTCCAGCCGTCGGACAGCACCTTCACATGCGGGCGGCCGAGATTGATCATCGGCTCGACGGTAAAGAACATGCCGGGCTTGAGCACCACGCCTTCGCCAGGGCGGCCGACATGGACGATGTTCGGCTCATCATGAAACAGCCGGCCGAGGCCGTGGCCGCAGAAGTCGCGCACCACGCTCATGTGCTGGGCTTCGACATAGCTCTGGATGGCGTGGCCGATGTCACCGGTGGTGGCGCCGGGGCGGATCACGGCGATACCGCGCATCATTGACTCGTGGGTGACTTCGATGAGCCGCTCGGCGCGGCGCGGAATATCGCCGACCGGATACATGCGGCTCGAGTCGCCGTGCCAGCCGTCGACGATCAAGGTCACGTCGATATTGACGATGTCGCCATCCTTGAGCGGCTTCTCGTTCGGAATGCCGTGGCAGACAACATGGTTGATCGAGGTGCAGGTTGACTTGCGATAGCCGCGGTACATCAGGGTCGCCGGCAGCGCGGCGTTGTCCATGGCGAATTCGTAGACCAACTGATCGATCTTGTCGGTCGGTACACCCGGTTTGACGTGGGGCGTGAGAATGTCGAGGCAGCGCGCGGTGAGCTGCCCGGCCTTGCGCATGCCTTCGAAGGCAGCGGGGCCGTGAAGCTTGATCTGCCCGGTCTTGCGCTGGGGGGATACGGCGGCGTCGATGTAGGTCATGCCGCCAATGTAGGGATTTGGGCGGAATGGGGCAAGTTGCCCTCTTTTCACCTCTCCCCGCGTGCGGGGAGAGGTCGGCTGCCGAGTGTAACGAGGCAGCCGGGTGAGGGGCGTTTTACGGCAACGGGATTGGCCCCTCACCCGGCTCGCACCAAAGCGCTCGCCACCCTCTCCCCGCTTTGCGGGGAGAGGGGAAAGGCCTACGCAATCTTCCCGCCCAGTTCGTCCTCGATATGGGCTTTGACGATCTCGTCGAAGTTCTTTTCGGCCTTGAAACCGAGTTCCGTGGCGCGCTTGGCGTCGATGCGCTCGGACCAGCCCGACACAATGCGCATCACGAGTTCGTCCGGCTCCCGCTTGATGCGGGCGGCGACCTTTGCCCCGGCGATGCGGGTCAGCGAGTCGATCTGCTCGGCGACGGTGCAGCACACGCCAGGCATGGCAAGGTTGATGCGCGGTCCGAGCTGATCGCGGGTCAGGCTGGCGGCGTGGATCAGGAATCCAACGGCGGAGGGCGGCGAGGCATGGGTGTGCCGTACGGTATCGGCGACCGGCAGGATCGCCTCATGGCCCGCCAGCGGCTCGCGGATGATGCCGGAGAAAAAGCCGGAGGCCGCCTTGTTGGGCTTGCCGGGGCGCACGCAGATCGTCGGCAGGCGGATGCCGACGCCGTCGAGGAAGCCGCGGCGATTGTAGTCGGCCAGCAGCAATTCGCTGATGGCCTTCTGCGTGCCGTAGGAGGTGAGCGGCGTCAGATGGAATTCATCCGGGATCGCATAAGGGAACGGCGCGCCGTAAACCGCGATCGACGAGGTGAAGATGAACTTGGGATGATAGCCCTCGGCGTGGCGGATAGCCTCGAGCAAAGCGCGCGTGCCGTCGAGATTGACGTGATAGCCCTTGTCGAAGTCGATCTCGGCTTCGCCGGAGACGACGCCGGCCAAGTGGAAGATCACGTCGGGCCGTTCGGCTAGCAGCTTCTCGGCAGCGCCGGGCGCCGCCATGTCGCCGGTGACGATGTCGACCTTGCCGCCGAAGCCGGCGGGTTTCTCGGCCGCCACGACATCGGTAAGTGTGAACTTGTCGATCGGCTTTCCGTTCAGTCCGCCGTCCTTGACTAGGCGGGCCGTCAGCTTGCGTCCGATCATGCCGGCCGCGCCGGTCACCACAACATGCATTGGCATTTCCCCTTCTTCGCTTCTTGTCTTTTTGACTTTACGTCACGCCTTTGCGGCGTTCTGCTCTTTTCGGCTTTCGGCCGGCTGGAACCGGTCGAGGTGCCGCAGGTCCGGGAACAGCATCATCCACGTCCCGGCGACGATCAACGAGCCGATGCCGCCGATCAGGACCGACGGCACCGCGCCGAACCAGCCGGCGAGCACGCCGGACTCGAACTCGCCCAGCGTATTCGACGAGCCGACAAAAAGGTAGTTGATCGCGGCGACCCGGCCGCGCATCTCGTCCGGCGTCTCGACCTGCACCAAAGTGAAGCGGATGACGACGCTGACCGCGTCGGCCGCGCCGAGGACCGCCAGCGCGCCGATCGACAGCGGCAGCGAGGTCGATAGCGCGAATACCACGGTGGCGGCGCCGAACACCGCGACCGATGCGAACATCTTGCGGCCGATATGACGCTCGACCGGAAAACGCGACAGCACAAGGGCGGTCAGCAGCGCGCCAATGGCCGGCGCGGAACGCAACAGGCCGAGGCCGATAGGGCCGGCTTCAAGAATGTCTTTGGCGAAGATCGGCAGTAGCGCGGTGGCGCCGCCGAGAAGAACCACGAACAGGTCGAGTGAAATAACGCCGAGCAGCCGGCTGCGGCTGCGCACGAAATCGAAACCGGCGAAGGCGGAGCGCAAAGTCGGCGGCTCGCGGCTCGGGGTGTGCCGGCTGACGCGCATCAGGCTCACGCAGACGATGGCGGCGACGAAGAAGACAGCGCACATCGCACTGACGGCGCGTGGTTCGAAGGCATAGAGGAATCCGCCTAGCGCCGGGCCGCAGATCACGGCGGTCTGGTTGGCCGACGTCCAGGCGGCGACGGCGCGGGGCATCAATCGCGTGGGCACCGTGGCCGCGACCAGCGACTGGTTGGTCGGCAGTTCAAAGGCCCGGGCGCAGCCGATGGCGAAGACGAGAGCGAAAAGCAATTCGCGGGACAGCCAGCCCGCCAGCATAGCGGCGGTCATGACGATCGCGCAGAGCGCGTAGACCGATTGCGCCAGCCGCACGATGACGCGGCGGTCGTAGCGGTCGGCGACGTGACCGATGAGCAGGGTCAGTACGACCGCGGGAATGAATTGCAGCAGGCCGACATAGCCGAGGTCGAAGGCGCTGCCGGTAATCGCGTAGATCGACCAGCCGATGACGACGGCAAGCGCCTGATATCCGATGGTGGCGAATAGCCGCCCGAACCACAGGAAGACAAAAGGGCGGTGGTGCAGAAGCCCGCCGGTTTCGGAAACGTCGGCTGTGCTCATCCGGCGAAGCCGTTCAGTTCGCTTAAGGAGATACTCTGCTTGCCGTCGGCGTCGAAATTGTCCGCCGCCAGCCAGCGCTCGAACGCCATCTTGCGCGCCGGCCATTCGCTGTCGATCATCGAGTACCAGGCGTTGTCGCGGTTGCGGCCCTTGGCGATAATGAAGCTGCGCAGCACACCTTCGAACACAAAGCCATAGCGCAGCGCGGCACGGCGCGACGGCGCGTTCAGCGCGTTGCATTTCCACTCGTAGCGGCGATAGCCGAGCGTTTCGAAGGCATAGCACGCGAGCAGATACTGTGCCTCGGTGCCGATCTTGGTGCGCTTGAGCGCCGGCGAATAAAGCACGTGGCCGACCTCGATCGAACGGTCTTCGGGGCGGATCGACATCAGCGTGAAGTAGCCGACGGCGCGGCCTTTGTCGTCGATAATGGCGTAGGCGTAAGGGTCGCTCAGGCCAGCGCGCTTGGCGATGAACTCGGCGAAGATTTCGGGATCGGTGAAGGGCCCGTCGGTGCTGATATAGGTCCAGAGATCCGGATGGGCCTTGAAGGCTGCCCAGAGATCGTCGGCGTGATGGTCCTGCAGCTTCTCGATGCGGCCGTGGCGGCCCTCGAGTGTCACCGGGCCGGGGCGCTGCGCCGGGGTGGCGTCAACCTTGAGGCCGACCGGCTGCCCGGTTTCGGGCAGCGGCTCCCATTGCGAGTCATAGTCGGGCATGGAGCTTATTGCTTTTTTTGAGCTTGGGCGAAAAACGCGTTGAGCTCGGCGTTGGGAATAACGCCGGCGAAGTTGTCGAACGTCCCGTCTTTCGCGATCGTCGCTGCCGCCTTGATGAAGGCGTCCATGGCGATGCGGGCGAGCGTACCGCCGACGCTGATGCGGCGCACGCCCATGGCGGCGATGTCGGCAACGGTGAAGCCGCCGGCGAACGACATCAGCAGATTGACCGGCTTCGGCGCCACCGCCTTCACCACCGCCTCGATCTGCTCCCGCGTCTTGATGCCGGGCACATAGAGACAGTCGGCGCCGGCTTCGGCGAAGGCGGTGAGGCGGCGGATGGCGTCGTCGAGATCGGGGCGGCCGTGCAGGAAACCCTCGGCGCGTCCGGTGAGCAACACGCCGGTGCCGGAGGCATCGATCGCCTGTCGGGCCGCGCGCACGCGCGCCACCGCCTTGCCGAAATCATAGAGCGGCGCGCTTTCGTCGCCGGTGAAGTCCTCGATCGACAGCCCGGCGACGCCGGTGTCGATGCACAGCCGCACATTATCGGCGACGGCGTCCGGCTCATGGGCAAAGCCGTTCTCGAAATCGGCGTTCAGCGGGATGTCGGCGGCCGCCGCCAGCCCGCGGTAGTGCGCCAGCACCTCGTCGCGGCTCATGGCGCCGTCGGGACGCCCCATCGCATGGGCGTAACCCGAGCTGGTGCTGGCCAGCGCGCGGAATCCGAGGCTTTGGAGATGAAGCGTACTTCCGACATTCCACGGATTGGGAATAACGAAGCAGCCGCTGCGGTGGAGTTCACGGAAGGTGCGGCGCTTGTCGGCGGTGGACATAGGTACGATATCCCGACATTGAGTCGCGGGACGGTGCCACGACCGGGCGCGAAAGAACAATGGCATTCCTTGATGAGACAATGAATGCCGCTCATGCCGATACGGCGGTGCCGGGCAATAAAGGGCAGGCAGCGAGTTGGTCAGTTCCCCGGAATCCGACGCGGCGTGGCAGCGGGTCCGGCTGGCTGTTCGGCCGAGACCCGGCCGAGCACCAGGCGGCCCTGCTGATCGAAAGCACTCGAAATCAACCCGGGGCGTCCGTTGAGCAGGAAGGTGCTGAGGCTGCGTTGGGTGCGTTCCGGCATATCGAGATAGGCCCTGATCAGTTCGACGATGCCGGGCTCGCGCGTCCAATAGTAAAGTTCGAGCAGTCGGCTGGTATCGGCGCCGCCATTGGCCAGCGTCTGGATCAACTCCTGCGCCTCGTTGCCGCCCGGCTCATCGTCGAGGTCGGCTCGCCGCCCGCGTTTGGAGTTACGTGCCATGTCCGACCTGCCGTTTCCGAAGGACCTGCCGCCCGCGGGTGACCGGCTTGGAGCCGACGATGCGCACGTTGTCGAATTCGACGGTTCCATGGCCGGGCCTGTGGCCTCCGAACGACAGGTTGGCGTTAAATCCGCTCACCCTGTCGTTAAGGTTGCAGGTCATCATATGACGTCGATGACTTTTCGTCATCCGAAACGTTGCATAGATAAATTGGCAATCTTGCCGATCACAATCTACGTTACTAAAATCCACAAAAATCAATTTAAGGTTGAATTCGCATCGCGAAGATCGTTGTCGGACTGGTTTGCATTTGAGGGGCGGATCATGTGAACTGCCGCCAAATTTTGCAGTAGCCCGGGAGGCTTATCGATGCTCAAGACGATCGCGGCGTTCGACCGCATTGGTGAGGAGAACGCCTTCGCGGTCCTCGCTCGCGCCAACGCCCTGGCCGCTCAGGGCCGCGACATCATCAGCCTCGGCATCGGCCAGCCGGATTTCCGCACTCCCGATTTCATCGTCGAAGCTGCGGTGAAGGCCCTGCGCGATGGCCACCACGGTTATACTGCGGCCACCGGCATTCCCCAGTTGCGGGAGGCGGTCGCTGCCGACCTGCACAAGCGTTTCCAGGTCGAGGTCTCGCCCGACAGCGTCATGATCATGCCCGGCGGCAAGCCGACCATGTTCATGTCAATCCTGATGTTCGGCGAGCCCGGGGCCGAGATCATGTATCCGGACCCCGGCTTCCCGATCTATCGCTCGATGATCGAGTTTACCGGCGCGACGCCGGTCCCGATCCCGGTGCGCGAGGAAAATGGCTTCGCTTTCTCCGCTGAGGAGACCCTGAAGCTGATCACGCCGAAGACCCGTCTCATCATCGTCAACTCGCCGGCGAACCCGACCGGCGGCGTGACGCCGAAGGTCGAAGTCGACAAACTGGTCGCTGGTTTAGAGAAGTGGCCCGACGCCGCCATCATGTCGGACGAGATCTACGATCACATGGTCTATGACGGCGAGAAGCACGTCTGCCTGTTGTCATATCCGTCGATCCGAGACCGGCTGATCCTGCTCAACGGCTGGTCCAAAACCTATGCCATGACCGGGTGGCGGCTGGGCTACGCGATCTGGCCGGGCAAGCTCTACGATCTGGCGCGCAAGCTCGCGGTCAATCTGCATTCCTGCGTCAACGCTTCGGCCCAGTATGCCGGCCTTGCCGCGCTGACCGGTCCGCAGGACGAGGTCTGGAAGATGATCGGCGAATTCGACAAGCGCCGCAAAGTCGTGGTCGACGGCCTCAACAGGCTGCCCGGCGTGTCGTGTGTGACGCCGAAGGGCGCGTTCTATGCGTTCCCGAACATCAAGCAGACGGGCTGGAAGGCGAAGGAGCTCGCCACCACGCTGCTCAACGAAACGGGTGTCGTCACCATCGGCGGCCCGGATTTCGGTATCCTCGGCGAGGGCTATATCAGGCTGTCTTACGCCAACTCGACCGAGAACATCCTCAAGGCGCTCGAGCGCATGGGTGACTTCCTGTCGAAGAAGAAAGCGGCGTAAGCTATTCCGGCTCTCTCCCTTTGGAGAGAGCCGCCTGGTCCCTGTCACGATCCCGGAAACGGCGATCTCGGTGCCGACGCTTCGTCCTGATCCTTCGGCGGATCGGGTTCGTCTTCGCGCGCGATCTCGTAGATGACACGGGACGGCCCCGGTTTCGGAATCGTCACACCTGCCTGGGCCAGCGTATCCCAGAGCGCCAGCAGCACGTCACTCTGTACGTTGACGATGCCGCCGGCCGGGTCGCGGATCCAGAACCACATTTCGTACTGGATCGATGTCGGCCCGAAGGCGGTCAGCATGCATTGGGGTGTCGGCTTCGGCACAACGCGCGCAACGCGCATGGCCGCTTCCACCGCCGCGGCCTGGGCCTTGCGCGGATCGCTGTCGTAGGTCGTGTTAAAGGTGACCGACAGCCGCACGAGGTCGCTGGAGTAGCTCCAGTTCGCGACCCGCTGCGTGATGAAATCCTCGTTCGGTATGAGATATTCGCGGCCGTCGCGCGTATCGACGGACGTATAACGGGCGCCCATGATACCGACGCGGCCGAAATGCTCGCCGACCGAGATGACGTCACCCGGCTTGATCGACTTGTCCGCGAGCAGAATGATGCCGCTGACGAAGTTGGACACGATTTTCTGCAAGCCAAAGCCAATGCCGACGCCGATGGCGCCCGAGAAGAAGGCCAGCGCCGACAAGTCGATGCCGACGCTCGACAGGACCGTGATGATGGCGAAGGCGATGAGCAGGATGCGGATCAGCTTGCTGATCAGTACCTGCACCGACGGCGTCAGCTCGGTCGCCGACTTGACGCGCCGGTCCATGAAGTCGCTTAGGGTATTCGCGACCCACAACGCGATCAGGAGGAGCACCGCGCTCTTGATGATCAACAATGCCGATATACGCAGACCGCCGAACACTACGGCATAGGAATCGAGCTCGGCGCGCACCGCCATCCGCAGTCCGAGGATGTCGAGCGCTGCAAAGGTCCACGCAGCAATGGACACGACGCGGTAAACGAATTGATTGCGAATGAGTCCGGTGATCAGCGCGATGACCACCCATGCCGTCGCCAGGCTGACCGCAACCCCGAGCAGGTAAGATCGGCTGGGCCAAGTCAGGGACAGCATCGTCTCGCGCGCTGTGAAGACGATCGCGATGAAGATGATGGTGCCGACGCAATCGATAAACGCCCGCGCCAGAAGTTTGACGACCGGCGGCCAGCCCGCCCCGTGGGCTTCAAGATCGATCCGGCGGCGGATCGCGATCCCTGCCAGCGTGCCGATGGCTCCGGCGATCAAGAGGATGCCGAACTGGAGGAGCAGCCAAAAAGACGATAGCTCGGCGAACAAGCCGTGCAACGTGTCGCTCATGCCGGCGAGGATGCCCTGAACGTTGCCCATTTCCCTTGAGCTCCTGTCGGCGGCGGCAATCTCGTTGCCCCGGCCTGACAAGCAGTCGTATCAAATTGGCTCTGCAGGTGCGGCGGTAAGCCCCGGGTTATGCACACTTACCCGATGCAATTTTAGTCAACGTAAAGCGAAGCGGAAGCCGACCAGGACGATCGCGAGGCCGATGACCTGGGGAAGGCTCGGTACGATTCCCAAAGCAAGAAAGCCCATGATCAGCGAGAAGCCCGGCACCAGGGCCGGGAAGGTCGAGGCACGGCCGGCTCCGAGGATCGCCACCGAGCGGGCGAAGAGAAAGATCGGCAGGACGCCGGAGATGAACCCTTGCACGACAATCTGCAGAAGCGTTTCGGTCCAGCCAAAAATAAACAAATGCCCGCTGCCGTAGATCAATAAATAAATGGGCGCGTAGACGAGCACGGACATGAGACCGACTGCGGCCGCGACGCGCATTCCTGAAACCCGCCACTGCCGCAACATGATGCCGAACATCGCCCACAGGGCGCCGGCGGTCGCGAACAGCAAATCGCCGCCGATCCCGTGGGTGCCGATCGTGGCGAAGGATTCGATGCCGAGCACCACGAGTCCGGCCGTGATGACGATGGCGCCGAGGATCCGCGACGCAGCCAATCGCTCTTTCAGCAAAAGCGCGGCCAGCAGGATGCCGGCGAGAGCCGCGGTGGCCGGCTGGATCGTAGTGCCGTGACCGAAGGGAACCAGGATGAACCCGGTATAGGCGACCAGGGCCTGGGTCGGTCCCGATAGGGCCGCAAGGACGAAACCGCGCCCCCAGCCGACGCCGCCGAGGTCGGCGATCCCGTAATGAAATACGAGAGGGATCAGCAGGAGGCCGGTCCACACGTAACGATGGACCGCGAGATCGGCCGGTGAGAAGCCGATCGAGATGCCGTGTTTCGCCACCGCGAACCCGGCGGCCCACGCCATCGCCGCGCCGACGCCGCAGAGGATACCCACGAGAAGGCCGGGTACTTTTCCGTCTGGCGAAACTCCGGATGTCGGTGGGGTGGCCGTCAAATCGGACTTCCAGTTTTTTGTGGCGCGCGGCCATGCGCCGTGCGAGGTGACGTCCGCCCGGCACATAATCTAGGATCGCCGGACAAGTCCAACGATCAATAACACAACGCACCTACGCCAAGGACGGATAGCTCATGGCTAAAGCACGCAAAGTCATCATCACCTGCGCCGTTACCGGTGGCATTCATACGCCGTCGATGTCGCCCCACCTGCCGGTTACCGCGCAGGAAATCGCGGATGCGGCCATTGGCGCGGCCGAGGCCGGTGCAGCCGTGGTGCATCTGCATGCGCGCAATCCGCAGGACGGCCGTCCCGATCAGTCGCCCGAACTGTTCTCGCCATTCCTCAAGGTCATCAAGCAGCGCTCCGACGTCGTCCTGAATTTGACCACCGGCGGCGCTCCGACCATGACGGTGGAAGAGCGTCTGCGTCCGGCGGCGACCTTCAAGCCGGAAGTCGCGTCGCTCAACATGGGTACGATGAACTTCGGCCTTTATCCGATGATCGAGCGGTTCAAGGGCAAGTTCAAATACGACTGGGAAGAGCCGTATCTCGAAGGCACCCGCAAGGGCATGTTCAAGAACACCCTTGCCGACATCGAAATGATCCTCACGACCTGCGCCGAGAACAACACGCGCTTCGAGGTCGAGTGCTACGACATCGGACATCTTTATACGTTGAAGCACTTCCTCGATCGCGGCGTGATCAAGGCGCCGCTGTTCATCCAGTCGGTATTCGGCATTCTCGGCGGCATCGGGACACACCCGGAAGACGTCATCATGATGAAGCGCACCGCAGACCGTTTGTTCGGCGACCAGTATCACTGGTCGGTGCTGGGCGCAGGCGCGGCGCAGATGCGCATCGCGGCAATGGCGGCGTCGATGGGTGGCAACGTGCGCGTCGGTCTCGAAGACTCGTTGTGGATCGGTCCCGGCAAGCTTGCCGAGTCCAACGCCCAGCAGGTGAAGAAGGTGCGTCAGATCCTCGAAGGCCTCGGCCTTGAGATCGCCACGCCCGACGATGCGCGCGAGATCCTCGCGCTCAAGGGCGGTGACAAGGTCGCGTTCTGATGCCGGCGTCGCCCATCGCCGCGACGCCGGGGAGGCGAGCCTCTTGATCGGCCCCGGCGTCCAGGTTGCCGGGGCGCTCGGAGTCGTCAGCGTCGTCGTGCTGTACGTGGTGGCCGGTGACTGGCAGGGCGCCTGGCGGCTCATGGCCGGCGCCGTTGCCGGCGGGCTGCACGATGACGCGATGCTCGCCATTCCGCTGCTCTCGCTGATGGGCGTGTTCATCCTGCGCTCCGGCGCGGCGGCGGAGTTGTTCTGGGCGGTGACCCGCCTCCTGCGCAATGTGCCGGTCGGCGCGCCGCTCGCGGCCATTGTCGGTGGCGCGGTCAACGCATTTGCGGCCGGCAACAGCACGATCGCGGTCGCCAGTTTTGCCCAGATCGTTTACCCGGAACTGCGCCGGCGCGGTCATGACAGGGCGTTCGCGCTCGGCACTTTGGTCAACGCATCGGTGCTCGGCATGCTGTTGCCGCCCGGCGTGCTGATGGCGGCGTGGGCCGTGCTCGGTCAGCAGCCGGCCGGCGCGCTATTTCTCGCGGCACTCACGCCGGCGCTCGCAACCGCCCTGTGTCTCGGCCTGTGTGTCGTGTTCGTGACCCGGCGCACGCAGGAGCCGCATCAGGGCAAGATGTCGGCCCGGCCGGCGCAGGCCATGGGCAACATCGTCGGACTGACGCTGATTTTCGGCGTGTTCTTCGGCGGACTTGCCGCGCGGTCGTTGAGCCCGGCCCAGGCCGCCGGCGCCGGCGCCGCCATCGCGATGCTGATGGCGCTGCGCAAGGGCATGCCGCTGGCGGGGATCGTCCATGCGGTTCGCGTCACGGTGCGTCTGGTCTGGCCGGTCCTGCTGCAATTGTTCATGGGGCTGCTTTACGGCCAGGCGTTGTCCGTGACCGGCTCCGGTGCCGCCATTCAGGACCTGCTGGCCGGCTTCGGTCCGATGCTCGGTCTGGCGGCGGTCGTCGTCATCTGGCTGGCGCTGGCGACCGTTCTCAATTCCATTTCCGTCCTCGCCCTGACCGTGGCCCTGTTTGGCCCGCTGGCGGCACGGTTCGGCCTCGATCCGCTCGCCTTCGCGGTGATCGGGGTTATCGTGGTGGAGGCGGCGCAACTGCTGCCGCCGTTCGGCCTGCTGGTCTATGCCGCCAAGGCGGCGGCCGATGACGATATCGTTTCGGTGGCGGATATTTTCCGTTTCGTCCTGCCGCTGGCTGCTGTTCTGGTCGCTGTTGTCGTGGCCCTCGCCGTCGTCCCCAAAGTCGCCATCTGGCTGCCCTATCTGGTCCGATAGCCGTCCGGTGCCAGCGACAAATTGCGCGCCGGGTTGACGCGCGACAATTGGCGCGCTTGGTGGAATTTCCAACAAGGACTCGCCGATGCACCATAACATGCCGTTGATTTCGACCCTGGTCGTGGGCCTGGTCATGGCCTTTGCACTGGGGGCGCTGGCGCAACGGCTGAGGGTGTCGCCCCTGGTGGGCTATCTGCTGGCAGGCGTGGCGATCGGGCCGGCGACCCCCGGCTTCGTCGCCGATATCGACCTCGCCAACCAGCTCGCCGAAATTGGCGTCATCCTGCTGATGTTCGGCGTCGGTCTGCATTTCTCGCTCAAGGACCTGCTGTCGGTCAGGGCCATCGCCGTGCCCGGCGCGGTCGCGCAGATCACGGTCGCGACGCTGCTCGGCATGGCGCTCGCCGCCGCCATGGGCTGGGACATCGCGGCCGGCCTGGTGTTCGGTTTCGCGCTGTCGGTTGCCTCCACGGTGGTGCTGCTGCGCGCCCTCCAGGAGCGCCGCCTGATCGAGACCGAGCGCGGCCGTATCGCGGTCGGCTGGCTGATCGTCGAGGATCTGGCCACCGTTCTGGCGCTGGTGATGTTGCCGGCGCTGGCGCCGGTGCTCAAAGGCGGACTGCAGCACGGCCCCGACCTGATGTCGATCCTGATGCCGATCGGGCTGACCCTGGCCAAGGTCACGGCCTTCGTCGCGCTGATGCTGCTGATCGGCCGGCGGGTGATCCCGTGGCTGCTTCACTACATCGCGCACACCGGCTCGCGCGAACTGTTCAGGCTCTCGGTGCTGGCGATCGCGCTGGGCTGCGCTTTCGCGGCGGCGACCTTGTTCGACGTCTCCTTCGCGCTCGGCGCCTTCTTCGCCGGCATGATGATGGCCGAATCCGAGCTCAGCCAGCGCGCCGCGCAGGAGACGCTGCCGTTGCGCGACGCCTTCGCCGTGTTGTTCTTCGTCTCCGTCGGCATGTTGTTCGACCCGATGATCCTGCTGGCGCAGCCGCTGCCGGTCCTAGGGACGGTGCTCATCATCATGATCGGCAAATCGATGGCCTCTTTCGCCATTGTGAAGCTGTTCAAATACTCGACCACAACGGCGCTGACGATTTCGGCGAGTCTGGCGCAGATCGGCGAATTCTCGTTCATTTTGGTCGGACTTGGCGTCACCCTCGGTCTGCTGCCGGAGGAAGGCCGCGCCCTCATTCTCGCGGGCGCCATCCTGTCCATTCTGCTCAATCCGCTCTGTTTTGCTGCGCTCGACCGCTGGCTGGCGCGCAAGGCGGTGCCCGCGCCAGCCGCCGATACGGCGCAGGCCGAGCCTGAGCCTGCCGAGCCCATGCGCGAACCGTTGCCAGTGACCAGGCTGACTGGCCATGTCGTTCTCGTCGGCTGCGGCAGGGTCGGCCGCTTCTTTGTTCTCAATGCCGGGGACAGCGCCGCGCCGCTGCTGATCGTCGAGGAGAACGCCGACACGGTCGAACGGCTGCGCCAGGAAGGGCGCGAGGCCCTTGTCGGCAATGCGGCGGCCAAGGAGGTTCTCGAAGCCTGCAATCTGGCGGCAGCGCGCTGTCTGCTGGTTGCGGTACCGAACGCCTTTGAAGGCGGTCAGGTCATCGCTCAGGCCCGCGCCATCAACCCCGGGCTGCCCATTGTGGCGCGCGCGCATTCGGAAGAAGAGGTCGATTATTTGCGCAAGAACGGCGCCACGTCGGTCATCATGGGCGAGCACGAGATCGCCCGGGCGATGATCGGTCTGGTGCCGCAGCCGGCCTAGGTTCACGAATTCTTGCGAGGTTTGGCGTTTATCATGCGCAGGAGGATATGTTTGGCTGTGGCTTGGTGATTTGCCGCGCCTAAAAAAGGCCGGCGAAATTGCCGGTCGAGACAGACTGGAGAAAACTGCAGACCCATGGCGGCGCTCGATACCATCACGATTGCGATTTTGCTCGGCAGCCTGCTGGTGTTGGCCGGCATCATGTCGAGCCTGGTGGCAATGCGTTTCGGCGCCCCCTTGCTGCTGGTGTTCTTGGGCGTCGGCATGCTGGCGGGCGAAAGCGGCCCCGGCGGTCTGAAGTTCAACGATGTCCGCGTAGCTTATACCGTGGGCTCGATCGCGCTGGCCCTGATCCTGTTCGACGGCGGTTTGCGCACCAAAATGGCGACGTTCCGCATGGTGATGGCGCCGGCGGGGATTCTCGCGACCGTGGGCGTCGTGCTGACAGCGATGCTGACTGCACCGGCGGCGGTCTGGGCCCTCGGGGTGACCTGGACGGAAGGGCTCCTCATCGGCGCGATCGTCGGGTCCACGGACGCGGCGGCCGTATTCTTCCTGTTGCACGCCAAGGGTCTTCGGTTGCGGCCGCGCGTCAGCGCCGCTCTCGAGGTCGAGTCGGCGACCAACGATCCAATCGCGATCTTCATGACCATTCTCCTGGTGGAGATCCTTTTGCTCGGTGGCCAGTCGGCGGGCAACATGGTCGCCTTGCTGGTCAAGCAAGTCTTCTTTGGCGCCCTTATCGGCTGGCTCGGCGGCAAAGCCATGATTCTGGTTTTGAACAAACTGAATCTGGCCCAGGGTCTGCACGCTCCCTTTGTCGCGACGGGGGCAGTGGTCCTGTTCTCGCTGACCGCGGCAGCGGATGGCTCGGGCTTTCTCGCCGTCTATCTGGCGGGTTTGGTCGTCGGGAACAGTACGACGCGCGCGCGTAACATGCTGGTCACGTTTCTCGACGCGGTGACCTGGCTGGCGCAGATCGCCATGTTCGTTTTGCTCGGGCTGCTGGCATGGCCCGAATTGCTGCTGCAGCGCGCCGTGCCGGCTCTTTTGGTGGCGCTCGCCTTGACGTTGATCGCGCGCCCCGCTGCGGTGTTCCTCTGTCTTGCGCCTTTCCGATTTTCCACGGAGGAGAAGCTTTTCGTCTCATGGGTCGGACTGCGCGGATCGGTCGGCGTATTTCTGGCCTCGATCCCGCTGCTTGTCGGGCTGCCGGCGGGGCAGATCTATTTCGACGTGGCCTTTGTCATTGTCCTCTTCTCGCTGCTCGTGCAGGGCTGGACGCTTCCCACTTCGGCGCGGCGCCTGGGGATCGCTCTGCCGCGCAACGATGTCACGGCACACCGTATCGAGCTTGATCTGCCGGGCCAGCTCAACAAGGAGCTGATCGGATATCCGGTCGTTCCCGGCACGCCTTATCTGCGCCGCGGGCTCATGCCGAAATGGGCGCGTCCGACGCTGGTCGTCCGGGACGAGCAGATTTTTACCGCGGCCGAGGCCGAACCGGTCCGCGAGGGCGATTACATTTATCTGCTGGCGCCGCCGGAAAAAGCGCAGGCCCTCGACCGTTTCTTTGTCGAGACGCCGACGCCGGCCAAGCCGAAGGCCGAAGCGCTTGGCGACTTTTTCGTGCCGGGGACTGCCACGCTCGGTGCGCTGGCCGATATCTATGGGCTGCAGGTCGCCGGGGACCATGCCGAGGTCAGTCTGTCCGACTACTTTGCCGAACAACTCGGCCGTACCGTCAAAGCCGGCGACATCGTTGCGCTCGGCACCGTTGCGTTGTTGGCGCAGAAGGTCGAGGGCGGCAAGGTAATCAATGTCGGCCTGCGGCTCGATGAGCCGGAAGCGGCCGCTACGGTCAGCGGCAGCGCCAGGGCGCTGGCTCAAAAGCTGGGAAAGCTGGTCAGCGCGAAGCGCTGACAACGAACTCTGTCATGCGCAGGTTATGCCCGCCCATGACGAACAGGTAATCAGCCGTTCGAGCGCGACACCAGCGGCGTATGCTGGATCATCCAATATACGGACCTTGCGCCGCCGAACAGCACCGCAGTCCAGAACAGATCGCCGGCCAAGCTGTTCTGGAAGAAGGGCAGCGCCAGTACGTAGCACTGCGTCAGGCCGGCGAGGTCATGGCTGTACATGCCGCTGAAGACCCAGACCGCGAAGTTCGACAGCAGGAAGAAAGCAACCGAGCACCCAGCCATCGTGATCGCGGTCGGCAGCACGCCGCGCCAGTTGCGAGTCGCCATGCCGGCGAAAGCAGGCAGGGTGATTGCGGCGTAGGTGATGAGCGAAATGCGCCAATCGTCGCCGGAGAGCACAAGGCCTGACAGCGCCATGGCCGCGAGCGGCACCACCGGCGCCAGCACCGGGTTGCGCAGCATGCGGCCGGCGAACAGCGCGCTCGCCGCGACCGGCATGAAGCCCCAAGCGTGCGGCAGCAGCCGCGCCACCGCCACGAAGGCGACGAGGAAGGCGATCAGCGCCAGGTCGGCCAGAAGGGCGGAGCGGTTATCGGTCGTGTGCATCGCATTGAATCCCGTTTGTGCGTCGCAAGCGTCTTAGCACGGCCAGGCAGGCCGAATCCATCGGCCAAAGCGCTCTAATGGGCCTTTTTCGGGGCTCGTCGGGCCCATTCTGCGATGATGGCGACGAGGACGTCGAGGCCGTCGGTCAGGGCAGCCGGGCCGGGTTGCAGGATCACGGTTGATTTGACCTCGCGGAGCCAGCCGGTGGCGACCGCCGGGACAGTATCGAAACCCGGCCGTGCCGCGACCCTGGCAGGGACGAACTTCTTGCCGCACCACGAGCCGATGATGATGTCAGGCTTTGCGGCGATGACCGCTTCCGGCGTGACGATGCGGTCCTTGGCGTTCTTACGCCTCGACAGGTCCGGGAAGACGTCGATGCCGCCGGCAGCCTCGACCAGTTCGGACACCCAGCCAAGGCCGGAGATCATAGGCTCGTCCCATTCCTCGAAATAGACCCGCGGCCGCCGAGGCAATGTGGCCGATCCAGCCCGTATCTGATGCAGCCGCGTTTCCAGTGTCCGTGCCAGCGCTTCGGCCTTCTCTGGCTGACCGACCAGCGCGCCGACAGTCCGGATCATGGCGAAGATGCCGGCGAGGTCGCGCTGGTTGAAAGCGTGAACGGCGACATTGTTGCGGATCAGTTCGGCGACAATGTCGGCCTGCAGATCGGAGAAGGTGAGGACCAGATCCGGCTCTAGCGCGAGGATCTTCGGCACGTCGGCGGAGATGAAGGCGGCGACGCGCGGCTTCTCCTTGCGCACCTGCGGCGGCCGCACCGCGTAGCCGGACACGCCGACGATGCGCGCGTCCTCGCCGATGAGATACAGCGTCTCGACGGTTTCTTCGGTGAGGCAGACGATGCGGCGGGGCGGGAACATATCTCTCTCGTCATTCCGGGGCGCGTGCATAGCACGCGAACCCGGAATCCATATCCCGAAGCGCCGGGAATATGGATTCCGGGCTCGCGGCCTTAGCAGGCCGCGCCCCGGAATGACGGCTAGTGGGACAACAACTCCACCCCGCCGCTGTTCACCACGCGTCCGCCATCCAGCAGCACGACGCGGCTGGCGAGCGCTTTCACCTCGTTGGGGTCGTGGCTGACATAGATCATCGGCAGCTTCGTCTCGTCGCGCAACCGCACGAAGTAGGGCAGGATTTCGCTCTTGCGCCGCGCATCGAGCGAGGCCATCGGCTCGTCGAGCAGCATCAGCCGCGGCTTCATCAGCAGCGCGCGCCCGAGCGCGACGCGCTGACGCTCGCCGCCGGACAAGGCGCCGGGCCGCCGATTGACCAGCGCCGCGATGTCGAGCAGGTCGGTGACATGCCTGAACTGCGCCTCATCGCGCGGCTGCCCGGTCATCCAGCGGCCGTAATTGAGATTGCGCGCCACAGACATGTGCGGAAACAGCCGGCCGTCCTGAAACACAGTGCCGATGCGGCGGCGATGCGCCGGCAGGTTGATGCCGCCGTTGCTGTCGAACAATGTTTCGCCGTCGATGATGATGCGGCCGCGGTCGGGCTTGGTCAGCCCGGCGATCATGCCGACGATCGACGTCTTGCCCGAGCCCGAGGGGCCGAATAAAGCGGTGACGCCGCTGTCGCCCTGAAAGGTGACGCTGAGGGCGAAATCGCCGAGTTGCTTGTCGATGTCGACCGAGATCACGTCATGCACCATGCACACGGGCGCCGGCCCTGCGGCCGAACCATTCCGACACGATGAGCGCCAGCAGCGAAATCGCGACCGCAATCACCACCAGCTTGAGCGCCTGCGCGTCGCCGCCCGGCACTTGCGTCAGCGTGTAGATCGCGGCGGAAATGGTCTGGGTTTCGCCGGGAATGTTGGAGACGAAAGTGATGGTGGCGCCGAACTCGCCGAGCGCGCGGGCAAAGGCCAGCACCGCCCCGGCGATGATGCCCGGCAGCGCCAGCGGCAAGGTCACCGTTGCGAAGGTCCAGGCGCGATTGGCGCCGAGCGTCGAAGCGGCATCCTCGAGTTTGCGGTCGACGGCTTCGATGGACAGGCGGATGGCGCCGACCAGCAGCGGGAACGACATCACCGCGCAAGCGAGCACCGCGCCGGTCCAGCGGAACGACAACACGATGCCGACGCTCTCCAGCCAGGCACCGAAGATGCCACGGCGGCCGAAGGCGATGAGCAGCAGATAGCCGGTGACCACCGGCGGCAGCACCAGCGGCAGATAGATGACGGCGTTGAGCAGCGCCTTGCCGGGGAAATTCTTGCGCGCGAGCAGCCACGCCACGGCGATGCCGAGCGGCAGCGAGAAAGCCGTGGCCACCGCCGCCACTCTCAACGAGAGGGCGACGGCGGTCCATTCTTCGGGGGAGAGATCGAGCATCGGCGGCTTAGCTGGCCTTCGCGCTGGCCAGCACGCTGAAGCCGTACTTCTCGAAGATCGCCTTGGCGTCCTTGCCGCGCAGGAAGTCGAGATACTTGGCCGCGTCGGCCTTGGCGTTGGCTGTCGCCGCGACCGGGTAAACGACCGGCGGATAGGAGCCATCGGGGAAGGTGGCGACGATCTTCACGTTCGGCTCCACCTTGGCGTCGGTCTCGTAGACGATGCCGATCGGCGTTTCGCCGCGGGCGACGAAAGCGAGTGTGGCGCGCACGTTCTCGGCCATGGCGAGCTTCGGCTCCGCCGCGGCCCATGAGCCGAGCTTCTCCAGCGCCGCCTTGGCGTAGAGCCCGGCGGGCACGGCCTTGACGTCGGCGACCGCGATACGTCCGTCGCCGGCGAGCTTGGCGATGTCGAAACCTTGTTCGATCTTTACATCCGCGATCTTGGAATCCTTGCCGGCGATCAGCACGAGCTTGTTGCCGAGCAGGTTAAAGCGGCTGTCAGTCTTGATCAGCTTCTTGTCGCCGACATAGTCCATCCATTTGAGGTCGGCGGAGATGAACACATCGGCCGGCGCCCCCGACTCCATCTGCTTGGCGAGCGCGGACGAGGCGGCGTAACTCGCCGTCACCTTGACGCCGGTGGCCATGGTGAAGGCGGCGTTGGCATCGTCGAGCGCATTCTTCATCGAGGCGGCGGCGAAGATGGTGAGGGTCTCTTGCGCGGCGGCGAGTTGCGGCGCGGCGGTGAGCGCAAATGCGACCGTGAAGGCGGCCATCAATCGCTTGAACATGGAAATCTTGAACAAGGGAATCTTGAACATGGAAATCTCCTGCGCGCGGCCGTTGTCGGCCGCCTGGGGCGTCGGGTCATTATGGATCGCGACACGCAGGAACCATCGTTCCGGCAACGCCCGGCGGGCGCACGGCGCGCCGGAGGTCTGTGATGCAACTCTAGCAAATACGGCCGCCAGGCCACAAGCCGTACATCAATCCTGCGTCACCGTGACGACGATACTTTGGACGGATGCGCCGCTGAGCTGGACGACGAATGGTGTCGCGGCGAGCGCGAATTTCACGCTCTTGCGCAGGCCCTCGCAGCCCTGAACGCCGCTGAATTCGTCGGCCGGAAGGGCCTTATCGTCCTGGATCACGTCGATCCAGGCATTGGCCGACAAAGTGATGCGGACAGTGCCGGCCCGAGGCGGCGCGGCGAAGCGCAGGAAGCCCGCATACGCGCTGGGCTCGCGCAGCGCTCGTTCGGGCTTCAGCGGCAGCGCAACGTCGGCCTGCGGCGCGAGCGCGATCTTGAGAGCGGCCGCGAATGGGTCGGCGATGGCCGCGCCGGAGGCGGCGTCGATGGGCTTGGCCATCAGCGCGCGTTCGCGCGCCAGCGGCCATTTGAACTGGTCGCAGCCGGTGCGCTCTTGCGCCAAGGCCGGCGATGATACCGTCATCGCACTGAACAGCGCGGCGGCAACGATAAGCCTGCGCATGGTTCAATCCACCGCGATCATGACATCGGAGGCCTTGATGACCGCGACGGCGGTCATGCCGGTCTTCAGCCCGAGTTCTTCCACGGCCTCGTTTGTGATCGAGGCGGTAATGACCTGACCAGCGGCGACTTCGACGCGGATATGCGATGTCGTTGCGCCCTTGCGAACGTCGACGATTTTACCCTTGATCTGATTGCGTGCGCTGAGACGCATGATCGCTCCTCCGGAATGAACGCGCGCGGGGCGGCGCTGCGGGTTGAGTGAACCGGTCCGGAAGCGCATTCCGAAGCCCGGAGCCGCGCTTACGGCGCGCGCCGGGGGTATGAACTCAAGCCTAGCAAGTCTGGCCGCACGCGGTAAAGTCCGCCGCGAAGGAGATGTGCCATGACGCCCCTCGAAGGCGAGTTCGACTACATCATCGTCGGCGCTGGTTCGGCCGGCTGCGTGCTGGCCAATCGCCTGTCCGCCGATCCGTCAAAGCGCGTGCTGATCCTGGAAGCCGGCGGAAACGACAATTGGATCTGGTTTCACATCCCCGTCGGCTACCTGTTCGCCATCGGCAATCCGCGCGCCGACTGGATGTTCAAGACCGAGGCGGAGGCGGGGCTGAACGGCCGCAGTCTGAATTATCCCCGCGGCAAGGTGATCGGCGGCTGCTCGGCGATCAACGGCATGATCTACATGCTCGGCCAGGCGACCGATTACGACCAGTGGCGACAGCTCGGCCTGCCCGGCTGGTCGTGGGACGACGTGCGGCCGTTCTTCCGCAAGCATGTCGATCATTTCATCGCCGGCGACATGCATGCGCAGGGCGGCGAGTGGCGCGTCGAGCAGCAGCGCCTGTCATGGGAAATCCTCGAAGCGTTCAAGCGCGCTGCGATCGAATACGGCATCCCGGACAGCGCCGACTTCAACACCGGCGACAACGAGGGCATCGGCTACTTTCATGTCAATCAGCGCATGGGCCGGCGCTGGTCGGCGGCGCGCGGCTTTCTCAAGCCGGCATTGAAGCGGCCGAACCTGAAACTCGAGACCGGCTGTCAGGCGGAGTCGCTTCTGTTCGAAGGACAGCGCGCGAACGGCGTGCGCTTCCGGCAGAACGGGGTGCTGCGCGAAGCCAAGTGCCGCGGCGAAGTCATTCTTGCCGCCGGCGCGATCGGCTCGCCGCATCTGATGATGCTGTCAGGCATTGGCCCGGCGGCGCATCTCGCCCAGCACGGGATCGACGTGAAGCTGGATAGAGCCGGCGTCGGACAGAACCTGCAGGACCATCTGCAACTGCGCACGATCTACAAGGTCGCCGGCGTCAAGACGCTCAATGCCATCAACGCCACTCTGTTCGGCAAGTTCGGCATGGGGCTCGATTATGCCTTGCGCCGCCGCGGCCCGATGACCATGGCGCCGTCGCAGCTTGGGTGCTTCACCAAATCCGACAAGGCGCAGGACCGCGCCAACATCCAGTATCACGTGCAGCCTTTGTCGCTGGAGAAGTTCGGCGATCCGCTGCATGCGTTTCCGGCCTTCACGGCGAGCGTCGCCAACCTGCGCCCGACGTCGCGCGGCACGGTGACGCTGAAATCGGCCGATCCATCGCAGGCGCCGGCCATCGCGCCGCATTATCTGTCCACCGAGGAGGACCGCCGCGTGGCCGCGGACTCCATCCGCGTCACCCGCGCCATCGTTTCGCAGCCGTCGCTGAAGCAATATCAGCCGGTCGAATATCTGCCGGGCGAGAGCGTGCGCAGCGATGATGAGGCGGCGCTGGCGAAGGCGGCCGGCAATATCGGCACCACGATCTTCCATCCGGTCGGTACCGCCAAGATGGGCCGTGAGGACGATCCGCGCGCCGTGGTGGACGCGCGCCTGCGCGTCATCGGCGTGGATGGCTTGCGCGTCATCGACGCCTCGATCATGCCGTCGATCACGAGCGGCAATACGAATTCGCCGACCATGATGATCGCCGAGAAAGGCGCGGCGATGGTGCTGGAGGATGGGAAGTAGGCGCATCAGCATCCGCTCATCCCCGCGGAAGCGGGGATCCAGGAGCAACACGCATGGCCTTCTACGTGTACATGCTCGCGAATAAGCCCAACGGCACGCTCTACGTTGGGCTCACTGACGATCTTGTGAAACGCGTGTGGCAACACAGAAACGGTATCATCAAGGGCTTTACCCAGCGCTACTCCATCAAGATGCTGGTTTGGCTTGAGGTCCATGAATCGCGCGAATCTGCATTCGTCCGCGAGCGTCAGATCAAGAAATGGAATCGGTCCTGGAAGCTCGAATTGATCGAGAAGGAAAATCCGTCGTGGCACGATCTGGGCGACGAGATGTCGAGCTAGAAGAATCGCTGGATTCCCGCTTCCGCGGGAATGAGCGGGACTCGAAGGCCCGGGCTTACGCTCCACTCATCCCCGCGGAAGCGGGGATCCAGATTAAGCCGCGGATGAGGCGGAAGAACTGGATTCCCGCTTGCGCGGGAATGAGCGGCTGCATTGAGTCGCCGCCCCTTACAACGCCTTCAAATAACGCATCGGCCGGCCCGGAGCGATCGCTTCCGCCGCGGCGATGATCGAATTGGTGTCGATGCCGTAGTGCCTGTAGAGGTCGGCCAAGGTGCCGGTCTGGCCGAAGTGCTCGACACCGAGCGCGCGGGTGCGATGGCCGAGCACGGCGCCGAGCCAGGCCAACGTTGCGGGATGGCCATCGACAACGCTCACAATGCCGCAATGGGGCGGCAGGTTGCCGAGCAGGCGTTCGATATGCGAGCGCGCATGAACGAGGCCGCGTTCTCTGGCGCGTTGCGCGGCCGTCCAGCCGGCGTTGAGACGGTCGGCTGACGTGACCGCAAGCAGGCCGATGTCGCGGCGGTCTTCCGCCATGAGGCCGACGGCGGCGATGGCCTCCGGGGCGATGGCGCCGGTATAGGCGATGATCACCTGACAGTTCGGTCCCGGCTCGCGCAGCCAATAGGCGCCGTCGATGATCTGCTGCTTAAGGTCAGGCGTCATGTCGCGTTTGATCTGCTCGATCGGCCGCGTCGACAGCCGCAAATAGACCGAGCCACCGCTTTCATCACGCAGCCAACTCTGTTCGGAGGCTTCGGCGTCCTTGCCGTCCTTCTGCATGTAGTCGAACGACCAGCGCATGATCGTGGCGAGCTCATCGACAAAAGCCGGCTCGAACGTAGCAAGGCCGTCCTGCGCCATGCCGATCAGCGGCTGGGCGATGGATTGATGCGCGCCGCCTTCACCGGCGAGCGTGATGCCGGATGGCGTCGCGACTACCATAAAGCGCGAATCCTGGTAGCAGCCGTAATTGAGCTGATCGAGACCGCGGGCAATGAACGGATCGTACAAGGTGCCGATCGGCAGCAGCCGCACGCCGTTGATCGAATGCGATAGGCCGAGCGCCGAGAGATTGATGAACAGGTTCGACTCGGCGATGCCCAGTTCGACGTGCTGGCCCTTCGGCGAGAACTCCCAATTGAAGGTCGAGGGAATCTGCTCGCTCTTGAAGGTGTCGGCCATGGCCTCGCGCGCAAACAGGCCGCGCCGGTTCACCCACGGGCCGAGATTGGTCGAAACCGTGACGTCCGGCGACGTCGTGACGATGCGCTTCGCGAATTCGTCGTCGCCGCGGCCGATCTCGTGGAGGATGGCGCCAAAGCCGGTTTGCGTCGCCATCACCGGCTGGATCGCGACACTGAGCGTGTCCGGTACCGGAATGGCCGGCGCGGTCAGGCGGCGCTCGCCACCCGATGCGAACGGCACCTTGTCGAGAAAAGCCTGCAAAGCCTCGGTGTTGTCGAGGCCTTCGAACTTGTCCCACTCATGGCCCGGACGCACTTTCATTTTGGCGCGGAAGGTCTCCATCTGCGCCGGCGTCATCAGGCCTGCATGATTGTCCTTGTGCCCGGCCATCGGCAGGCCGAAGCCCTTCACCGTGTAGCAGATGAAGCAGGTGGGCCTTTCCGGATCGGCGCCGTGGAAGGCCTCCAGCAAGGCCGGCAGATCGTGGCCGCCGAGATTGTTCATCAGCGCGGCGAGATCGTCGTCGCTGCGGCTGGCGATCAGTTTCGACACGACGCCCTGATCGCCGATCTCGTCATTGAGGCGCTTGCGCCAGGCGGCGCCGCCGGCAAACACCAGCGCCGAATAGAGCGGGTTCGGGCAGGTGTCGATCCATTGCTTGAGCTTGTCGCCGCCCGGCTCCTTGAACGCGGCCTGCTGCAGCGAGCCATACTTCACGATGGCGACGTTCCAGCCGAAATTCTTGAACAGTTGCTCGTAGCGCTCCCACAGGCCTTCGCGCACCACGGCGTCGAGACTCTGGCGGTTGTAGTCGATGACCCACCAGCAATTGCGCAGGCCCTGCTTCCAGCCATCGAGCATGGCCTCGAAGATGTTGCCTTCGTCGAGTTCGGCGTCGCCGACCAGCGCCACCATGCGGCCTTCGGGGCGATCCTTGCCCCAGCCATGGGCACGGACGTAATCCTGCGTCAGCGACGAGAACAAGGTCTGCGCGACGCCGAGGCCGACTGAGCCGGTCGAGAAATCGACGTCGTCCGTGTCCTTGGTCCGCGAGGGATAGCTCTGCGCACCCTTGTAGCCGCGGAAGTTTTCGAGTTTGTCCTGCGTCTGCTTGCCGAACAGATATTGAATGGCATGGAAGTTGGGCGACGCGTGCGGCTTCACCGCAACGCGATCCTGCGGCCGCAGCACGTCGAAATACAGCGCGGTCATGATGGTCGCGAGCGAGGCGGACGAGGCCTGATGGCCGCCGACCTTTAAGCCGTCGCTGTTCTGGCGGATGTGGTTGGCATTGTGAATAGTCCAACTGGCGAGCCAGAGCACCTTTCGCTCGAGCGCGGATAAATTGTCGAGCTTGCCGGTCATGGTCGCTTCCTGCGGTCGCGTTGTTCTGTCGTCCCCGCGAAAGCGGGACCCATAATCCCAGCAATAACGAGAGGCTGGGGCGTATGGGGCCCCGCTTTCGCGGGGACGGCGAGGTGTAAGTGTGCGCCTTTCGCCATGGCGATGGCTGCCAAATTGCGCTATCTCTAGGGTCAATATTGGTGACTTATGCCAAGAAAATGCGTTGGAAAGGCAACATATGCCATTCACGAAACTCGACCCGATCGACCGCAAGATCCTCAATCTGCTGCAGTCCGACGGCCGCATGAGCATCAATGATCTGGCCGCGCAGGTCGGGCTGTCGCCGTCGCCGTGCCTGCGGCGCGTGCGGCTTCTGGAGAAAGCCGGGGTCATCAACCGCTACGTCGCCGTGCTCGACCAGCGCGCGGTTGGCTTGCCGGTCAGCGTGTTCATATCGATCAAGCTCGACAAGCAGCGCGAGGAAATGCTGGAGCGCTTCGGCAAGACCATCTCGCGCTGGCCGGAAGTGCTGGAGTGTTACCTGATGACCGGGCAACGCGACTATCTGTTGCGCGTCGTCGTGCCGGATTTGCCGAGCTACGAGCGCTTTCTCAAGACCAAGCTGACGCGGCTCGACGGCATCGCCTCGATCGAGTCGAGTTTCGCGCTGGAGCAGGTGAAGTACACCAACGTATTGCCGGTGGAGTAAGCGCTACTCGCCGCCTTTTGCCGGCGCGGCGAGCACGGTCTTGCAGGCCGGCGGCATGTCCGCGAGCGTGATGGGGCGAGGGGGCTTGGTGGGCTTGCCGTCCGCCGGCTTGGGCTTCGGTTTCAGGACCTTGTCGGATAACCAGTAGTCGAGCGCAGCGCCGCAGCCGTCGCTGTCCGGCACCGAGGGCTGGGCACGGCAGTTCGGCGAATCCGCCGGGCATTCGAGGCGCACATGAATATGGTCGTGATGCGCGTACCAGGGCCGCACCTTCTCCATCCACTCCGGATGCTTGGCGCCCTGCATCCGGCACATTTCCTTCTTGATCGCGGCGTTGACCAGCACGCGCTCGACGCCGGGTTGCTGCGCGGCGACGCGGATGAAGTCATAATGCTGCGGGGTCCAGGTCTTCGCGTTGACGCTCTTCCAGTCGGCGGCGACGAGATTGATCGCGGACACCTTCTCGCGCTCGTCGTTCGACAAAGTGTGGCCGGGCATCGGCATGAACCAGATGTCGACATCGAGCCCGGTCTGGTGGCTGACATGGCCGGTCGGGGTCGGGCCTCCGCGCGGCTGCGCCATGTCGCCGATGAGAATGCCTTTCCAGCCGGTGGCCTTGGCGGCGGCGGGGGCGAATTTTTCGAGGAAATTGACGAGGCTCGGGTGCCCCCAGTTGCGGTTGCGCGACAGGCGCATGACCTGCCAGGTCGGGCCGTTGATCGGCAGCGCGACACCGCCCTGCAGACACCCTCGCGGGTAGTAGCCGATAGCCATCGCCTTGCCGAGGCTCGGCAGTTTCTCCGCCGAGAATAGCTGCTTGGCCGGGATTTCGTCTTTCTTGCTGGAGATCACCGGCTTTTCCGGCGGCAGAGGCGCGGGGGCGGCAATGGCAGGCGCGGGTGTCTCTGTCGCGGGTGCCTTAGCCACCGGAGCCGGCCCTGGCTCGGGCACGGCGGGTTTGGCCGCCTCGGCCGGCTGCGTAGGCGCGACAACGGCTGATGATTCAGGCGCAGGCGCAGGCGCGGGCGGAGCGCTCCAAGGCGCGATCACGGCCGGAGGCTTGGCCACTGGGGAATCGGAGGACGGCGCGCCCTCGAGCGTCTGCGCAACGGCGAACGCGCCGGCAATGAGCAGCGTGAAGCCGGCACCGATGATGGCTGCGCGGGATGTCATGACGCGGCGATTTAAGCGATTTGGCGCCGGCCTGTCAGGTTAATTGCGTGGCATGGTTTAAGCCGCAGCTGGCCCGGTCCAGCGGAGCGCGCCACCGAAACCCGAACAACATCAGCCACTTTTATGGTTAACCAAAGCTTTACAACCCCGGCCCCGATCGGCGATCCTGCGCAGACCTTAGGCCCCTGCCGATCGGAATTGCCATGCGTGGTCTCAGCGCTGCCGTCATCGCCGCCGCCCTCCTGAGCCTCGCGACATCCGCCGCGCGGGCGGAGATCGTCATCACGATCAGCAAGGCGCAGCAGCGCGTGGCTGTCGCGGTCGACGGCGCCGAGCGCTATCGTTGGCCGGTCTCGACCGGTCGCAGCGGCTTCGATACCCCGGCCGGCAAATTCCGTCCGGTGCGCCTGGAAAAGAACTGGTACTCGCGCAAATACGACTGGGCGCCGATGCCGCATTCGATCTTCTTCTATCGGGGTTATGCGATGCACGGCACCACCGAGGAGAAGAAACTCGGCCGCCGCGCCTCGCATGGCTGCGTGCGTCTGAGCAAGGAAAACGCCGCGACCCTGTTCGCCATGGTACGCGAGCGCGGCCGGGCCAATGCGCGCATCGTGGTCGTCAACGGACCGCTGCCGAAGCAGGATTATCCGGCCGATACGCCGATGGCCGCGATCGAAAAACCGGCCGATGCCGCCGCGGCGCTGGCCAGCGCCACCGACGACGACGTCATTCAGGTAACGGTGACGCCGGATGTGCTGCCGCTGGCGAAACCCGCGGTGTTGACCACCGCTGCGCTGTCCCAGGATGAGGCGCCGGTCGCGTTGCCGGTCGCCAAGCCCGATATGGCGCGGCCTGCGAACGTCAAACCTGTGATGGCGCGGCAGGCCCGGCCGGTTCGCGCTGAGAAATTCACGTCGGTCGGCAGCGACGCCGAGGTGCTGCGCGGGCGCGAGGCCTGGCTGCGCAGCCTCGACCGCAAATACGGTATTCTGCGCTAACCAAATTTAGTAATGGCCGCCCGGTGCCGGCCTTGAGTACAGTAAACAGGCGCCGGGAGTTTTGTAATGCGTCGTCTGGCTGCCACTTTGTTCGCGCTTGCGCTGTCGCTCGCCGCTCATGCGGCGCAGGCGGGAGTCCTCGTCACCGTCAACAAAACGACGCAGGAGCTGACCGTCGAAGTCGACGGCACGATGCAATATCGCTGGCCGGTTTCGACCGCGCGCTGGGGTTACAACACGCCGAATGGCACCTACCGGCCGCAACGCCTCGAGCGGCAATGGTATTCGCGCAAATACGACTGGTCGCCGATGCCGTACTCGATCTTTTTCGCCGGCGGCTATGCCATTCACGGCAGCAACGAGATTTCGCGGCTCGGCCGCCCGGCCTCGCACGGCTGCATCCGCCTGCATCCCAAGAACGCCGCGGTGCTGTTCGATCTCGTGAAGCGCAATCCCGGCGCCGTGCGCATCGACATCATCGGCAGCCGTCCCGGCGCCGCGCCGGAATCGCGCCAGCAACGCGGCGCGCGCACGGTCGAGTTCCGCCCGCGCAAGCGCGTCATTGTTGAAGAGCCGATCATGCGCCGCCGCGTGGCGCCGCAGCACGAGACCTTCGAGGAAATCTTCATTGAGCCGCCGAGGGCACGATCGCGCCGTGCGGCACAGTGGGACGATTTCTAGACAGGCAGAGGGCGACGACCCCGGACTCCGTTCATCCCGCGAAAGCGGGAATCCAGGAGTCGCAATTCTGGAGCCTGATCGTTTTCTGGGTCCCCGCTTTCGCGGGGACGAGCGGAAAACCGAGTATCAATTCGCGCGGCGCTTGCGCGTCGCCGCTGCCTTCTTGGCCGAACGCGAGCGCGCTGCCTTGGAGCGTGCGGCCGAAGCGCGGCCGCCCAATTTGCCGCCTTTGCGCGATGAGGCGTGGCTTTCCTTCTTGCCGCGGCCAGAGCCCGACTTCTTGCCGCCGCCTGATTCCTTGTTCACCGTGGCCCAGGCGCGGCGCTCGGCTTCCTTCTTCGAGGTGCCGCGCTTCTCGTAACCTTCTTCGATGTGCTCGGCCTTGCGTTTCTGCTTTGACGTATAAGCCGCCTTGCTGCCGCGTGGCATGGTTCTTCTCCTGCGTTCGTTCCCCATTCGCGCAACGCGCGGCAAAGTGAAGCGTTCCTTGTTCATGGCCGCATGATCTTGTTCGAAAACGGGTGGCCACTTTTCGGGATCATGCGGGGTCAGAACAGCGAGACGCCGAGTTCGACCTCCTGCTGCGGAGTCACGAAGATCGTTGCGCCATCGTCGCCAGGTACGCCGAGCGTCAGCACCTCCGATATTTCAGGTCCCATCTTGCGCGGCGCAAAGTTGACCACCGCCAGCACCTGACGGCCGAGCAGCGCTTCCTTCGGATAATTGCGATAGGCGCCGCACGACACCTTGGTGCCGATGTCGCCGCCGAAGTCGATGGTCATGCGATAAGTCGGCTTCTTCGTCTGGGCGTCCTCGACCTTGACGATGCGGCCGACGCGAATGTCGAGCGCGTCGAAGTTCGAGAAATCGGCGGTCGGCTTGGTGGGCATGAGGCTTCCTCGGTGTCATCGTCCGCGAAGGCGGACGATCCAGCTATTGCTTGCTGACGGAATCCGTCAAGCGCTAGATCCTCCGCCTTCGCGGTGGACGACGAACGAAGTAGACGCGCAAGATCGCCCCTGTTGTTTGAGCGGCGCGGGGGCGCCGGCATCCCGGTTTGTTTTAATGGAGCCTCGGGAGGCGCCAGGGGGCTTGCGAGGCCCCCAGATGGCGGAGTCCCTTGCGATCGGGCCCGCCGAGCGTGCTTTGCGAGAGCACGCGCCGGTTCAGCTGAACCGGCTGGGCCTCCCGACGCTCCATCACCGATGCGCATTGTCGGCGCACCGGCCTCCGCTTGCCGCCCCACCGCTCGAGACGGTGGGAGGAAGCGAGGGCAAGGAATATTGCCACAATATAGGAATGACGTCAAGAGGACGGTCAGGTGACGCGGGCCGCATTGCGCGATGCATCGCCTCTCTCCATGATCGCGCTCCATTCGAATCCGGGAGTGCATCGATGAAGGTGGCGATCGTAACGGCGGGCGGCAGCGGCATGGGCGCGGCCTGCGCGAGGAAGCTGGCCGCGGAGGGCTACAAGGTCGCGATCCTGTCGTCGTCGGGCAAGGGCGAGGCGCTGGCCAGGGAGCTGGGCGGCATCGGCGTCACCGGCTCCAACCAGTCCAACGACGATGTGAAGCGTCTGGTCGATGAAACCATGGCGAAGTGGGGCCGCGTCGATGCGCTGGTCAACAGCGCCGGCCACGGGCCGCGCGACGAGATTCTGAAAATCACCGACGAGCAGTGGCACACCGGCATGGACGTGTACCTCCTGAGTGCGATCCGCCCGGCGCGGCTGGTGGCGCCGATCATGGCGGCGCAGAAGAAGGGCGCGATCGTCAACATCTCGACTGCCTGGGCCTTCGAGCCGAGCCCGATGTTTCCGACCTCCGGTGTGTTTCGTGCCGGACTCGCCGCCTTCACCAAACTGTTCGCCGATCAGTACGCCGCCAGCAATGTGCGCATGAACAATGTGCTGCCGGGTTGGATCGACAGCCTGCCGCAGCAGGACGCGCGGCGCGACAGCGTGCCCATGCAGCGCTACGGCAAGGCCGAGGAGATCGCCGCCACAGTGGCGTTCCTCGTCTCCGACGGCGCCGGCTACATCACCGGGCAGAACCTGAAGGTGGATGGCGGCCTGATGCGCGGGATCTGACGCCCGCCGGCCTTCGGATACAGCCTGCCGTTGTGGCCTGCGATGCGATGTTGAGGCATCGTCCGCCGTGCTAAGCTCATAAGTGCAACAAAAGTAAAAAACATAAATTGGGGGAGACAATGATGAGGGCCATCAGGGCTTCATTTCTGGCTGCGTTGTGTCTGCTGGCATTCGGCGCCGCCGCGCCGACGCGCGCGAACGATTATCCATCCGGCAATGTCACGGTCGTGGTCGGGCTGGGCGCCGGCTCGGCGATGGATGTCATCACCCGCCTTTACGGGCAGGCGCTGTCGACGCGGTTCGGCAAGCCGTTCATCGTCGAAAACCGCGGCGCCGCGGCCGGCAACGTCGCCGCGGAATTCGTCTCCCGCGCGCAGCCGGATGGCCGCACATTGTTCGTTGCCTCCAGCGGCGTGTTCGCGATCAACAATATCTTCTTCAAGTCGCTGCCTTACGATGCCGCGAAAGATTTCGCGCCCATCGCGGTTTACCTGAAGACGCCGTTCATCCTCGTCACCAGCGCGCAATCGCCGATCAAATCATTGCCGGAATTGACCAAGGCGGCGAAGGCCGAGCCGGGCAAGATCACCTACGCCTCATCCGGCGTCGCCCTGGCGCCGCATCTGGCCGGCGAACTCCTGAAGATGAAGCTCGGCATCGATCTCAACCACGTGCCGTACAAGGGCAACTGGCCGCAGGCTGTCGGCGACGTCGCGGCCCGGCATGTCGATCTGGCGTTCTCCGATCCGTCCGTCGCCATCCCGCTGATCAAGGACGGCAAACTGCGGGCGCTCGGCGTCAGTTCGTCGGCGCGGTTGCCGCAGCTGCCAGACGTGCCGACCATCGCTGAAGTAATCGGCGCGCCGGATTTCGAAGCGGTGTCGTGGCACGCCATCGTGGCGCCCGCCAAGACGCCGCAGCCGATCATTGATGCGTTGTCGGCGGCGATGGCCGAAGCCTTCAAGGACCCGACGATCGTCAGCCGTATCGAGACGATGGGGCTGATGCCGATGACGCCGCCGCTCAGCCCGGCCGCCACCAGCGCCTTCATGAAAGCTGAGACCGCCAAGTGGGGTGAGCTGTTGCAGAAGCTCAATCTCGTGGCGAGTCAGTAATCTTCTTGTAGCCCGCATGGAGCGGAGCGAAATGCGGGGCCGGCTTGCGATAAGTCCCGGATTTCGCCGTCGGGCGGCGCTACGCGCCGACCCGTTGGCTCCATCCGGGCTACAGATTTCTCGTCGCCTCACAAGATCCCGTACTTCGCATAGACATCCGCGAGCAGCCGGCCCTGCAGCAGCTCGTCGCGCGAGCGGTTCTCGCCCTCGACCTTCCTGAACGCGGCTTCGAACACCTTGTCCTCGATCTCGCGCGGGATGACCACGACGCCATCGACATCGCCGAACACGATGTCGCCCGAGCGCACCCTCACGCCGCCGCACAGCATCGGGCGGTCGATCTCCAGCATCTTGCCGCGGCCGCGCGAGTCGAGCGGGCCGATGCCGCCGCAGAACACCGGAAACTTCATGGCGCGGATGAAGCGCACGTCGCGCGTGAGCCCGTCGGTGACGCAGCCCACCCCGCCGCGCATTTTCGTCGCGGTGGTGAGCAGTTCGCCCCAGGGGGCGATGGTGAGATTGCCGGCGCAGCCGAGCACGGGGATTTCGCCGGGCTTGATGTCGTCGATCAGCCTGATCTCGAGTTCGTAGGGATTCTCGCCATCGGGGCCCGCGTCGGCGACCGCCATATAGGCGCCGGTGCGGGCGCGGCCGATGAGCACCTGCGTGTCGTCGAGCGGGCGGATGTTCGGCGTCATCGCCTGCGATGAATGGCCGAGGCCGTCGAGCACATCGGAGAGCACGGGGGTGTAGAGCTTGTCCTTCGCCCGCGCCAGATCGTCGTTGCTCAGCATATCAATCCTCCCGAACCTGTTTTGATTTTCAGGCAGTGTGGCCGAGCGGCGGAAGCAGCGTCAATCGTGCGGTGCGGTGAGGTGCGCTGCGCTCGCGCCTCGGGCGCTCAGCCGCTATAGTCGACAGGTGGAAACCAAGGCCGAGAGAAAAGCGCGACTGCTGCGGGTGGCGGGCGACGCCATCGAGCGCGCCATCGCGACCGGCGCCGACCCGTTCGATCTCATGCTCGCGGCGACGGGCGCCGGCCCAAATATCTGCATCCCCTATGTGCAACTGCATCCTTCCTTTGTTGCGAAGCGCGCGCTGTTCAAGACGAAAGAGGATCGCCGCCGCGACCGCGATCTGGCGGCGCTTGCGGCGGAGCCCGGCCCTGTCGTCTGGGTCCGGCGGCAGTTCGACGATCATCGTCACGCTGCCTATCGGCTCGCGGAAGTGAGCGAATGGCACAAGTCCAGATACAGCGGTGGGATCGGAAACAAGGCCAATCGGCGCTATCTGCACGGCTATGTCTGGTGCGACGCCATGATCGCCGGCCGACTTGCGCATAGCTGCCAGCACGGCCCGCCGCCGCACCGCATCAAGGTGTGCGTGACCAAGAAAGGCAACGAGAAATTCTGGAAGGAGATTGAGGAGGTGGCTGCGAACGACATTCGTAACGCGGGGCAGAGCCGCTTGGGCGGAGAAAGCGCCTCGTAGGCTTATGTATCTCCGTGCCGCGTCGAAAGATCGAGCCGCATGAATCGCGCCTGTGCGTCGTAGCTCTTCAGCTTCTCATCCAGCGCAGCGTCCTGCACGATTTCAAAGCCGTGCTTGCGCCAGAACACGGCGGAGCCGTTCACCGCGATCAGCGACAGGTTCTTGAAGCCGGATTGGCGCGCCAGTGCGATGATTTGGTTCAGGATCGCGCGGGCCGCGTCCTGGCCGCGGCTTTGGCGCAGCAAGGCGATGTCGTGGATGTAATAAGTGTCGGCGTTCGCCGGAATGGCGCCGAGCAGCGTGTTCAGCGCCGGGGGCTGTCGGTCAAGCCAGGGATGGCTGAGGATGTAGCCGGTGATGGCGGCGCCAGCGGCATGAACGTGGCATCCCGCCGGATACAGCCTGAGGCGTTCTTCAAAGACGGCCGCGTCTTCGGGATAATCGGGATGGACCTCGGCGGCGATGTGCGCCACCGCCGCCAGATCGGCTCGCGTCATCGGCCGCCACATGGGGCCGCCTCGCGTCAGACATCCACCTTCAGCGCGGCGATGAACGCTTCCTGCGGAATGTCCACCTTGCCGTACTGGCGCATCTTCTTCTTGCCCTTCTTCTGCTTGTCCAGAAGCTTGCGCTTGCGCGTGGCGTCGCCGCCGTAGCACTTGGCGGTCACGTCCTTGCGCAAGGCGCGTACGGTTTCGCGGGCGATGATCTTGCCGCCGATGGCGGCCTGGATCGGCACCTGGAACATGTGCGGCGGGATCAGCTCCTTCAGCTTCTCGACCATGCCGCGGCCGCGCGTCTCGGCGCGCGTGCGGTGGACCAGCATCGACAGCGCGTCGACCGCTTCGTCGTTGACCAGGATCGACATCTTGACGAGATCGGACACCTTGTAATCGGTGAGGTGATAATCGAACGAAGCATAGCCCTTCGATACCGATTTGAGCCGGTCGTAGAAATCGAACACGACTTCGTTGAGCGGCAGGTCGTACTTCACCATGGCGCGCGAGCCGACATAGGTCAGCTCCTTCTGCGTGCCGCGACGGTCCTGACACAGCTTGAGCACGGCGCCGAGATATTCGTCGGGCGTGAGGATCGTCGCTTCGATCCACGGCTCCTCGATTTCGAGGATCTGCATCACGTCCGGCATGTCGACGGGGTTGTGCAGTTCGATCTGCGTGCCGTCGCGCAGGTTCATCTTGTAGATGACCGACGGCGCGGTCGCGATCAGGTCGAGATTGAATTCGCGCTCCAGCCGCTCCTGGATGATCTCAAGATGCAAGAGGCCGAGGAAGCCGCAACGGAAGCCGAAGCCGAGCGCGGCCGAGGTTTCCATTTCGAAGGTGAACGAGGCATCGTTGAGGCGCAGCTTGCCCATGGCGGCGCGCAGTGCCTCGAAGTCGGCGGCGTCCACCGGGAACAGGCCGCAGAACACCACCGGGATCGCCGGCTTGAAGCCAGGCAGGGGATCGTCGTTCGGGTTGCGCTCGTCGGTAATGGTGTCGCCGACGCGCGTGTCCGCCACTTCCTTGATCGAGGCGGTAAGCATGCCGATTTCGCCGGGGCCGAGTTCGTCCACCGGCGTCAGCTTCGGCAGGAACACGCCGACACGGTCCACTTCGTAGTGCGACTCGATGCCGATCATGCGGATGCGCTGGCCCTTCTTGAGCGAGCCATCGACGACGCGCACCAGAACGACGACGCCGAGATAGGCATCGTACCAGCTATCGACCAGCAGCGCCTTGAGCGGCGCCGAGCGGTCGCCCTTCGGCGGCGGCAGCTTGGTGACGATCGCTTCCAGCACCTGATCGATGTTGAGGCCGGTCTTGGCCGAGATGCCGATGGCGTCCGAGGCATCGAGGCCGATGACGTCCTCGATCTGCTTCTTGATCTTCTCCGGCTCGGCGGCCGGCAGGTCGATCTTGTTGAGCACCGGCACGATCTCGTGGCCGGCATCGAGCGCGTGATAGACGTTGGCGAGCGTCTGCGCTTCGACGCCCTGCGAGGCATCGACGACGAGGAGCGAACCCTCGCAGGCGGCCAGCGAGCGGTTCACCTCATAGGCGAAGTCGACATGGCCGGGGGTGTCCATCAGATTGAGGACGTAATTCTTGCCGTCCTTGGCCTTGTAGTTCAGGCGCACGGTTTGCGCCTTGATGGTAATGCCGCGCTCCTTCTCGATCTCCATATTGTCGAGAACCTGCTCCTTGCCGGCCATTTCGCGCGCGTCGAGGCCGCCGGTCAGCTGGATCAGCCGGTCGGCCAGCGTCGATTTGCCATGGTCGATGTGGGCGACGATGGAGAAATTGCGGATATTCTGGATGGGGACGGACGTCATGGCCGCGAGATAACACCCGAATCCGGGGCCATCAAGGCGACTTCTTTGCCATTCCGGGACGGTCCGAAGGACCGGGCCCGGAACGGCGACAGTTTAGTGCGCCTTCCAGACCACGGCGGCGGAAACGGTGTAATTCCACACCGCTCCCATTACCGCTCCACCCAATCCCGCAATCCACCAGCTCGGGCTGCCGGCGTAGATCAGGCTGGCGACGCCGATGTTGGAAATCGCCCCGACCGAGCAGATCAGCTGGAATTCGACGAGGCCGCGGACGAAGGCCCAGCCGGTCAGGCGCTGGTCGCGGTAGGTGTAGGCGTTATTGAACACGTAGTTCCAGGCGATCGCGACCATGGTGGCGATGGTCTGCTGCAGGCCGAAGCCCGGCACGCCGACGCCGTGCAGAGCGGCCAAGGTCGCCATATGCGCGCCGATGCCGGTGGCGCCAACCAGACAGAACAGCACGAAGCGGTACGACACCGCGTCGTTGGTCAGTTTGGCGAGCAGGAGCTGGCCGAAGTCGAGGGCGACGCGGGCATCCAGCTTGCTCTCGCCGGCGAGCCGCGCGCCGAACACGTAAGGAAGCTCCGTGGTGCGCAGAAAGTCGCGGCCGGTCGCGGCAATATCGAGCAGGATCTTGAAGCCTTGCGTGGACAGTTTCGGCGCCAGGTCGTCGATGACCTCGCGGCGGAGCATGAAAAAGCCGCTCATCGGATCGGTCAATTCGACCTTCAGAAGCTTCCGCGCCAGCGCCGTGGACCACTGGCTGGCCTTGGCGCGGCCGGCGGAAAAACCGGTGTCGGTGGTGCCGTCGATATAGCGCGAGGCGACGACCAGATCGGTGTTGCCGCCGCGCAAGGTCGCGACCATCCGCGCCAGAACGGTCTCGTCATGCTGGCCGTCGGCATCCATCACCGCGACGTAAGCCGCCTGCGACGCCAGCATGCCCTCGATGCAGGCGCCGGCGAGGCCGCGGCGGCCGACACGGCGGATGCAGCGGACGCGGCGGTCCTGGGCGCCAAAGGCACGGGTGACGGCGCTGGTGCCGTCCGGCGAATTGTCATCGACGACGATCACTTCCCAGTCGATGCCATCGAGGGCGCGCGTCAGACGCTCGACCATGATCGGGATATTGGCGCGCTCGTTGAAGGCCGGCAGGACGACGGTGAGTTCAGGCGCGGGCTCGGCCGTCGGCGCCAGCGCGGGCGCGTCAACGACCGGCGTCGGATTGAGCGGTTTCTCAAGGATCTGCTGGGCCATGGCGCGACAATGTGCCGGGCCGGCGTTAACGGCGGGTTCGCTGGCTTGATTCTAATATAATGGAATCATATGATCAGATAATGGAACAGGCCGACGCTGCCATCGATCCCCTGGACCGCGCCATTGGCGAGCGGATCAAGGCGTTACGGGCCGCCCGCGGCCTGACGCTGGAAGCGCTGGCGGACAAATCCGGCGTCAGCCGCGCCATGCTGTCGCGCATCGAGCGCGGCGAATCGAACCCGACCGCGCAGTTGCTCGCCCGGGTCTGCGCCGGCCTCGATGTCACGCTGTCGGCGCTGTTTGCCGAGACCGAGCGCGCGGCTTCGCCTTTGGCCCGCCGCGCCGAGCAGGCGCTGTGGCGCGACCCCGGCAGCGGCTATGTGCGGCGCGTCGTGACGCCGCCGAATAGCGGCGCAGCCGCCGATATCGTCGAGGTCGAGTTTCCGCCCGGCGCTACCGTGACGATGGAATCCTCGCGCACGCCGGCGCTGGATCAGCAGATTGTGCTGCTCGCCGGCCGCATGGACATCACGGTCGGTGACACCACGCATCGTCTCGAGACCGGGGATTGCCTGCACATGCATCTCGGTCAGCCGGTGTCGTTCCACAATCCGGGGACCAAGACGGCGCATTACCTGGTCGTGGTCGCGCAGCGTTCGTGAAGGGGATGAGAGCATGAGCGGCATTGTCATTCGCGAACTCGATGCGGGCGAAGCGGCGCGGCGGATCGCCGAGCTCGGCGTTATCCTGTGCGATGCAGTGGAGGGCGGCGCGTCGGTGAATTTCCTTGCCGGCTTCACGCAGGGCGAGGCGGAGGCATTCTGGCGCGGGCAGATTCCCGGCATCGCCGATGGCAGCCGGCATCTTATCGTTGCGGATGATGGCGAGCGGCTGGTCGGCACCGTGGTGCTGACACTGGCGCCGCAGCCGAACCAGCCGCACCGCGCCGATGTCGGCAAGATGCTGGTGCTCTCAATGCTGCGGCGGCAGGGCCTCGGCCGCAAACTGCTCGACGCCGTCGAGGCGCTCGCCCGGGCCAAAGGCCGCACCCTGCTGATGCTCGATACGACGACAGGCTCGTCCGGCGATCTGCTCTATTCAAGCTGCGGCTGGACGCAATTCGGCATCGTGCCGGGCCATGCGCTTTCGACTCTCGGCATTCCGACGGCGACGAGTTTTTATTTCAAGGAAGTGTGAGCGAATTTTCCCCTCCCCACACGAGCGCAGCGAGTGGCGGGGAGGGGTCAGGGGTGGGGGGCTCTTTCTATAATGGCCGTCCCCCCACCCCGGTTCGCATCGCAAAGCGATGCTCACCGACCCTCCCCACCGCTCCGCGGGGGGAGGGGAAAGAGGGGCCGCTTCGCGGAGCAGGGAAAAGAGAAGCTACACCTGCGGGGAGAGAGGAAAGGAAACGCGGCGTGACGCCCGCCGTCCGCCGTGGCATAGGCAGGCCCATGCTTCGCCTCGTCCACTTCCTCAGGAACTTCCGCGCTTCCGTCACCGGTCCGGACAACGCCAATGTCACGGTGTTCTTCGCACTGATGGCCTATACGGCGGTGTGGACCGCCTATGGCGTCATCACCAAGGGGCCGGCCGGCTTCCATCCGGACATGACCGAAATCATCGCGTGGTCGCGCGATCTAGACTTCGGTTATCTCAAACATCCGCCGTTGGCCGCGTGGCTGGTCGGCGGCTGGTTCCAGCTCGTCCCGATTGCCAACTGGTCCTACTACCTGCTGGCGATGTTGATGCCGGCTATTACGCTGTGGGTGATCTGGCTGATGTCGGCGGAGTATCTGCCGTTGCGGAAGCGCGTCGCGGGTCTGGCGATCATGACGCTGATCCCGTTCTTTTCCTTCCATGCGCTGAAGTTCAACGTCAACACCGTGCTGATGCCGCTGTGGGCGCTCACCACCTTGTTCTTCCTGCGCTCCTACACGACGCGCAGCCCGCGCGCCGCGGCTTTCGCCGGCATCTTCGCCGCCGCCGCCATGCTCGGAAAATACTGGTCGATCTTTCTCGTCGCCGGGCTGGTCATTGCCGCGCTCGCCGACCGGCGGCGCAGCGCTTATTTCCGGTCGGCGGCGCCGTGGTTCACCGTGACGGTCGGCGCGGCGCTGATCGCGCCGCATGTCATCTGGCTCATCGAGCACGATTTCTCCACGTTCAAATATGCGTCCGCCGTGCACGAGGCGAATTCGTTCGGTGCGACCATCGTCGCGGCGCTCGGCTATCTTGCCGGCTCGTTCGGCTATGTCGCACTGCCGGCGATCATCGTGTTCGTGGCGGCGCGTGTGAATGTTGCGACCTTGCGCGAGATGGCATGGCCGCAAGATAAGCACAATGTCGATGACCGCCGTCTGGTGGCGCTGGCCTTCTGGGGCCCGCTCTTGTTGCCGGCGATTGCCGCCGTGCTCGCGGGCGTGCAGATCACGTCGCTGTGGTCGATGTCGGCCTGGGCCCTTCTGCCCATTCTGTTGCTGTCGCCGAAAGAGGTGACGTGGCGCCCGGTCGACAGTGAACGCGTTGCGATCTTCGCCGCGGCGCTGCCGCTGATCCTGCTCGCCGCGTCGCCCTTCATCGCCGCGCAGGGCCTGCCCAAAGGGCCGCCGAGCGCGGCGGCTCAGGCGCCCTTGCTGGCGCGCGAGGTGGAGCGCTTGTGGCACCAGATCGTGCCTTACCCGCTGCGCTATATCGGCGGCGACGGCGATATCGTGCTGCCGGTAACCGCCTATGCTGCCGACAAGCCGCGTGCGCTGGTTCCCGGTTTCATCGTGCCACCCGATCCGGTGACCTTGCGGCAGGCCGGCATGGTGCAGATCTGCTTTGCCGGAGACGAGGCCTGTCTGTCTCGCGCCAAGGCCGATATGGACGGCGCGGCATTCCAGACCAACCAGACCACCATCGTGCAGACGCCGGGGCAGCCTGGCGCCGAGCCGCGACGTTATACGGTCATGGTGGTGCCGCCGCGGTCGTGATATGCGCTTGCCCGTAAAGAGAGGGCAGGGCCTTGGATACCAAAAGCGGGACCGCGAGCTTCTTCAGCTACGATAACCTGTTGCGCATCGAGGATCGCGTCGCCGCGTTCTTCCTGCGCTATCCGTGGATCGGCTGGGGCCTCTGGATCGCCTTCCTGATCGCGACCCTGCTGCGCACGCATCCGCGCCGTTTCGGCTCGACCTTCCAGGCCTACCTCAATGCCGCGCACGGCTTCTGGAGCGGCGGGCAGGTCTACGACATGTCGACGCTCGGCGAGTATTTATACTGGCCGGTGTCGGTCTTGGTGCTCGGGCCACTGCCGATGTTTTCACCGGTGGTCGCCGCGGCGATCGCGGCGGCGATCTCGGCGGCGCTGCTGACCTGGGCCGCCTATGCGATGATGCGCCTGCTGCTGCCGGAGCAGAGCCGTGCCGACGTCATCAATCTCACCGGCCTGCTGCTGGCGCTCAACATTCCGAACGCCTGGTTCAATCTCAAATACGTGCAGGCGCAGGTCGGCATGACCGCCTTCATGATGCTGGCGGCGGTGGCCATCGCCAAGCGGCAATGGATCGTTGCCTCGCTGTGGCTGTTCTTCAGCATCGTCATCAAGCCGTTGTCGCTGGTGATGCTGTTGCTGTGCGGCGCGACCCAGCCGAAGATGCGGATCTGGCTGACGCTCGCTCTGGTCGCCGCCCTGGTGCTGCCTTTCGCCTTCGGCCATCCGGCCTATGTCGCCGAGCAATACCGCATCTGGATCGCCAAGCTGCAGCAGCTGACCACGGTCGAGCCGGGGCAGTGGCTCTACCAGGCGGACTTCGCCACCATGCTCGACACCTTCGGCATCGTGGTGCCGCATGGGCTGCAGACGGTGATCCGTCTCGCCGCCGCGCTCGGCTTCCTCGCGCTGGTGTGGCGCATCGCGCGCTACGGCAACATCGTCGTCTTCGCCGTGGCGGTGACGCTCTATGCCGCCTGCTACATCAACCTGTTCGGGCCGCGTAACGAATTCCTGTCGTTCCTGGTGCTGACGCCGACGCTCGCCGGCCTCGCGCTGATGCTGCTCAAGCGCAACACGCATGACCAGCGCGCCTGGCTGTTGATCGTCGCGGTGCTGATCATCGCCTTCCATGGCGCGCTCGAGGTTGATCGCGTGGTCAAGCCGTTCCTCGCCTTCATCGTGCTCGGCTGGATGATCTGGATGACCATCGACGTGCGGCGCTGGGTGGATCTGCTCGGCCCGGCCGCGGCGGGGAAATAAAAAAGGCCGAGCGTGAGCCCGGCCTTTTCCTTGGCGAAATGCCGATCGCTTAGTAGCGGTAGTGATCGCTCTTGAACGGGCCCTCGACCTTGACGCCGATATAGTCGGCCTGATCTTTCTTCAGCTCCGTGAGCTTGACGCCGATCTTGGCCAGATGCAGGCGAGCGACCTTCTCGTCGAGCGATTTCGGCAGCACGTACACTTCCTTCTTGTACTTGCCGTCCTTGTTGTTCGCCCACAGCTCGATCTGCGCCAAGGTCTGGTTGGTGAAGGACGCCGACATCACGAAAGACGGGTGGCCCATGGCGTTGCCGAGGTTCACCAGGCGGCCTTCCGACAGCATGATGATGCGGTGGCCGTCGGGGAAGGTGATCTCGTCCACCTGCGGCTTGATGTTGGTCCACTTCAGGTTCTTCAGCGAGGCGATCTGGATCTCGTTGTCGAAGTGGCCGATGTTGCAGACGATGGCGCGATCCTTCATCGCGCGCATGTGCTCGAGCGTGATGATGTCCTTGTTGCCGGTCGCGGTGACGAAGATGTCGGCCTGCGGCGCGGCTTCTTCCATCGTGACGACCTGATAACCTTCCATCGCCGCCTGCAGCGCGCAGATCGGATCGATTTCCGAGACCATCACGCGGCAGCCGGCCTGGCGCAGCGAGGCCGCCGAACCCTTGCCGACGTCGCCGAAGCCGGCGACCATCGCCACCTTGCCCGACATCATCACGTCGGTGCCGCGGCGGATGCCGTCCACCAGCGATTCACGGCAGCCATAGAGGTTGTCGAACTTCGACTTGGTGACCGAGTCGTTGACGTTGATGGCGGGCCACAGCAGCGTGCCGGCCTTCTGCATGTCGTAGAGACGGTGCACGCCGGTGGTGGTCTCTTCCGAGACGCCCTTGATCGAGTCGGCGATGGCCTGGAAGTAGCCCTTCGGCTTTTCCTTGAGCTGCTTCTTGAGCAGGGCGAAGAACACTTCCTCTTCTTCCGAGCCCGGCTTGTCGAGGAACGCGGTGTCGCCCTTCTCGGCCTTGAGGCCGAGGTGGACGTACATCGTGGCGTCGCCGCCGTCATCGAGGATCATGTTCGGATAGCCGCCGCCATGCCAGTCGAACAGCTTGGCGGTGTAGTCCCAGTAGTCTTTCAGCGTCTCGCCCTTGACGGCGAACACCGGCACGCCGGCGGCGGCGATGGCGGCGGCGGCGTGATCCTGGGTCGAATAGATGTTGCAGGACACCCAGCGCACGTCGGCGCCGAGCGCGACGAGGGTCTCGATCAGCACGCCGGTCTGGATCGTCATGTGCAGCGAGCCGGCGATGCGCGCGCCCTTGAGCGGCTGCTTCGGGCCGTATTCCTCGCGGGTCGCCATCAGGCCGGGCATTTCGGTTTCGGCCAGCGAGAGTTCCTTGCGGCCGAAATCGGCGAGGCCGATGTCCTTGACGATGTATTCACTGGCGATAGGCATGCGCGATCCTTCCCGGGCGGGGTTTCGTGGAATGGCGTGCCTATAACAGCCCCCGCCGGAGGCCGCAACGCATATATAAAGATTTCTTTATGTTTGTTGGGGCTGGCGGAAGTTCCGTATTCAACACGTAAAAAATGATTTTGATAAAATTTCTCGCATTCGGTGGTAATATGTAATTCACGGCTTTCTCTTGAAAATGGAACAACGACCCATAGGAGGTAGCCGGTGCATCGACGCCATCAGCCGACGAACATTCCGACGGAAATCGTGCGTACACTGGTGGCGATCGCGGAGCTGGGCAGCTTCTCCAAGGCCGGGGACCGACTCAATCTCAGCCAGCCGGCCATCAGCGCCCAGGTGAAGCGACTGCAGACCGTGGTCGGCGGCGCCGTCTTCAGCAAGACGGCCGGCGGCGGGGTGGATTTCACCCCGCTCGGCAAGCTGGTGCTCGCCCATGCCCGCCGGCTGCTCCAGGCCAACGATCAGATCATGGCCATCGGCGGCGCCGCCCGCGATTGCCAGCCGATCCGGCTCGGCCTGTCGGTGTTCTTCGCCGAGCGCTTTCTTGAGCTGGCCTCCGAGGAGAAGCTGCCGCCGCTGTACATCCACTGCGACCGCTCGATGGACTTGGTCAAAGGCCTGGCGGACGGCTACTTCGATATCGTGTTCTCGCTGATGAATCCGCAGCGCGAAGCCAACACCGAATTCGCCTGGCAGGAAGAAGTGGTCTGGGCCCGGCGGGCCGATTTCGTCCTCAGCCCCGGCATGCCGCTGCCGCTGGTCGTATGGCCGGACGACTATGACGAACTGTCGGCGGTCGAGGCCGTGGAGCGCGCCGGCAGTTCGTACCGGGTCGCCTTTGCCGCTGCCGATCTGCAATCGCGCATGGCTGCGGTCGCTGCCGGCATCGGACTGATGGTGTTGCCCAAGCGCCTTTTGCGGGCGCCGCTCATTGCCGCTTCCGATTATTATTTGCCGAAGCTCCGGCAGACCGACGCCGGCGTCGAAATCCGGCGTGGTTTCGAAGCCGATGGACTCGACAAACTTCTCGCGCTGTTGCGCCGGCTTGCGCCTCGCTCCGACGCCATCCTCGTGCGCGACAAGCCAACCGCAACGGCCACGCGACGGAATGACCGCGGCGAAACTGATGCGCGATCAAAATTGCCGCTGGCATAGAAAACTGCACACACTCAATATCTCGGATGAATCGCTAAACTGACGGGCAACAGGCGCGTGCAAAGCTCGCGCCATGAAACAACATCGCCCACCCTTGTTCTTCGCCGATACGCGAGGCGCCTCCGCGGTCGAATTCGCGATCATCATGCCGGTGTTTCTGGTGCTGCTCATCGGCATCTTCGCCTACGGCAGTTACTTCGCGTTGCTTCACGGGCTGCAGCAGCTCACCGCGGAGGCGGCACGCGCGTCGATCGGCGGCCTGACCGATGACGAACGCCAATCGCTCGCGCAAAGCAGCATCGCCACGAACGTCGAGAAATACCCCTTTTTGACGGCTCACGATCTGACGCTTGCCGGCGCCGCGACCGATCCCGCAACCAGCACCTTTTCCGTGACCGTCAGCTACGATGCCTCCGGCATGTTCATCTTCAATCTGCCGAACTTCATCCCCATGCCGTCGCCAACCATCATCCGGACGGCGGCGATTCAGCGCGGCGGCTATTGAAGGGATCTGCGATGAAGCGACCGGTCCGCAGCCTCATTCCGACACTGGCCTCATTCGCCACCGATCGGCGCGGCGCCGTCGCCGTCACGTCCGCCATTCTTCTGACGACGCTGATCGGTTTTACGGCGCTCGGCGTCGATGTCGGCTCGGTCTATACCGACCGCCGCAAGGCGCAGGGCGTCGTCGATCTGGCGGCGCTGTCCGCCGTTTCCGATCTGGCCAATGCCGACAAGGCGGCCGGCGCCACCATCGCCCGCAACAAGATCGCCGATGCGGCGTATCGCCTGGAGTATGGCACTTACAGCGCCAACCTCGCGGTCCCGCCCGACAAGCGGTTTGTGCCGTCGGATCAGGCCAGCGCCAATGCAGCCCGCGTCACGCTGTCCTCGTCGACGCCGCTGTTCTTCGCCCGCATTCTGACCGGGCAGGACAAGTTCGCGGTTCGCACCACGGCCACGGCGACGCAGTCGTCATTCGCGCAGTTCGCTATCGGCTCACGGCTCTTGAAGATCGATGGCGGTCTGCTCAACGCCATGCTCGGCAGCATGCTCGGTACGACGTTGTCGCTGTCGGTGATGGACTACGACGCGCTGCTATCCATGAAGCTCGATGCCTTCGGCGTCGTCAATGCGCTGGCGACACGCATGCAGATCACGGCGGGGACCTACGACAAGGTTTTGAACGCCAGCGTGACGTCCGGCGATTTTTTCGGCGCGATGGTCGATACCGCGAAACAGCAATACGGCGCCCTTGACCGTGGCGTCCTGGCGCTGACCGCAATTTGGCAGCGCGCGCTTGGTAGTAGCTCGAAGATAAAGGTTATATCGATGATCGATCTCGGCCCTTATGCGACGATGAGCGTCGGCCAGAAGCCGAAGGTGTCGGCCTCACTTGCCGCATTCGACATGGTGTCGGCCGTGGCCGGTCTCGCCACCGGCGACAATCAGGCCGCGTTTGCCGTCAACGCCGGTATCCCGGGCATCGCTTCGGCGTCATTGAAGGTGGCGATCGGGGAGAGGCCGCAGGGCACAAGCTGGGTTGCTTTCGGAAGTACCGGGGCCACTGTGCATACGGCCCAGACGCGCATTCTGCTCAATGTCCAGCTCGTCGGTGTCGCCCCTTACGCCGCGGTCAATGTGCCGATCTATATCGAAATTGCGTCCGGCACGGCCACGCTTTCAAGGCTGTCCTGCGGTTTCCCGGACATTGCGGCGTCGCGGGTGACGCTCGATGTGACGCCCGGCTTGATCGACGCCTGGATTGGCAACGTCTCAGCGTCACAGTTCATCAATTTCAGCAGTGCGCCGAATCCGGGCCCGGCCGCGCTCGTCGATGTGGCCGGCCTCAAGGTCACAGGCAAGGCACATGTCAGCGTCAGCAACATGTCGCCGACGCCGGTGACGTTCACCTATAGCGACATCGTCGCTTACCGGAAGCAGACCGTCGGCACATCGTCGTTTTCCGGTTCGCTGCTGGCCAGCCTCCTTGGCAACACGCAACTCGGTGTCAGCGTTCTGGGTCTGGGCCTCGGCGTCCCCGCCATCACGGCGGGGGTGTCAGGACTGCTCGTCAACGCGGCGTCGCCGATCGATCAGCTTCTGTCGTCCGTTTTGCAAACGCTCGGCGTCGGCCTCGGGCAGGCCGATGTCTGGGTGTCGAACCTGCGCTGCGATGGCGCTGTGCTGGTGATCTGAGGTACTTCAGGGACCGGCCGTCTTGAAGACGAAGGGCTCCGCCGGCTTGAACTGGTCGGTGACGTTCCCCACCAGGTCGCCGCTGTTGACGAGGTCGAGCTTGCGGACCGGCTGGCCGGCGGCAAAGTCGAGCCCGTCAAGCGTGACCCAGACGATGTTCGGACTGAGCGTGGATTCGTAGAAGTAAATCCGGTTGGTGGAATCGGCGACCGCGCGCCAGATCGTGTGCGAGGCTTCCGGCCGCTTCGGATCGGGCTGAACGAAAGGCTGCGCCACATTGCGCATCACCGAGAGCATGCGGGCGACCGTCTGCCGCAGGTCCGACGGCTTGGTTTGATTCTGGATGTAATAGGCCGCGCGCACGAAGCGGTCGCTGGCTTCGCTGGTGCCCGGCAAAGGCTGTTCCCCGCCGAAGACATGATACTTCTCGAGATTGGCAAGCTGTTCGGCGAAGGGCGGCGAGTTCGTCATCACGAGATAGCGGCGATCGTGATGGATGCGCACCTGACCGCCATCGACGATTTCGACAATTGCCGAATCTCCCGACGCATCCGACAGCGACAGATGCACTGTCGCGGTTTCGTGGCCGGGCATCGCCGCCGTCACGAGTTGATAGCCGCCTTTGGCGATGTCGGCGACGGCCTCATCGACGGTGGCGAAGTTGTCGAGGTTGTATTGCGCCCAGAGCGACAGCGCGAGCCCCGGCTTGCCGGGATCGCGTTTTCCGTAGTCGGATTCCGACAGCCACAGGAGATTGGCAACGAGGCCCTTCTCGTTGATGCCGTCGCCGGTCGCCATGTTGTAAACGGCGGCTGCGACGCTGCCGTATTTCGACGTCCACGCCAGTTCGTTGGCGTCGCCGCTGCCGCCCTTGCGCGCGATGCCGCGCGGGAAGGCCCACAGGTCGGTCTTCATGTCCTCGGGCCAGTCCATGTTGCGGCCGGTGACGACCGCCTGGCCGTTGTCGGACCACAGCGCCCGCGAACAGGCATCCGCGAGCGATGGTCCGAACGCGATTAGGGCCAGAGCTGCCGCTCCGCCGAACACGCCTGAACGCCACTGCATGGCCGCTCTCCGTTTTTTGAGAGAGGCCATCCTGACGCGGCGCGTGGTTGCGGCTTTGACTTTGCTCAACGGTAAAAAGGCGCCGCGGGCCGGTGGTATCGCGGCGACGCGCTTACTCTTCCTCGCCGAAGCGATCGGAGACCAGCGCACAGAGATCATCGACCGCGGCCTTGGCATCCTTGCCGGTGGCCTTGATGGCAATCTTCGAACCGGGCCCGGCGGCCAGCATCATCAGGCCCATGATCGAGGTGGCCCCGACGGTTTCGCCGCGGCAGGTGACGATGATAGCGGCGTCGAACTTTTCGGCGTGCTGCACGAATTTGGCGGATGCCCGGGCGTGCAGGCCCTTCTTGTTGACGATCTCGACGTCGCGGCTGACGCCGGCGCCATGCGGATCGGGAGCGTCGCTGCGCGGCAGCGTCATTTGCCGTTCAGGACCCGGCTGGCGATCGTACAGTACTTGCGGCCGGCCTCCTGGGCGGCGGCGACCGCGTCTTCGAGGGGCGTGGTCTCCCGCACCTTGGCCAGCTTGATCAGCATCGGCAGATTAATACCGGCCAGCACCTCGACCTTGGGTTGGCTCATCACCGAAATGGCCAGATTCGACGGCGTGCCGCCGAACATATCCGTGAGAATGGCAACGCCCTCGCCGGAATCGACGCGTTTGACCGCGTCGAGAATGTTCATGCGACATTGCTCGGCGTCATCGTCGGGGCCGATGGTTACGGCCTCAATCTGGGTTTGCGGACCCACCACGTGCTCAAGGGCCGAGCGAAACTCGGTGGCGAGCCGCCCGTGGGTCACTAAAACGAGGCCGATCATTCCGAACTCCTCGCGGGCGCCTTGTTGTTGTTGCGCCGCACGAATGGGGGCGCATTGAGGCGCATCCGAAGCCCCGTTGCAAGGGCTTGACTTGCTATATAGGCGTTCTGCTGCAACGCGGGAAGGCGATGTCAAAGCGCGCTCTATCCAGGGTTTCGGCCGCCGGAGGCTACCCCCGGCATGGTTAATTTTCCTTAACGAAACGAGGGGCGACGAGGTACTCCAGCCTTGATTCCGGGTCAATTGCCATCCCGGCCTATCCCCCGGTCATGGCGCCCGAGGACAGATATCCAACGACCAGGAGCAGCGGATCGGCATCCGGTGCGACGGCAAGCCGCGGTAAAATCACCCCGGAAATGGCCGTTCGAGACGCCTCCGGGGTCGGCAGGCGCTCGGCGTCGCCGGCCTCCAGATCGACCACCAGACCGACCGCGGCGACCGGTTCGCAGGGCAGGCAGCGGATGCCAAGGCCGCGGATTTCGATCAGGCCCGCCAGGGCAGGCGCCGGCCGTACCAGCAGATGGCCATTGCAGGCCTCGAGGACAACGCGGTCATCGCCGACCAGTCGGGAAAAGCGCAGCAGGCCCTGCGTTTGCGCATTGATCAGCGCCCAGGCGAGGCGCGATTTGCCGGAGCCCGACGCGCCGCGGATCAGCACGGCGGTGGCGCCGATCAGGACAGCCGAGGCGTGGGTGGTGGTGGACATGGTGTCATTCCAAGGCGCGACCGAAGGCCGCTAGCCCGGAATCCATAGCCCTTGGGACCATGCTTGGCACGGACTTCAATACACGCGGTTCGGCCTACTTCCCCGGCAGGCGCACGACGAAGCGGGCGCCGAGGATGCGCGGCTCCGCGCCGGACTTGTCGCCCGGCTTGACTGCGGCGACACGGTTTTCGGCGCGGATGGAGCCGCCATGGGCTTCGACGATCTGTTTGGAGATCGACAGGCCGAGACCGGAGTTCTGGCCGAAGCCCTGATGCGGGCGGTCGGTGTAGAAGCGCTCGAACACCTTCTCCATGGCGTCGGGTTGGATGCCGGGGCCGTCGTCATCGACGATAATCTCGATCTCGCTCTTCACCTTGCGGCAGGTCACCCGCACGGTGCCGCCCTCCGGCGAGAACGAACGCGCATTGTCGATGAGGTTCGACACCACCTGGCCAAGACGGGAATCGTGGCCGGGCATCCTGAACTGCGCCGGCTGGCCGCCCTCGAAAGTCAGCGTCACTTTGACGTTGTTCGAGCCCACCTCGTTGGCGGTCGAAACCAGGGCATCGAGCAGCCGCGCCAGATCGACGATCGCTACTTCCTGACGCTGCAGCTCGGCGTCGAGCCGGCTCGCATCCGAGATGTCGGTGATGAGGCGGTTGAGCCGCTTGACGTCGTGCTGGATGACTTCGAGCAGCCGCGCGCGATTGGCTTCGGTCTTGGCCATCGGCAGCGTTTCGACGGCGGAGCGCAGCGACGTCAGCGGATTCTTCAGTTCATGCGACACGTCGGCGGCGAAGCTTTCGATCGCCTCGATGCGGCTGTACAGCGCATTGGTCATATCGCGCAGCGCGCCGGACAGTTCGCCGATCTCGTCGTGACGGCCGGTGAAGTCGGGAATCTCGACGCGCGACTTGATGCGCCGGCGCACCCGTTCGGCGGCATCGGCGAGACGGCGCACCGGGCCGGCAATGGTGCCGGCGAGCAGGATCGACAGCACCACCATCACGCCACCGGCGACAAGAAACACCTTCACGATGGCGAGGCGTTCGGCCTCCACCATGTCGTCGATATCGGCGCCTTGCGTCGACAGCATGAGCGCGCCGCGCACCGCGCGGAAACGCTGCACCGGCACGGCGACGGAGACGATGACTTCGCCGCGGTCGTTGACGCGCACTTCGCTGGCATGCAGGCCGGCCAGCGCCTGGCGGATTTCGCCATAGCCCTTGCCGTTCTCGGGCCCGAGTTCGCGGTAGAGCGGCAGGTCGCCGCGGCCGAGCCAGCGGCGGATGGCGATATAGCCGCGCTCCATCAGGCCCGGCTCGACGGCCGTCGGCGACGGCAGGTCGAAGCGCAGCACATCGCCGCGGCCATAGAGATTGCGGCTGTCGAGGATGAGCACGCCCTCGCGGTCATAGATGCGGGCGCGCGTCTTGGTCGGCGAGACGAGGCGGCGCAACACCGGCGCGACGCGCTCGGGATTGATCGGGAATTCGATGCCGGACAGCGCATCATCCGGCGGGCCGTAGCTTTCGCCGGCCTGCAATTCGAGCAGGCGATCCGGGTCGATGGTGACGGCGTCGCTTTCGACCGTGGCGGACGCGGCAATCGCGCCGGCGATGATCTCGCCCTGCACCAGAAGGCTCTGCACGCGCGCATCGATCAGGCCGGCGCGAAACTGAGACAGGTACATGACGCCGAACAACAGCGCGCAGAGGCCGGCGAGATTGAGAAAGACGATGCGGCGGGTGAGGCTGGAAAAGCTCAGCGTGACGAAGAACGACCAGACCGAACGCAACAGCCCGCGCAGGCTCCAGCCACGACCGGCCCCTGCGGCCGCCGGCGTGTCGCCTTCGGTCGCCGCTTCGGCTTCGCGTGCCTGCTGCTCTGCGGTTCGATCGAGCACGTTACCTGCCCCAGCCATTTGGCCGCGGTGCTGCGACACTTTCTTCACCTCTCCCATGGGGAGAGGTCGAACCGCGGAGCGGTTCGGGTGAGGGGTTAGAACATATCCGGCGCACTTGCCCCCTCACCCCAACCCTCTCCCCGCAGGGGAGAGGGAGCGCGCCGTCATCGGGGCGACGCCGCGTATCTTATCATTCCTTGAAGCGATAGCCGACGCCGTAGAGCGTCTCGATCATTTCGAAGTCGTCATCGACCTGCTTGAACTTCTTGCGCAGGCGCTTGATGTGGCTGTCGATGGTGCGGTCGTCGACATAGACCTGATCGTCGTAGGCGGCGTCCATCAGCGCGTTGCGGCTCTTCACAACGCCGGGGCGGGTGGCGAGCGCCTGCAGGATGAGGAATTCGGTGACGGTGAGCGTCACCGGCTCGCCCTTCCAGGTGCAGGTGTGACGCTCCGGGTCCATGCGCAGCAGGCCGCGCTCGAGCACCTTGGTGGTATCGACTTCTTTCGGCGCCGTGCCGTCCTTCGGCGTGGCGCGGCGCAGCACCGCCTTGACGCGCTCGACCAGCAAACGCTGGGAGAACGGTTTGCGGATGAAGTCGTCGGCGCCCATCTTGAGCCCGAACAGTTCGTCGATTTCCTCGTCCTTGGAGGTGAGGAAGATGACCGGAACATCGGACTTCTGGCGCAGGCGGCGCAACGTCTCCATGCCGTCCATGCGCGGCATCTTGATGTCGAGAATGGCGAGGTCCGGCGGCGAGGTCTTGAACCCGTCGATGGCGGAGGCGCCGTCGGTATAGGTCATGATCCGATAGCCTTCGGCCTCGAGTGCCATGGACACCGAGGTCAGGATATTGCGGTCATCGTCCACGAGCGCGATGGTTGGCATAAAAGCCCCTTCTGACGTGTCGTCCCGCGCGATTTGAAGCCTGCAAACGGGGTTCGAATTGTGGCCTCTTTGCAACAACTATGTGATTCTGGGCCGAATTCAAGGGTAATTGGCCAGAAACAGCCGTGTTTTCAATGAGCGAGACCGTGTGACCATGACCGAACGACCCGGCGCCCTTCCCGGTTCCGCCCTTCCTGGTGCCGCCCTTCCTGGTGCCATGCCCGACCGCCTGCCGGAGAATGCCGCCCCGCCGGCCGATTTCCTGCCGGGGCCGGTCGCCCGGGACCTGCTGCGCCGCCTTCGGGCGGGAACCCTGGCGACCCTGGACCGCAACACCGGACACCCCTTCGCCTCGCTGGTGAACATTGGAACCGATGCCGACGGCTCGCCGGTCCTCCTCATTTCGCGGCTGTCCACCCATACGGCCAATCTGGAGGTGGACGGCCGGGCCTCGGTGATGCTGGCCGAGACGGGGAAGGGCGATGCGCTCGCCCACCCCCGTCTGACGGTGCTCGGCCAATTTATCCTGGTACCGCGCGAGCACGTCGATGAAGCGCGTCTGCGCCGGCGCTTCCTGGCGCATCACCCGAAATCGCAGCTTTATGCCGGCTTCGCCGACTTCGCGTTCTGGCGGATGGATGTGGTCTCTGCACATTTGAACGGCGGTTTCGCGCGCGCCGCCGATCTAAAAGCCGCGGATGTGTTGACTGACATCGCCGATGCACGGGAGCTCATCGACGCCGAGGAGGGCGCGGTCGTCCACATGAACGAGGACCACGGCGCGGCACTCAATCTCTACGCGGTGAAATTGCTGGGTGCGCCCGATGGGCTCTGGCGTTGCACCGGTATCGATCCCGATGGCCTCGATCTGCAGAATGGGCCGCTGTCGCTGCGTCTGGCGTTTCCGCGGCGTGTGTCTGACGCTGGCGCGCTGCGCGCGATTTTGAAGGAGCTGGCGGAGAAGGCGCGTGCTTTGTGAAGGGCTTGCCGCTCTGCATCATTGATCAGTCATCATATGACTCATCAAGCTTTGTGAAACCCGTGGCCCACCACGAGCGTTAAGTCATTGATGCAGTGCAATGCCATGGGCTTATTATGCATGGCATTTGATCTTGGCATTCATGAGCGTGATGATTAAGGTCGCGCGCTTTCGGGCAAGACCTCGACGAAAGTCTTAAATGGAATTCGGCCACAGCGGCCGCGGCGGTGCTTTTTCCGCCGGAGTGGGAGAGCAAGCGTGCAGGAAACGGGTGTACGGAACGCCGCATACGGCGCCGACAAATTCGGCTTCACCGATCTTAAAGGCGTCAACTGGAACCTCACCGAGCCCAAGCTCTATGAACACGCGCTGCTGAATGGCGAGGCCAACATCGTCGCTGGTGGCGCGCTCTGCGCCGAGACCGGCCATCACACCGGCCGCTCGCCGAAGGACAAACACACCGTCGAAGACGATTTGACGCGCGACGTTTTGTGGTGGGACGGCAACCGCAAGATGTCGAAGGAAAATTTCGACAACATGCTCGCCGACTTCCAGGCGCATGTGAAGGGCAAGACGCTGTTCGCGCAGGATCTGGTCGGCGGTGCCGATCCGACGCATCAGATCAAGGTTCGCGTCTTCACCGAACTCGCCTGGCACTCGCTGTTCATCCGTCAGCTTCTGATCCGCCCGGAGCGTTCGGCGCTCGCCAGCTACGTACCGGAAATGACCATCGTCGATCTGCCGTCGTTCAAGCCCGACGCCAAGCGTCACGGCGGCCGCGAAGGCTCCGACACGATGGTAGCGATCGACTTCACCCGCAAGATCGTGCTGATCGCGGGTTCGTCCTATGCCGGCGAAATGAAGAAGTCGGTGTTCACCACGCTCAACTTCTACCTGCCGGCCAAGAACGTGATGCCGATGCACTGCTCGGCCAACGTCTCGAAGGACGGCAAGGAAAGCGCGCTTTTCTTCGGCCTGTCAGGCACCGGCAAGACCACCTTGTCCGCCGACCCCAACCGCATTCTCATCGGCGACGACGAGACCGGCTGGAGCGAGAACGGCATCTTCAATTTCGAAGGCGGCTGTTACGCCAAGACCATCAAGCTCAGCCAGGAAGCCGAGCCGATGATCTGGGACGCCACCAACCGTTTCGGCTCGGTGCTCGAGAACGTCGTGTTCGATCCGGATACGCGCGTGCCGGACTATGACGACGGCTCCAAGACCGAGAACACCCGCTCGGCCTATCCGCTCGATTTCATCCCGAACGCTTCGCGCACCGGCCGCGCCTCGCACCCGAAGAACATCATCTTCCTCACCGCCGACGCTTACGGCGTGATGCCGCCGGTCGCCAAGCTGACGCCCGAGCAGGCTATGTATCACTTCCTGTCGGGCTACACCGCCAAGGTCGCGGGCACCGAGAAGGGCCTCGTCGGCGTGCAGCCGGAATTCTCGACCTGCTTCGGTTCGCCGTTCCTGCCGCGCCATCCGTCGGTCTATGCGGACCTGCTGAAAAAATACATCAACGAGCACAATGTCGATGTCTGGCTGGTGAATTCCGGCTGGACCGGCGGCATTTATGGCGTCGGCCGCCGCATGCCGATCAAGGCAACGCGCACCTTGGTGACCGCGGCGCTCAACGGCTCGCTCAAGGATGCCGACTTCCGCACCGATCCCTATTTCGGTTTTTCAGTGCCGACCTCGGTGCCGGGCGTCGAGCCGCACCTCTTGAACCCGTTCAAGACCTGGAAGGACAAGGCCGCGTTCGACAAGACCGCGCGCGAGCTGGTCGGCATGTTCCAGAAGAACTTCGAGAAGTACGAGAAGCACGTCTCGCCGGATATCCGCGCCGCCGCGCCGGAAGTGAAGATCGCGGCGGAGTAACGACCGCTTCCATCAACGAATAAAAGAGGCGGCCTCATGGGCCGCCTTTTTTATGCCGCGTGCGAGGGGGCGCCCTCGAGCGCGGCCTTGTAGACGGCGCGGCGATAAGTCTGCGTCGTTCGCTGCCAGCGAACAAAGGCCATGGTCCGCGCCGTCTCCTGGCGCAGCGCCTCCAGCGCCTCATCGAGCGCGATCCGGGCGGCGTGATCGCCGGCGGCGAGATTGGCAGCACTGGCTACGCGCTCCATGAGAATGTCGCGGCGCGCGGTATCCGGGGCGACGGCGGGGCGGGCAGGGTCGGCCATAAGTTGCTCTCCGAGCAGGATCGGAGAGCAACTGTGGGATCGCCATGGTTAATAAACTATTTAATCAAGCCGGACGATGAAGGGCGGCCGCTGTGGCCGCCCTTGTTTTTGCTGCCTTACTGCGCGGCCTGACCGACGGTGAGGTCGCGGCCCATGCGGTTGAAGCGCGCCTTTTGCTCCGCGGTCAGCCCGGCGTAGAAATCGCCGAGCGGCTGCTTCACCGTATTGGCGGCATCGACCATCGCCTTGAGCCGCGTCTCGATGGCTTCGAGACGGCCCGGCGGGGTGATCGGCGTTTCGCTCGGGCAGGCGGCCTGCAGAATGCCGACCGCCTTCACAGTGGCCTCGCCGAGACGATCGAGCGACGCCTGCTGCTGCTCGGTGGGCTTCACCGCATCCTCGATCTGCTCGATCGGCAGATTGGTGAGGCCGGATTTGTTCTCGCCGCACTTCCTGGCGTCGTCGGGCAGCGCTTCCTTGGTCTCGGCATTGGCAACGTTCTTGCCGGGGCCGATGGCGTTGAAGCGCTCCTTCTGTTCGTCATTGAGCGAGTCGTAGAACGTCGCCAGCGGCGGCCGTACCGTCTCCACCGCCTGCAACGTCGCGTCGAGCCGCGCGGTCATCGAGGCGAGGCGGCCGGGCGGCGTCAGCGGATAGGCATTCTCCGACGGGCAGGTTTGCCTGAACACGTCGGCGGCGCGCTTGCCGGCGTTCTGCACGTTGCCCAGCAACGCCTTCTGATCGGCATTGAGCCCGACCTTGGTTTCGATCTCGGCGATCGGCCAGGCGGTGATGCCGTTGCCGGGCTGCTGGCAAAGACTTTGCACGCTCTTGTAAGTCAGCGGCTGCGATGACGCGCGCGGCGGCGACGCTTCGACCGCGCCGACATAATCCGCCGGAGGGCCGTACTCGCCGTAATAGACGCCGTCGAAGAAGTCGTCATAAGCGTAGTACCAGTAGCCGTCGTCATAGCCTGACGGGAAGAACGTATATTCGAAGATGTCCGAATAGGCGTAGGGCCAGAACACCGGCCCGTACCACGCGACGAAATTGGCGCGGCGGCCGGTGCGCCAGGCCTGACGCGGTGCCGTGCGTTGCCAACGCGCCGCGCCGACAGCAGCGGCGGCGCTCGCGGCAATCGTGCCCTGGCGACCGGCGAACGCGCCGGCGAAGCGGCCCTGACGCGAGGCCTGCGGCGTGATGCGCGGCTGGCCGTTGCGGCGAAGCTGCGGCTGCGCCGAGGTTGCAGCCGCCGCATTGACGCGGGCGTTCGGCTGCACGGCTTGCGGCTGTGCCTGTTGCTGGCGCTGCGCCGCGCGCTGCTGGCGAGCCTGCTCGAACTGCTGACGACGCGCGGCGCGCTGGGCCGGCGGCAGATTGCGCAGCACCCGCTGTTCGCGGCGGCGCTCGACCTGCTCTTGCCGCGCGGTGGCGCGCTGCTGCGCGGCGGTCGGCGCGGCGCGTTGCACGGCGGGGGCGTTGGGCTGCGCTGCCGGTGCGTTCGGCGCATTGCGGCGTTCGGCGCGGTTGATGATGCGCGGATTGGCCGACGGCGCCGCATTCTGCGCTGCCGGGCGCTGCGGGCGATTGGCCTGTTGTGGCGCGACACGTTGCGGCGCCTGCGGCCGGGCAAAATTCGGCGGCGGCCGGTTGGCCGGCGGTTGCGGGCGCGACATCTGCGGCGGAGCCTGACGGATCGCGGGGGGTTGGGGCCGCGCCATCGGCGGCGGCGCTGGGCGCGCCATGGGGGGCGGCGCCGGGCGTGCGGCGGGAGGGGCGGGGCGTGCGGCCGGAGGCGGCGCAGCGGGGCGGGCCGCAGCCGGCGGCTTGCGCTTGTCGGGTTCGGGCTGCTGCGCGAGCGCGGCCAGCGGCAGGGCGGCAATCACCAGTGCCAGCGCGGCTTTCGACAAAATGCGGTGCGTCGTGGACATGACCTGTATCACTCCGTCACGGTGCAAAGGTTCCGTGCTGGCGATTCAACGAATGAACCGGCTAATTCCCTTCGCTTGCAGCCGCAAATATCGCGAATGTGATCGGCGATGAACCCTTGTTCATAATCGCCGTGTTTATTTACGTGCCGTGCGTGCGCGGATAGGCGCTGCGTTGCGGCGATTGCCAGCCGGCGAGGGTGCCTTCGGCAGGCTTGAAGATCTCGACCTTGAGCGGATAGCACTTCGCCACATCGCTGGAATGCTCGGCGCCGCAGTCGCCGCCGGGGCAGGCCGACAGTGCACCGAGCAAGTCGATCTCGGCGAAGAACTCGATGAAGTCGCCGGGCCGCACCGGGCTCGCCTTCATGAAATACTGATGCGTGTCCTTCGTGAAGCCGGTGCACATGAAGACATTGAGCACGTCGTGGACGTGCATTTCCGCCTCGCGCACATCTATGTTGCGCGCCGCCGCCAGAGCGCGCGTCAGGTTGGAGTGGCAGCAGTGGTGATAATCGCCGCCGGACAGCAGCCGGTGGGTGTAGGGATCGCAGCGCGTGCCGATGACGTCGTGAACGCCGCCGCCGTCGGCGTCGAAGCCGTACCAGCCGAGGGAGTCATAGGAGATGGTGGCGAGCGGCCGCAGATTGGGCAGTGTGCTCCAAAGCCGGTTGCCGGTAGTGACATGAGTGGCGTGCAGCGCCCGCGTCTTACCGCTGAAGAATCGCTCCGACAGATCCTGCGCATTCCACAAATTGAGATCGCCGACCTGCGGGCCTTCGATCGAGACGATGCGAAAGAAGTGCCCGGCCGGCACCTCGAAGGTGCGGGCATCGCGCGGCGGCACGATGATTTCCGACACCTTGGTCAGCGTCTCGCGCGCCCGTTCGAGCATCGCCATGTCTGGCTGCGGCAGCGTTTCGACCGGATAGCAGACCACCGCGGGCCGGGCGCGGCGTTCGGCGGCGTCGGCGGGTTCGGTCAAGCGGCGCTCTCCTGCGCGTCCATGAAGGCAGCAATGTCGGCTACGGCGTCGTTGGCCTTCGGCAGCAGTTTCGGCCGCGACACGAAGCCGTGCATCTGGCCGGGATAGCGCGACACCGTCACCGGCACGCCTTCGGCCTTGAGGCGCGCGGCGTAGGCCTCGCCTTCATCATAGAGCGGATCGAAACCGGCGAGGATGATCAGCGCCGGCGGCAGGCCTTTCAGGCTTTGCGCGAACAATGGCGAGCAGCGCCAGTCGCGGCGCTGCGCCGCGTCCGGAACGTAGTGGCCGATAAAATCGCGCATGCCGCCATTGGTGAGCGCCACGCCCTTCTCGAAGCGCACGTCGTACTCGAAGGTGAGATCGACGCTCGGATAAGTGAGGACCTGTCCGCGCAGCCTGATGTCGCTGTCGTTGCGCAGGGCGAGCGCGACAACGGCGGCGAGATTGCCGCCAGCGCTGTCGCCGCCAACGAAGACACGCGCCGGGTCGATCTTCAGCATCGCCGCGTTGGCGGCGACCCATTGCGTGGCGGCGACCGCGTCGTCGAACGCCGCCGGAAAACGATGCTCCGGTGCCAGGCGATAATCGACGCTGACCACGGCGCAGTTCGCGGCATTGGCGACGGCGCGGCACACCCAGTCATGGCTGTCGAGATCGCCGATCACCCAGCCGCCGCCGTGGAAATAGACCTGCACCGGCAGCGCCTCGTCGGGGAAGGTGCGCACGCCGCGATAGTAGCGCACCTGAAAGGCGCCGCCTTTGCCCTGCACCGTGTATTCGCGCGTCAAACCGACATGCGGCAGATCGGGCTGGTTGAACGGCCGCGCGCGGCGCATGCCTTCACGCGCCATTTCCGGCGTCGGCGGCGTGGCCGGCGGCGGCGGCTGCAAGGTCATGTAGGCGCTGGACTCGGGGTCCATGTCTCCAAGCGAGTTGCGAAACGCGAAGGTCTTTGTAGCAGTCATAAGAAATTCCTGATGGCGTAGAATCCGCGGTGCCGTTGGATGCGGTCGTCAGGCGACCTGGAAGCCGTGGGCCAGCGGGTCGCGGTCGTCGACGAAGATGGTGTTGTGGCCGATGACCTGGGCCCAGCCGGCGATACTGGGGCGGATGGCGCGGTGATTGCCGACGGTGGTTTCGGATTCGACGCGGCAATCGAACATCGTGCCGATGATGCTCTCGTGGATGAACTCCTGGCCGGACTTCAGTTTCCCCTTGCCGGCAAGCTGCGCCATGCGCGCCGAGGAACCGGTGCCGCAGGGCGAGCGGTCGATGGCCTTGTCGCCATAGAACACGGCGTTGCGCGCGTGGGCGCGCGCGGCGCGCGGCCTGTCGGTCCACTGCACATGGGTGACATCGCGAATGCGCGAATCCTCAGGATGCACCGGCGCGACCTTCTCCTGCGCCGCCTTGCGCACCAGAGGCGACAGGCGCTGGATTTCGGAGACCGGCATGGTGTCGAGGCCCGGCCAGTTCTTCTGCGGTTCGATGATGGCGTAGTAATTGCCGCCATAGGCGACATCGAGCGTGATGGCCCCTAGCGTCGGCACCTCGATCTCGACATCGGTGGCGTGCAGATAGCTGGCGATGTTGTAGAGGCGCACCTGATCGACGAAGCGGCCATTCTGCGTGTATTCGATGGCGACACGGCCTGCCGGAGCTTCGATGGCGAGCCTGCCGGGCTCGCGCGGCGTCACGAGACCTTCCTCAATGGCGACGGTGACGGTGCCGATGGTGCCGTGGCCGCACATCGGCAGGCAGCCCGAGACCTCGATATACAAGACGCCGACGTCGCAATCCTCGCGCGTCGAGGGATAAAGGATCGAGCCGGACATCACATTATGGCCGCGCGGCTCGAACATCAGGGCGCGCCGCACCCAGTCGTGATCGCGCAGGAAGATCTCGCGCTTCTCGATCATCGGCACATGCGGCAGCAGCGGCCCGCCGCCGGCGACGACGCGCACCGGATTGCCGCAGGTGTGGGCGTCGATGCAAAAGAAGGTGTTACGCGCCATGGGGAACTCCGCTGCGGGTAGTCTAGAGGATGCGGCCCCGGCCCGTCACCCTGCGTTGCCCGCCGAAGGCGGCATTGAAGGAATGGCCGATGTCCGGATTCCGGGAGGATCGTTCTATTCGTCCTCTCCCTTGAATGGGAAGGCGCGGCGAGCATCGAAAATGCGGGGTGGGGTCATCGCGTGCGCCGTCGCTCCCAGTTTTGCAGCTAAGCCATTGATTTTTCTTAAGGCTGCAAGCGGCTGACTTTTCGCTATATCTGACGCCGTGGAGGAGTTGAACCCGGCAACCTTTGCCGGGGTAGGCCTGAAAAGACTTAGGGATTTAGTTGCCCGACTTAGGGAAGATAGGCGCATGGCGGAAAGCAAACCGATAACTCTGATCCATTTGCCGGAGCGAGGACCGTTGGCGCACGTTTCGGTGTTGGTCAGGCATTTTGGGAAGTGGCCAGCGTACGCCTATCTGATATTCCATAGGCTCACCGTGCCAGCGCTTTTGCTTGGGCTTGCTTCCTTGGCGGTGCGGTACTGGCCGTGAGCGGGGCGCCAACCCCGTAGACCGCGACTTTCGCTTTCGTTTCCTAGCAAGCGCCGGGGATTGTGCGCACGGGGTACTCACAAAGCGCTAGTGGTCTGTGGTGTGATTTCGTTAGAATGAATTTTAATCCAAGGTGGCAGCAAGCTCCCAGGAATAATAGATATGCCCAATTTCATGCAACTCGTGTCTCTTATGCGCGAGCAAATGAATGCGACGCTCTCGCGCTCGGATGTGCTGAAGCCCTTGGCATGGCTTGTGGGGCTGCTGTCGCTAGCGATTGTTCTGATGCTGGTAGCAAAAGCCCCAGAATGGGTGCTATCCCCACTCGTTTGGACGCTAGTCGGATCGATATTGCTCTATGCATTTTCATACATCTATTGCTTGTTTGTTGATCGCGATGCTCTCCGCTCGGAAAAATATTCGTTGAATAAAATGGCCATCGAGCACGGTCTGTTGGGGGATAGTCGTTCGGGTCTGTTTGAATCAGATGAAGTAGTTACCGCCGTGTCTCATGATGAAACGAAGCAACTAGAGCACCGGAAATGAGACGCAGATTCGTGATCGCAGCGGAGCCGCTTACGGCTGAGCAAGAAGCTAAGCTGCGAGACTACATTGGAAAACTGGGCGCGTGGTGGCACTGGATAGCAAATTTTTGGCTGCTTACAATTCGTGAAGACACTGCTGCTCATGCCGACGCAAGTGCTGAGAAAATTCGAGACTTTATCTACGAATTGAATCCCAAAGCGAAAATTGTTGTCTTTGAATTTCCAGAGGATATCACCTGGGCCGCGTCAGGTACGCTGAATTCGAAGGGAAAGAGGCTTTCCGATTGGCTCAAAGAGCCATGGGGCAGCGACTAGCGAAGAAAACCGTCGTCGCTTAACAGATAATGATGTGGCGTGTTTGGAAGTTTTCGAGCCGATCAACACCGCCGATATTCTCGGGCCTTTTCCGGCGACATGCGCAAGGTCAGGCAGCCTTGCACGGTCCAGACCCGCACGGTGATGCGGTCGCGTGAGGGCGGCGCGACGGCGGCCGGCTGCGGCGCCGGCTCGGCAGTGGCGGCGCGGCTTGGGCGCGGCCGCGGTGTTTCGATCTCGGGCTCGCTTGGCGCGGCTGTGACCGGGGAGCTCGACACCGGTGCGGCGGTGACCGGCGGAACGGGCTTAGGCGACGTTGCAGGTCGTTCCGCGGCCTTGGTCTCGGTCCCGGGCTTGCGGGCGAGCGGCGCTACGGGCGCCGGGTTTCGCTCGCTCTGCAGACGCGCGATCAACTCCTCGGTCGGCCAGGCGTCGGCCGGCATGCCGTATTTGACCTGCATGGTCGCAACCGCCTTGCGCGTGCCGGCGCCGAGACGGCCATCGACCTCGCCAACGTCGAGCCCGCGCTTGGCGAGTTGGCGCTGCAATTCCATCATCTGCTCGGTGGTGATCGGCTTGATGTCGCGTGCGCCGCTTTCATTCACCGGCGGCGCGCCGCCGAGGCGCGTGGCGAAATAAGCGACCGTCGTGGCGTAAACGAACGACGCGTTCCAGTCGGTGAAGACGTGGAAGTTCTGATAGCCAAGAAACGCCGGGCCCTTGCGGCCCATCGGCAGGATCAGCGACGCCGGCATGTTGTCACGCGGCAGCGCCGCGCCATGCGCGGCCTTCACGCCCCACGCAATCCATTGCGAGCGCGGATGCTGGGTGTCGAGATCGGCCTCATGCCACGGCAATTCGTCCGGCACCGTGACTTCCTGCAGCCACGGCTCGCCGCGGCGCCAGCCGATCGAATGCAGATAATTCGCGGCCGATGCCAGCGTATCGGGAATGCTGTTCACGAGATCGCGATGGCCATCGCCGTCGAAATCGACGCCGTATTTGATGTAGTTCGACGGCGTGAACTGCATGCCGCCGAATTCGCCGGCCCAGTTGCCGGTCATCTGATCCACGGTCTTGTCGCCGCGCTGGATGATCTTGAGCGCGTCGATCAATTCTTCGCGGAATTTGTCGCCGCGCCGGCAGTCGTAGGCGAGAGTGGTCAGCGCCGGGAGAATCTTGAACTTGCCGAACAGCGCGCCGTAATCGCTCTCGAGACCCCACACCGCGGTGATGACCTCGGCCGGCACGCCGTAGGTCTTCTCGATGCGATTGAAGAGCGAGCGATGCTCCTGGATCTTCGCCATGCCGTTCGGGATGCGCTTGCCCCCTAACAGCCGGTTCGAGAACTGGATGAAGGTGAGCTGGAAGACGCCCTGACCGGAATCGCGCTTGATCACCGATTCATCGAAGAACATTTCGGGCGAGGCGGCGTTGAGCGTCTCGCGGTTGATGCCTTGGGCGAGCGCGTCCTTCTTGAAATCGCTGAGCCATTTGCTGAAGTCGTGGGTGTTGACGCAGCGCGGCGCGGCTTGCGCCGCATCGGTGGCGCCCAAGGTCGCCAGAGCAAAGGCGGCCGCCAGGGCCAGCGCCATCCGTCGCATCATTGTTCGCCCGCCATTGCTGATCGTCATCGGCCCTGAATCTTCCCATGTGGCGGCCAAGGTCAAGGCCGCACCACGAATGGCGTTAAAGGCCATTTTTGTACAAAAGATGGTGCCCGGCTAAGCCCGGAACGGCTTTATCCTTAATTTCCGGGCTGAAATGGCAGGAAAGGCTGGCGAACTTAGCGCCGCAGCTCAGGCGCTTCGGCGCGGGCATTGAGCGCGGCCCTCGGGATCGACGAGGTCACGTCACCCGTCGGCGGCGCCGGCGAGGAGATCCTGGTTTCGCCGAGCCTGTCGCGCATCGCCTTGGACAGCCCGTTGTAGCTTTGCACCGGCGTGAAATTGGCGGCGACGTTGGTGCGGTCGCCACCCTTGCCGGTGTAGGCGAGCAGGCCGGTTTCGGTGGCGACGATATCGCCAGGCCGCAAGGTCGGGTCGGTGGTCGCGTCGATATGGGCGAGGCCGAACGGCGTGCGGCCGTTGCACGAGCAGTTCGACGCGATCTTCTTGCGATAGGCATAGGCGTTCGGCATGTCGGCGTAGCGGCTGCCGTCGCTTGCGGCCGCATAGTCGATATCGCTGCCGATGTAGAGCTTGGTCTGGGCCGCCGGGCAGAACGAGCGGCACGCTTCCGCCGCGCTCAAGCCGTTATGCGAGGACACCGGAAAGTAATGGCCGTCGCAGGAGCGCACGCAGAATGCCTTGGCCGGTCCCGTGTTCTCGGCGCGGACGCGGCTGTCTTCGCCGGTGGCGTTCAGCTGATCGAAGAAGCCGTTGGGCGCGGGAGCGGGGCCTTCAATGGCGCGGCTGATGCTGCCGAACAGGCGATCGAAAAAGCCGGCCGATGCGGGCTCCGGCATCGCCAGCACGATCAGCGCGAGAGCGCCGGTCGCGATAACCGCCCGAACCGCCTGCTTTTTGCCGGCAAACGCCATGACAGACCCGCCTTCGCCTCAATTCCACCGCCGCACCAACGCTTCATGGTGGCGAAAGTTGCGTGGGCCCGCGCTTCCCAGGCTCGCCGGACGCTAGACCCGGTGTGGTAAAGGTCAGGTATATGGACGCGATGGCGGGTGCGCTGAGATTTTGCCTCTTGCGCGGCGAACGGTGCGGTCGGGCGGAATGGTAACGGCAATGCTTCAACGCAGCAGATCAATCGTGGTGGCCGGGCTTGTGGCGATGACGCTCGGCGGCTGCGCCAGCGTCCATAACCTGCCGTTGAACGAGCCGACCGCGAACCCCCTGGCGGGCTTCATTCGGCCGGCGGGGGCTGCGGAAGCCGCGCCGCCGAGCACCGTCAACGGTGATACTGTGGTCGGCCTGGCCTTTTCGGGTGGCGGCACGCGGGCGGCTGCCTTCGCCTACGGCGTGCTCGATCGCATGGGCAAATACCGCACCCGCCGGCAGAGCCCGCTGCTCGACCACGTCGGCGTGGTGTCCGGCGTGTCCGGCGGCGCGATCATGGCGGCGTATTACGGCCTCAAGGGTCCGGCGGCGCTGCACGATTTTCGGGCCCGGTATCTGACCCAGGATCTGATGGGGCAACTGGATACCGGCTTCAGCCTCGGCAATATCGCGCGCGCGGTCGGCGGCGGCGTCAACACCGACAACAAGCTGCGCGACTGGTTCAACACCAATCTGTTTCACGGTGCGACCTTCGCCGATCTCGTCAATCGTCGTCCGGTGACGCTGATCAACGCCACCGATATTTATAATCGCACGCCGTTCCTGTTCTCGCCGCCGACCTTCGCGGCGGCGTGCAGCGACATTTCGCAATACCCGATTGCTGCCGCGGTGGCTGCGTCCGCCGCGGTGCCCGGCGCCTTCGCGCCGGTGGTGATCGAGGCCTATCCCGAGCAATGCCAGACGCCATTGCCGGCTTGGGTCACGGCGGCGGCGGCCAATCCGCACGCCTCGCCGCTGCTGCAGGCCTATGCGCGCGGCCTGACCGACATCCGCACCGGCCGGGTGAAATACGTCAAATTGTTCGACGGCGGTCTGATCGACAATTTCGGCTTGTCCGGCATCACCATTACGCGCGCCGGCCAGCCAACGCCTTACGGACCGCTGTCACGCGAAGAGGCGATCAATCTGCGCCGCTTCATGTTCCTTGTCGTCGATGCCGGCCAGGGGCCGAAAGGCGACTGGTCGACAACGCTGGAAGGGCCGGCGGGCAAGGAACTGGTCGGCGCCGTGGTCGATGTGCTGGTCGATTCCAACGCGCGCGCGAGCTACACCGCCTTCGAAGAAACGATGAAGTCCTGGCGCGAGCAGATCGTGAAATGGCGTTGCGGCCTGCCGGCGGCGGAAGCCGCGCGGCTGCGCGGCAAGAGCGGGCCGTGGAATTGCCGCGACCTCAAATTCACCATCGCCCGCGTGTCGTTCGATCAGCTGGGGCCCGAGCGTGCCAAGGTGCTTGGCGCGGTGCCGACCAGCTTCACGCTGCCGGTCGACTCCATCGACGCACTGACGCAGGCCGGCGGCGACGCGCTCGACGGCAATGCGGCGTTTCAGGCCTTCCTGCGCGATATGTGAGCGCGGCGCCTAGAAGCGTTCGCCGCCGCGCTGCCGGTCGGCATCCGGGAAATCGCGGTACAGCGCGAAGCGCGCGTTGTGCACCAGCGAATTGACGCCGAAGTGGAAGCCTTCGACCGGTTCGCTGCGCGTCGCCACATGGCCAAAGGCGCGGTCGAGCTGGGCGAGGTCGCGCACTTCCATCATCAGATGGAATTCGCCGAGCCCCTCGCCGCCGAGGCCGAGTTTGCGCCGCGTCAGCCGCCAGCTTTCGATCAGGCCCTGCGTTTGCAGATAGCCGAGGTACTTGGCGACGCCGTCGCTGAAATCGGTGTCGCGCACGCCCGGCTTCAGATCGCACCACGCATGATAAATGTTCATTACAGCTATTGCCCTATTTGCGGCCTTCCAGCGCCATGCGCGCAGCGAGGCCGCCGAGCATCGTGCCCATGATCCAGCGTTGCGCCAAGAGCCATTTCGGCCGCGCCATCAGGAATGTCGCGATCGAGCCGGCGGCGCAGGCGATCATCGAATTGATGACGATGCTGATGACGATGTGCGTGGAGCCGAGCACGAGAGACTGCAACAGCACATTGCGCTCGGGGTCGATGAAATTCGGCAGCAGGGCGAGATAGAAGATCGCCATTTTCGGATTGAGCAGGCTGGTGACGAGGCCGGTGAGAAACAGACGGCGCGGGCGGGCCGGCGGCAGCGTGCGCACCTGGAATGGCGACTTGCCGCCGGGGCGCAGCGCCTCGAAGGCGAGCCAGCCGATATAGGCGGCGCCGGCAAAGCGCAGCACGTCATAGGCATAAGGCACCGCGAAGACGATGGCCGTGAGGCCGAAGGCGGCGCACAGCAGGAAAATGACGAAGCCGACGGCGACGCCGGAGAAGGCGATCAGTCCCGCGAGGCGGCCCTGCGTGATGGCGCGTGAGATCATGTAGATCATGTTCGGCCCCGGCGTCAGCACGACGGCGAAGGCGAGCGAGGCGAAGGCGATGAGGGAGGTGGTGGTGGGCATGGTGTGCTGACGCTAATGCGCCTCGTCCCAGTTGTCGGCGGCGCGGGCTTCGACCTGCAACGGCACGTTCATGGCGATGGCCGGGTGCGGCGCGCTTTCCATGACGTCCTTGATGATCGGCAGCGTGTCGGCGACTTCCTTCTCGGGCACCTCGAAGATCAGTTCGTCGTGCACCTGCAAAAGCATCTTGGCATTGAGCTTGGCTAAAGCGAGTTCGCCCTCCATGCGCATCATGGCGCGGCGGATGATATCGGCGGCCGAGCCCTGCAGGCGCGCATTGATGGCGGCGCGTTCGTTGAAGGCGCGCAGCGACGGGTTCGACGCCTTGATGTCCGGGTAGTGACACTTGCGGCCGAACAAAGTGAGCACGTAGCCGTGGGTGCGGCAGTATTCGCGCGTTTCGTCCATGTAGTCGCGGATGCCGGGGAAGCGCTCGAAATACTTCTTGATGTAGTCGCCCGCCTCGCCGCGCTCGATGCCGAGCTGGTTGGCAAGACCGAAGGCTGAGATGCCGTAGATGATGCCGAAGTTGATGGCTTTCGCCCGGCGCCGCACTTCACCCGGCATGTCCTTGACCGGCACGCCGAACATTTCCGACGCCGTCATGGCGTGAATGTCGATGCCGTCCTTGAAGGCCTGCCGCAGCGTCGGCACGTTGGCGACTTCGGCGAGCAGGCGCAGTTCGATCTGCGAGTAGTCGGCCGACACCAGCTTGTGGCCGGGCGTCGCGACAAAGGCCTTACGGATTTTCCGGCCCTCCTCGGTGCGGATCGGGATGTTCTGCAGGTTCGGCTCCGACGACGACAGCCGTCCGGTCGAGGTGGCGGCCAGCGAATACGAGGTGTGCACGCGGCCGGTGGTCGGATTGACGTAGTTCGGCAGCGCCTCGGTATAGGTCGAGCGCAGCTTCGACACCTGACGCCAGTCGATGATGACCTTCGGCAGCTTGTGGCCCTGCTCGGCTAGCTCTTCGAGTTCGCGCGCCGTGGTGGACCATTGCCCGGTCTTGGTCTTGGAGCCGCCGGGCAGGCCAAGCTGGCCGAACAGGATATCGCCGAGCTGCTTGGGCGAGCCGGGATTGACCGGCGTGCCGGCGATCTTGTTGATCTCTTCCTCGAGCGCGACCTGCCTCTTGCCGAAGTCGTTGGACAGTTTCGCCAGCACGGCCCGGTCGATGGCGATGCCGCGGCTCTCCATGCGTCCGAGCACGGCCGGCATCTGCCGCTCCAACGTCTCGTACACCGCGGTGACCTGTTCGGCGGCCATGCGCGGCTTGAGGCCGTGCCACAGCCGCAGGATGATGTCGGCGTCCTCGGCCGCGTAGCTCGCGGTGCGGCCGATCGGCGTCTCCTCCGCGGTGAACAGCGCCTTCTCTTTGTTCTTCACGTCATTGAAGCGCGACGGCATGCGGTCGAGATAGCGGCTGCCCAGCGCCGCCGTGTCGTGGCCGCCCTTGCCGGCGTCGAGCACGTAGGAGATCAGCATCACATCGTCGGTGGCGCCGAGATCGATGCCGCGGGTGCTCAGCACCAGCCGGTCGCGCTTGATATCGTGGCCGATCTTGGTGACGCAGTTGTCCTCGAGCAGCGGCTTGAGGATGTCGAGCGCGGTGCGCTCCTCGATCTGGCCGTCACTGAGTTTGGCGGCGAACAGGCCGGACTGGTCGCCTTCGCTGGCGTCGCGGTGGCCGAGCGGCAGATAGTAGGCTTCGTTCGGCGCCACGGCGAACGCCATGCCGCAGAGCGATGTCTGCAGGGGATCGAGCGCGCTGGTCTCGGTCTTGATGGCGAGCGTGCCGGTGTCGAGCGCGCGGACGATCAGCGCCTTGAGCGCATCGACGGTGTCGATGACGCTGTATTTGCTCATGTCGAACGGGGCGGTGCGCAGCCGCTCGAGGCGGCGGGCGGCGAGGGAGATGGGGGTGAGCGCCGCGCCAGGCTCACTCTCTCCCCCGCTTGCGGGGGAGGGTTGGGGAGGGGGTGCGAACAGATCGCCGGTTCCCCCTCCCGCCGGCCTTTGGCCGGCGACCTCCCCCGCAAGCGGGGGAGGTGAAGAGAGTTTGGCATCCGCGCTGATCGCACCCGCATCGATGCCGGTCTTCTCGGCGATGCGGCGGGTGATGGTGGTGAATTCCATCGCCTTCAAGAACGCGATGAGGTTCTTGTAGTCCGGCTCGTGCACGGCGAGGTCGGCGACGTCGGTGTCGAGCGGCACATTCTGGTCGAGCGTGACAAGACGCTTGGAAATGCGCGCCTGCTCGGCGAACTGGATGATGTTCTCGCGGCGCTTGGCCTGCTTGATCTCTGACGCGCGCGCCAGCAGCGTTTCGAGATCGCCATAGGTGCCGATGAGTTCGGCGGCAGTCTTGGGACCGATGCCGGGCACGCCGGGCACGTTATCGGAGGTGTCGCCGATCAGCGCCTGTGCCTCAATCACCTTCTCCGGCGGCACGCCGAATTTCTCGATCACCTCGGCGCGACCGATGCGCTTGTCCTTCATGGTGTCGTACATGACGACGGTGTCGCCGACGAGCTGCATCAGGTCCTTGTCAGACGAGACGATAGTGGTCGTCGCGCCGGCCTCGCAGGCCAGCCGCGCATAAGTGGCGATCAGGTCGTCGGCCTCGTAGCCGGCCTGTTCGAGGCAGGGGATCTCGAAGGCGCGCACGGCGTCGCGGATCAGCGGGAATTGCGGGCGCAGGTCTTCCGGCGCTTCCGGGCGGTGCGCCTTGTAGTCGGGATAGAAGTCGGTGCGGAAGGTCTTCTCGCTCTTGTCGAAGATGACGGCGAGATGCGTCGGCTTGTTGTCCGGCGGCATTTCCGAGAGCAGCTTCCACAGCATGTTACAGAAGCCGAGCACGGCATTGACCTGCAGGCCGTCGGACTTGCGGGTCAGCGGCGGCAGCGCGTGATAGGCGCGGAAAATGTAGCCCGAACCATCGACCAGGAAGACGTGGTCGCCCTTTTTCAGAGCGCGGCCGCCCGGGCTCGACGGCGCGGGCTTGGCCGGCGCCGAATTGTCAGGCACGGCCTTTGATTTGGCAGCGGATTTCGGGGCGGCTTTGGACGTCTTGGATGTCGGCATAGCCCGAATGTGGGCCGGGGCGCGGTTTGAATCAATGCGCCTGATATGGCCTGTGGACTCGCGACGAACTCGGAGTGCTCCCTCTCCCTTTGGGGGAGAGGGGTTGGGGTGAGGGGGCAAGTGCCTATCGTAGTTTGTAACCCCTCACCCGGATTGCTTCGCAATCCGACCTCTCCCTGTGGGAGAGGTGAAGGAAGACTACTCCGCCGGCTGCATGGCCAGGCGCGGTTCCTGCTTCTTTTTGTCCGGCACCAGCCAGAACATGGCCGGACGCTCGAACAGGAACTTCAGCGGCGTCCAGCGCACCGCCCAGTAGATCGCCAGGGCGCCGATCACGCCGGCGGCGGTCACGATTACCGACTCGGTGCCGACGTCTGTAACAACGCCGGTCTTGAGCAACACGGTTCGGGTCGCGGCCATCGGCAGGAAGAAAGCGAGATAGATGACGATCGAGTTGCGACCGCAATAGCGCAGCGGCTTGAACACATCGTGCTGCGCCAGCAGGGCCGAGATGGTGACGACTGCCACCGCGCCGATGAGGCCGAGGGCCAGCGAATAGAACGGCAGCGCCGCGACGCCGGCTTTCACCAGAATACCGTTGCCGATGCCCCAGATCACCAGGCCGGTCATGGCCAGCGCCGGGGTGGCCTGCGCCCGCGCGGCAATCGCGAAGATGGTACGCGCCGCGATGTAGCCGGTGTAGAAATAGACAAAGCGCGAGGCGAACTCGTCCGGCACCATCCAGCCGGTCTGAACCTGCGAAATTTCCATCGCCGCGCCGATCAGCCAGATCACCGGCCACGGCACGCGCTTGGTCAGCTTCACGAGAACGAAGAAGATCGGCAGCAGGTAGATGAACCACAGCGTGCCGAACGGTTCGATGAACGACATGAGGTAAGCGTGCACCACGCCAGCAACGCCCTGCTCGGCGATAAAGCCCGGCGCCTTGAAGGCGAACTGGATCGCCGTCCACAGCACATAGAAATAGAAGAAGTGAACGACCTTGCGGTCGATGTAAGTGCGCCAGTCGCGGTCGATGACTTTGGCGAGGAACAGGCCCGAAATCATGAAGAAGTCCGGCATGCGGAACGGCCGGGCGAATTCGACGACGTGGTGCATCCAGCCTTGCTGGCCGGCCGCCGCTTCGACGCCGAGCGTCGAATGCATCATCACGACGAAGATGATGCAGAATCCCTTGGCGTAGTCGACCCAGTCGACGCGCCCATCGTGAATGCCGCCGCGCAATTCGCTCTGCATTTTATCCGTCCCGTTCATGATGACATTGTGACGGAGCAGGGTTTCATCCCCGTTTACGCGCGTGAATAAAATGCGGCCGGTTTGAGGCGCCTCGCAATCGCGTTGGTGCTCTGCTAGACCGCCGCAGGCCGCCCCGATATCATTTGATTAACCAATAGCGGCCGGATGGGTGTGGTTAAAATATGCGCGTTGCGATGATCGGTTCAGGCTATGTGGGGCTCGTGTCAGGAGCCTGCTTCGCGGACTTCGGCCACGAAGTGATATGCGTTGACAAGGACAAGTCGAAGATCGACGCTCTCAACGGTGGCCAGGTGCCGATTTACGAGCCGGGCCTGACTGAACTGGTCGCCACCAATGTGAAGGCCGGGCGGCTGAAGTTTACGATGGACCTGTCCGCCGCGGTCAAGCAGGCCGACGCGGTGTTCATCGCCGTCGGCACCCCGTCACGCCGTGGCGATGGCCATGCCGATTTAACGTTCGTTTACGATGCGGCGAAGGAAATAGCCGCCGCGATCGACGGCTTCACCGTGGTTGTCACCAAGTCGACCGTGCCGGTCGGCACCGGCGACGAGGTCGAGCGCGTCATTCGCGAAGCGCGGCCCGATGCGTCGGTCGCGGTGGTATCGAACCCGGAATTTCTGCGTGAGGGCGCGGCCATCCAGGACTTCAAGCATCCTGACCGCATCGTTGTCGGCACCGACGATGAGCGCGCGCGTGCGGTGATGTCAGGGCTGTACCGGCCGCTTTATCTCAATCGTTCGCCGGTGATGTTCACCGGGCGGCGCACCGCCGAGCTGATCAAGTATGCGGCCAATGCGTTTCTGGCCACCAAGATCACCTTCATCAACGAAATCGCCGATCTCGCCGAGAAAGCGGGCGCCGATGTGCAGGAAATCGCGCGCGGCATCGGCCTCGACAACCGCATCGGCTCGAAGTTCCTGCACGCCGGGCCCGGCTATGGCGGCTCGTGCTTTCCCAAGGACACCTTGGCGCTTCTGAAGACCGGGCAGGATCACGACACGCCGCTGCGCATCGTCGAGGCGGTCGTCGCCGTCAACGACAACCGCAAGCGGGCGATGGCGCGCAAGGTGTCGCACGCGCTGCACGGCGACATTCGCGGCAAGACCATTGCCGTGCTGGGGCTCACCTTCAAGCCGAACACCGACGACATGCGCGAAGCGCCGTCGATCCCGCTGATTGCCGCGCTGCAGGACATGGGCGCGAGCGTGCGCGCCTATGATCCGGTCGGCATGGAGCAGTCGCGGGAGCATCTCAAGAACGTAACGTTCTGCAACGACCCTTACGACTGCGCGCAAGGCGCTTCGGCGCTGGTGATCGTCACCGAATGGGAACAGTTCCGCGCCCTCGATTTCGTCCGGCTTAAGGGCGTGATGGCGAAGCCGGTCCTCGTCGACCTGCGCAACATCTACCGCGCCGACGAGCTGGCGCGGCATGGTTTTGCCTATGAGGGCGTTGGGCGGGGATCCTCAGCAGGATGACGGCGTGCTCAGATACTGGACGCAGGCGCTGCTGCGCGGCGTCGCGTACTGATTGTCGGTGAGATTGATCGGCCCCGTGATCGCCGCGCCGAACAGCGGCGTGTAGGTGTAGCTGACTTCGGCGTAGATCAGGTAACACGGAAAGCTGTTACACGGTTTGGTCGATTTGAACTGCGCCGGCAGGGTGGACCATGAAGCGCCCGTCGCATAGGCGTTGCCCTGCGTCGCATAGCTCCAGCTGACGACCGCATTGCTGGCCGAAGTCATCTTGATCTGCGTAATTTTCGTAACCACGACATTCGTCGGGAAGGGCGACAGGATGGCGGCGGTGGCGCCGACGATCGACGTCATGTCGGTGGCGTCGATGTTGTTGGTGCCGGTGGTGTATTGATTGGTGATCGTTGCCAGCGTCGCGGCGGCGGTGCGGACCTTGATATGAACCGCGAATGCCCGCCCAATGTCGTAGGTCGACAACATGGTCAGCAGCAGAAACGGTGCAATGACGGCGAACTCAATGGCGGCGACGCCGTCATCCTTCCGCGCGAAACGCCCAAGCAGCTTCAATCCGCGCATCGTGACAACCTAATAGGCGGGCTCCACCCTGAACGCGGCCACGCCGAGCATTTCGGCCTGGCCGTTGGGCAGGGTGGATAAGGCAAAGCCGAGCGGTCCGGATATCACCGTCCAGGGATAGACGAGTTGCACCACCATCACCTGGCCGGGGGTGCCGGGGCTGTAGGCCCAGTTCGTGACAGGATTGCCGTTGTTGTAGAGCGCCGGCGCGCTTGTGCTGGCGCTGGCGAAGTCGTTGTAGCTCTGCACAACCACGATCAGGTTGCCGCAGCTGAAGATTGCGCCGGGCAGGAAGTTGTCGCAGATCGCCTGTTTGTATTGCGCTTGCGACAGGCTTTGACCGTTGTTGGTCATGAACAGTCGGCCGGCTTCGCTGGCAGCGTTCTGCAACGCCTGTTGGGCGAACATGTAGATGCACATCTGAAAGATTGCGATCAGGGTGCCGAGAAACAGCGGTGCAATCATCGCGAACTCGACCGCGGTGGCGCCAAGCTGCGCCCGGGCGAATCGGCAAAGCACCATCCGGCACGGACTGGCGCCTCGGGGTTTGTTCACGGGATTGACTTGTCGATCCACGGTCACGAGATGTTCGCGCTCTGGGCCGGGCCGGATGCGGGTTTAGGTGCGGCCGCCGCATGACATGTGCACCGCGGAGTAAACAGCGTCTTTATTATCTCTATATTTGACTTCGGTCAGGCCGTCGTCATTCGCTTATTTATTGATTCTTTATGGCGCGCGACGGCATGTGGCAATTTCTGAAGCGACGATCAGCGCGGCTCCAACCGGCCGCCTGCGGAAGCGGCTTGAAACGATTCGCGCTCGATCAGCGCGGCAACATCGCCGTCATCACGGCGCTGTCGGCGTTGCCGATGCTGGCCACCATGGGTTGCATGGTCGACTTCACAATCGCGTCGATGGTCAGAATCAAACTGAACAATGCTGCCGACGCCGCGGCGCTGGCGACGGTTTCGGCAGCCTCGCCGGTGGTCGCGACGGCAAAAGCCAGCAACTCGGTCTCGAACGGCAAAGCCTTTGCCGACAATTTCTTCAACGCCGTTGCGAACAGCCTGATCTCATCCTTCAATCTCAGCGTCACCGAAACGTCGACGGTGACCCTGAGCTCGCGCACGGTCACCGCCACCGTCAATTACACCGGGACCTATCCGACCTATTTTCTGGGTCTCATCGGCAAGTCGTCGCTCGCGCTCGCCGGCACCTCGACCGCGGCCTATACGCTGCCCGCCAATATCGACTTCTATCTGATGATCGACGTGTCCGGCTCGATGGGCATGGCGTCGACGAATGCCGAGCAGGTGCGGCTGCAGTCGGTCAACCCCGATAACCTCAGCGACTATCCGACCGGCTGCACCTTCGCCTGTCACTTCTCGGGCAATCAGGGCTTCACGATCTCGCGTCTCGGCACCACGCCGGCGAATATCACGAGCGGCACCTATCCGACCAACAACTCCCGCATCAACTGGTCGGCGACGCCCGTCAGTTCCTGCGCCAGCCCTGGTACGACGTCGTGTATCCAGTTGCGTGCGGACGCCGTCGGCTACGCCGTCAATGCGCTGCTGACGCAGGCCAACACGACGCAGACGAATACGGGAACGCCCAACCAGTTCCGCGTCGGCATCTATCCCTTTATCCAGTATCTGTGCAGTTCGGCGATCGGCAGCAGCAACTCGTGCTCGGTCGGGCTGACGACCAGTCTGACCGGCTCGACGATCACCAATTTTGCGGCCCAGTTGGCGAACCTGCTCGACACCGGCGCCAATGCAACGCTCGGCTCCGGCGGGACTCATTACGAGAACGCGTTCAGCAAGATGCTATCCACGGTGCTGCCCGCGACCGGCGGCACCGGTTCGTCCACGAACCCGCTCACCTACCTGTTCATCATCGGCGATGGGTCGCAGGACTACCAGATACAATGGAACGGCAACTGGACGTCGCAGAACTGGAGCCCGACGGCGGCCGTGCCCTATCAGAACTCCGCGACCGTGATCCCGCCGAACTCGGTCGATTCCACCGACTACTGCGCCCAGATCAAGGCGCGCGGCATCACCATCTCGGTGCTCTATATTCCGTACCAGACGATCGGCAACGCCAACGCCTCGTTTGCGAGCAATGAAGACGGCTATGCCAACGCCAATATTCCGAAGATTCCGGTGGCGTTGCAGAAATGCGCCTCGCCGAACTTCTTCTTCACCGCCAGTACGCCGGCGGCCATTCAGTCCGCGCTGCTGACCATGTTTCAGCAGGCCGTGAGCACCGCGCACATCTCGCAATAGCCGCGAGGCGCCCGCCGCGCCGGGAAAAAGCCTGCGCGCGCTCGCCGCTAGCGTGTATAAGCACGCGCTGTGCGAAGCTTTGATTCACCTCTTCCCATCGACGATGCGCTGCCGCGCCTCCTGGAGGCGCTGCGCGGGCGCGAGGCTGCCGTGCTGGTGGCGCCGCCCGGCGCCGGCAAGACCACGCGCGTGCCGCTGGTGCTGATGGACGAGGCCTGGGCCGCGACCAGGAAGATCCTCGTGCTCGAGCCGCGCCGGCTGGCGGCCCGCGCCGCCGCCGCGCGCATGGCGGCGACCTTGGGCGAGCAGGTCGGCGAGACCGTCGGGCTGCGCGTGCGCTTCGGCTCCAAGATTTCGAAGAAAACGCGCATCGAGGTGGTCACCGAAGGCGTGTTCACCCGCCTCGTGCTCGACGATCCTTCGCTCGACGGCATCGCTGCCGTGCTGTTCGACGAATTCCACGAACGCTCGCTCGATGCTGACCTTGGGCTCGCACTGGCCAGAGATGTGCAGCAGGGCTTGCGCGACGATCTGAAAGTGCTGGTGATGTCGGCGACGCTCGACGGCGCGCGCGTCGCGGCGCTGATCGGCGATGCGTCGATCGTCGAGAGCGAAGGCCGCGCCTTTCCGGTGGAGACGCGTTATCTCGGCCGCGATCCGCGCGAACGCATCGAGCGGCAGGTCGCCGATGCGGTGAAGCGCGCGCTGCGCGCCGATACCGGTTCGCTGCTGGTGTTCCTGCCCGGCGCCGGCGAAATCCGCCGCACCGAGACGATGCTGAAAGACGAGGTGCGCGACGCAAGCGTCGATATCGTCGCGCTCTATGGCGCGCTGGAAGCGCGCGATCAGGACCGCGCCATCTCGCCCGCGCCAAAGGGCACGCGCAAGGTGGTGCTGGCGACCTCGATTGCCGAGACGTCGCTGACCATCGAGGGCGTGCGCGTTGTTATCGACTCCGGGTTGGCGCGCGTGCCGCGCTACGAACCCGATGTCGGCCTGACGCGTCTGGAAACCGTCCGGGTGTCCCGCGCCGCCGCCGACCAGCGCCGCGGCCGCGCCGGCCGCACCGAGCCGGGCGTCTGCTACCGGCTGTGGGATGAGCCGCAGACCGGCTCGTTCGATGCCTATACCAGGCCGGAGATTCTCTCCGCCGACCTGTCGAGCTTCGTGCTCGATCTGGCGCAATGGGGCGCCAGCGACGCCGCCGGGCTTGCCTTCCTCGATGCGCCGCCGTCCGCAGCGATGAAAGAGGCGAGGGCGCTGCTCACCGAACTCGGTGCGCTAGATAGCCAGGGCCGCATCACCGAGGAAGGCCGCAAGCTGCGGGCGCTGCCTTTGCCGCCGCGGCTGGCGCTTATGGTCGTCGATGCCGGCGAACAGGGTGCGGGCGACACGGCGGCAAATATCGCCGCCATTCTCACCGAGCGCGGTCTCGGCGGCGACGATGTCGATCTCACGCACCGGCTCGATCAATTCCGCCGCGACCGCTCGCGCCGCGCCGAGGATGCGCGGGCGATGGCGAAGAGATGGGGCAACGCCGTCATTCCGGGGCGCCGCGAAGCGGCGGGCCCGAAATCCATAGCAACTGACGCTGCGGAGTATGGACTCCGGGCCCGCGCCTCCCGCGCGTCCCGGAATGACGAAGAACTATCGGCAGGGTCTATTTTGTCGCTCGCCTATCCCGACAGTGTCGCCAAAAATCGCGGCGCGAATGGCGCCTTCCTGCTGGCCAATGGTCGCGGCGGCAATGTCGATCCGGCATCGGGTCTGGCGCGTCAGCCTTTTATTGTCGTTGCCGAGCTGACCGGCGCCGCCAACAACAGCCGCATCGTGCTGGCCGCGCCGATCACCCTCGAAGAGATCGAGCAGCGTTTCGCCGGCAGGATCGAGAACAAGGATGCGGTGACCTTCGACAGCGCTTCGGCATCGTTGCGCGCCCGGCGCACTCGCCGGCTCGGCTCGATCGTGCTGGCCGAGCAAGTCAGACAGGTGACGCCGGACGAAGGCACCGCGCGCATCCTCGCGCAGGGCCTCATCGCGCAAGGCTTGCACAAGTTCGACTGGAGCAAGGCGGCGCAGCAGTACCGGACCCGCGTTCAATTCCTGCGCAAGGCGGAAGGCGACGAATGGCCCGACCTGTCCGACGAAGGTCTGGCGGCATCCGCCGCCGACTGGCTGGAGCCGTTGTTGATGGATAAAACATCGCGCGGGCAGATCGGAGCCGGCGAGCTGTTCGATGCCGTCACCAATCTCGTGCCCTGGAATCTGCGCCGCCGTCTCGACGAGGAAGCGCCGACCCACTTTACCGCGCCGACGGGTACCAACGCCGCCATCGACTACGAGGCCGAGCAGGGGCCGACCATCTCCATCCGCCTGCAGGAATTGTTCGGCCTGTCGAAGCACCCGTCGATTGCCGGCGGCCGGATACCGTTGGTCATCGAGTTGTTATCGCCCGGTCACAAGCCGGTGCAGATCACCCGCGATCTGCCGGGCTTCTGGCGTGGCTCCTATGCCGATGTTCGCACAGATATGCGGGGGCGCTACCCGCGTCATCCCTGGCCGGATGATCCGGCTTCGGCGTTGCCGACCCGGCGCGCCAAACCCCGCGGGACCTGAGTCCGAGCTTTGCCTTTTTCGGACCGCTTTTGCGGAGCAATTTCGCCTCCCTGAGCGTTAAAGTAAGTAACTGGCAATTTCAGAGCCTTATTGTCCGTCACGATTTCCCAGCTATCCCCTTCGAGGAATTGATGTATCCGACCCCCAAGCCGTCGCTGAAGCCGAATACCTATGCCTACGAGTCCTCGCCGCTGGTGAAGCCGACAGGCTTCCGCGAATACGACGCGCGCTGGCTGCTGGAAAAAGAAATCAACCTGATGGGTGTGCAGGCCCTCGGTATGGGCCTCGGCACCCTGATCAAGGAAATGGGCGTCAAGCCGGAGATCGTCACCGGTCACGATTTCCGCGGCTATTCAGCCTCGGTGAAGATGGCGCTTATCTCCGGCCTGCTCGCCGCGGGCTGCAAGGTCCACGACATCGGCCTGTGCATGACGCCGATGGCCTATTTCGCTCAGTTCGAGCTGGACGTGCCCTGCGTCGCGATGGTTACGGCTTCGCACAACGACAATGGCTGGACCGGCGTGAAGATGGGCGCCAACCGGCCGCTGACCTTCGGGCCGAAGGAAATGACGCGGCTGAAGGAGATCGTGCTGGGGGCGAAGTTCGATCTCTCCGGCAACGGTTCGTATCATTTCGTCGAGAATTTCCCGGAGCGCTACATCGCCGATCTCACCAAGCGGCCGAAGATCAAGCGCAAGCTCAAGGTTGTCGCCGCCTGCGGCAACGGCACCGCCGGCGCTTTCGCGCCGCGCATTCTGGAAGCGATCGGCTGCGAGGTGGTGCCGCTCGATTGCGATCTCGACTACACCTTCCCGCGTTATAACCCGAACACCGAAGACATGAAGATGCTGCACGCCATGCGCGACGCGGTGCTCATGAACAAGGCCGACGTCGCGCTCGGCTTCGACGGCGACGGCGACCGTTGCGGCGTCGTAGATAACGAGGGCGAGGAGATTTTCGCCGACAAGGTCGGCGTCATGCTGGCGCGCGACATGTCGGCGCTGCACAAGAATTCGACCTTCGTCGTCGACGTAAAATCGACCGGTCTGTTCCTCACCGATCCGGTGCTGAAGGCCAACGGCGTCAAGGCCGACTATTGGAAGACCGGCCATTCCTATATCAAACGCCGCGTCAACGAGCTCGGCGCCGTGGCCGGTTTCGAGAAGTCGGGCCACTTCTTCTTCAACAAGCCGTTCGGCCGTGGCTATGACGACGGCATGATCTTCGCGCTGGCGGTCTGCGATATGCTCGACCGCAACCCCGACAAGACCATGGCCGACCTGCGCAAGGCGCTGCCCAAGACCTGGGGCTCGCCGACCATGGCGCCGCACTGCGACGACGAGAAGAAGTACGGCATCGTCGACGCGGTGGTGAAGCACTTTGAGGAAATGAAAAAGGACGGCATGCGCTTTGCCGGCCAGCCGATCCGCGACCTCGTCACCGTCAATGGCGTGCGCGTCACGGTCGAGGACGGCACATGGGGGCTGGTGCGGGCCTCCTCGAATAAGCCGGAACTCGTCGTTGTCGTCGAAAGTCCCGTGTCGGAAGCCCGCATGCGCGACATGTTCAAGGCGGTCGACGGCGTGCTGCGCACGCATCCGGAAGTCGGCGAGTATAACCAGACGATTTGACGACTTGACGGTTCGGCGCGCTACCGCGTGCCGAACCAGAAATCCAGCTCGCGCAAGCGTCGTTTGTCGTAGGCTACGGTCTTGGCATCGGCACCGGGTGCGCCGATTTGCCAATGGTCGGTATCGGCAAGGCCGGTCCAGCGTGGCGCCTCCTTGCTGCCTTTTTGCGACGCGCGCCAGCGGTACTGATTATAGACCTCCATAATCTTGGTCGCGTACTGACTTGCGAGCGCGCCGTTGCCTTCGACGATCACGAAATTCTCGTCGTTTACCGTGCTCGCCTTCGGACCCATGTTGTGGGACCCGGTCATGACCACCGGATGCTTTCCGTAAGGATCGATGACCACGACCTTGCTGTGCACCATGGCATGCGCCGTTGGTAGCTTGAGCAATTCGCGGCGAAAGAATTTCGATGGCCGGTCGATGGCGGCCGGTAAGACGACGTCGGCATTGGCGCCGATCTTGTCGCCGCGATTGAACAGGACCACGGGGTTCTTCGCGGTGCCGGGGTTCTGGTTCACCACGCCCTGGATGTAGAGATCCGGGTTGTAATTCGGGCTAGCCGGCGAAGCGAGTTCGATGATGTCATTAAGCAGCGAACCGCGTGGTCCCGGATTGAACATCAGGAACAGGATGCCTTCCTTGGCAGCTGCGATCAGCGCACCCGCCTGTTCCAGGTCGTTGGATTGGCCCATGGGCGTGAACCAAAGGGTGACGCCCTTGGCCGTCGTTGTCTTGTGCGGGGTTTCGTCAGCGGTTTTTAACGTCTCAGGGGAAGCGTCGCCGGCCTTGCGCAGCGTATTCCACTGATCGAGGTAGTCCTGGGCCAGATCGGGGTTATCGATAAGCAGGCCGTTGTTGGATTGCGTGCACAATCCGGTTTTGGTCCAGTTGGTGCTTCCGGTCCATACCCGGCGCGGCTTGTTGCCATCGCAGATGACGAGAAATTTGTTGTGCGCGAGCGCACGAGGCGCCGAGAAACGATTGAACAGCGTGCAACTGCGCTTGAGGTCGACGCGCGCCGTGGCATTTTCATCCTCGCCTTTCTTCTTGACGCTGCCATTGCCGAGCAGCACGTGCGCGCGCTTGCCGAAAGCTGTGAGCAGCGGGATCAATTCGGGATCGTCGAGTTCGAATAGCGCGGCATAGATGTGGCTCTTGGCCTTGTTGGCGCTGGTGAGGAGCTCGATCATTTCCGCGCGCAACGGCCCGGCGAGGAAATTGCGCGTCGTGTCGCCCGGCTTGGCGATGATGGCGTTGAGTGACTTGGCCTTGAGGGTCGAGTCCTTCTTTGGATCGTCGACCGACGGCAGCAAGCGGGAGAGCCATTGGCTGGCGACAATGCCGCGGTTGAAAAAGCACGAGATCTTCCCGGTCGACCGGCTGCCGATCACGACGGTGTCGGACCAGCCAGAGGCCTCGGCTGTCGCCGCCTGGAGCGCATTCCACGGCCCAACCATCGGCGTCACCTGGTAAGCGACCTCGTCACCGCTCCGAACGGCGAAATCCGACCAGAGGTACTTCTGGATGGGCCAGACTGTTGTTGGCTGACGCGTGCCAGCCGGCACGTCCGGACCCGCGGCAAAGCCGACCCAACTGGCGACGATTTCGATGTAGCGGCCTTCGGCGTCGGGGCCTGATTCTGCGTTCGGACTTACCGCACCAGCGTTGGCGTGTTTGATTCGCCGGCGAAGCGCAAAGCCGCGGCAATTCGCAAGAAAGTCGCAAGACCATGCGATGAATGCATCGTCCGAGCCTGCCCGCACGCAAATTTCGATAGCCATGATGATGCCTCCCTCGCATCCGCGCCCTATGCGAGAGATTATCAATAATACAATTTAAGCGCTAGTCCACAAAGTGCCGTTGTGCCGCCAATCGGGATTTCGGCTAAAGTTCTCGCGCATGCGCATCGCCATTCTCGGCGCCGGTCCGGCCGGCCTTTACCTGTCGTTCCTGATCAAACGCCGTGCGCCGAACGCGGACGTCACGGTCATTGAGCAGAACCCGGCCGACGCCACCTTCGGCTTCGGCGTGGTGTTCTCGGATCGCGCGCTCGAATTCCTGCGCGAGGACGATGAGGATACCTATGCCGCCATTGTGCCGGAGATGGTGTCCTGGCGCGACATGACGCTCAACCATCCCGCCGAGCGCATCGTCATCGACGGCATCGGCTTCGCCGCCATCGAGCGATTGAAGCTGCTGCAACTGCTGCAAGCGCGCGCGGCGTCGGCGAACGTCACGGCGATTTATGGCTGCGCCGTGAAGTCGCTGGACGAAATCGACGACTTCGATGTCGTGGTCGGCGCCGACGGCGTGAATTCGCTGGTGCGGCGCACTTATGCCAATGAACTCGGCGCGAGCGTCGGTCATCTCACCAATCGCTTCGCCTGGTTCGGCACCGGGCGGGTATTCGAGACGCTGACGCAGACATTCGTCGATACCGAATGGGGCCCGTTCAACGCGCATCACTATCGCTACGCGCCGGACCGCTCGACGTTCATCGTAGAGACCGGCGCCGACACTTTTGCGCGCGCCGGCCTTGCGGATATGACTCAGGCGCAATCGCAGGCCTTCTGCGAGAAGGTTTTTGCCGCAACGCTCGATGGCGAGCCGCTGATAACCAATAATTCGTTTTGGCGGCAATTTCCGCTGGTCCACAACGAATGCTGGTCGCACGGCAAATATGTGCTGATGGGTGACGCGCTGCACACCGCGCATTTTTCCATCGGCTCCGGCACGCGCCTGGCGCTGGAAGACGCCATTGCGCTCGACAAGGCTTTGGCCGCGCATCCCAAGGATGTGCCGGCGGCTTTTGCCGCCTATGAGACGGCGCGCCGACCCGTGCTGGAGAAACTGGTCGGCGGCGCCAATGACAGCGCTGCCTGGTACGAGAATTTCGGCGCGCACATGAAGCTCGCGCCGGCCGATTTCGCCATGAGCTACATCACGCGCTCCGGCCGCGTCGACATCGAACGGCTGCGGAAACTGTCGCCGGGATTCGTCGACTGGTACGAGCGCGCGAAGCGTTAGCTGTTCCGCATTTCCTTCCGCAGCGTCGGCAGACCGATGCCGGTTGAATCGAAGCCGCCATCGACGCACAAAATCTGCCCGGTGATGTAGCTTGCCCGTTCGCTCGACAGGAAGAAGATGGCTTCCGCCAGTTCTTCCTCGAGGCCGTAGCGGTTGAGCGGCATGTGATCGTGATAGTCGGCGCGGATCTCCGGCGTATGCACGGCCTTGGCCATCGCCGTATCGACCGGGCCGGGCGCCACTGCATTGACGCGGATGTTGTATTGCGCGAGCTCCGCCGCCTGCTGCTTGGTGAGATGCGCGAGGCCGGCCTTGCTGGTGCCGTAGGCGGTGCGCAAGGTCGACGCACGTAAGCCCGAAATTGAAGTAATATTGACAATAGAGCCGCCGCCGCCGTCGCGCATTAACGGCGACGCCGCCTGCGTGCACAAAAACGGCCCGGTGAGGTTCACCGCCATAACGCGGGACCATTCTTCATAAGTCAGATCGAGGATCGGCTTGAAAATGGCGATGCCTGCGTTGTTGACCAGCGCGTCGAGCCGGCCGAACTGGCGGGCGACGGCGTCGAAAGCCAGCATCACCGCGTCCGGCTGCGCCACGTCACATTCGATGGCCATGATGTCGTGCTCATGGGCCAGCGCGGCATGGGCGGCGTGCAGGGTCTCGGAATTGATGTCGAGCAGTGCGACCTTGTAGCCCTCGGCCAGAAAGCGCTTTGCCGCCGCGAGCCCGATGCCGCGCGCAGCTCCGGTGATCAGCGCCACTTTGTCAGTCGTCGCCATGATGCCTCCCGTGCCCGCCATTATGAGGTAGATCAAAACAGGCCGGCCGGCTTCGCGCCAGTATGCGCGGGAATCGAGGCCTGCCAAGCCCGCAATGTTGGCCGTTATTGTTTCAAGAGGTTGCCGCCATGAGCCATTATCACGCCGTCGTCTGGATAGATCACCGCGAGGCAAAGGTGTTTCACTTCAGCCCGACCGAGGCGGACAAGCAGGTCATTCATCCGGACAAGCCGTCCAAACACCTGCATCACAAGGCCGGCGAACTGGGCTCTGGCCACGCCGGCGCCGATCACGACTTTCTGCATGCGGTGGCAAAGGCATTCGCCGATGCCGGCGCGGTGCTGATCACCGGGCCCGGCAACGCCAAGAGCCAGCTCGTCACGCATATCGAAAGTCACGACGCGGCGCTCAAGAAGCTGATCGCGGGCGTCGAAACCATCGATCATCCGAGCGACGGCCAGCTCCTCGCCCACGCCCGCAAGTATTTCAAGGCCGAAGACCGCATGACGCGGTGATCAGTCGTCGCTGTCTTCCTTGAAGGTGTTGCGATAGGCGTGCGCCGGATAGACGCCGAGAATGCGCAATTCCTTGGAGAAGAAGGCGAGTTCTTCCAGCGCGTGGACCAGCGAGGTGTCGTCGGGGTGGCCCTCGACGTCGGCGTAGAACTGCGTGGCAAAGAAATTGCCGCCGACCATGTAGCTCTCGAGCTTGGTCATGTTGACGCCGTTGGTGGCGAAGCCGCCCATCGCCTTGTAGAGCGCGGCCGGCAGGTTGCGCACCCGGAACACGAAGGTGGTGATGACCTTGCCGTTGCCCGGCTTGGCCCATTTCTTTTCCGGCGACAGCACCACGAAGCGCGTGGTCGAGTTGGACTCGTCCTCGACGTTCTCCTTGAGGATGTCGAGGCCGTAGATTTCGGCGGCCAGTCGCGAGCCGATGGCGGCGCGCGTCGGATCGTTCGCTTCTGAAATTTCGCGCGCCGAGCCGGCGGTGTCGGCGCCGATCACCGGCTTGAGCTTGAGTTCGCGGATGACGTTGCGGCACTGGCCGAGCGCCATCACGTGGCTCTGCACCGATTTGATGGTTTGAAGCGTCGCGCCCTTGGGCGCCATCAGCTGGTTGCGGATCGGCAGAAACCATTCGCCGATGATGTGCAGTTTTGCGGTCGGCATCAGGTGATGGATGTCAGCGACGCGGCCGGCGACCGAATTCTCGATCGGAATCATGCCGAGATCGACCTCGCCGCTTTCCATCGCGGTAAAGCAATCCTCGAAGGTTGCGGCGGGGACCGGCTCATAGTCGGGATAGGCTTCGCGGCAGGCAAGGTCGGAATTGGCGCCGCGCTCGCCCTGGAAGATAATTTTTTTGGTGGCCATGTCGTTTCTGCCTCGTGTGGCAAGGGGGTACGCGGTGGCGGCGAGCCGAGTCAACCGGCCAGTATCTTCCGCGCCTTGTCGAGGTCCTCGGGCGTATCGACGCCGAGCGGCACCGAGCTCACCACGGCGATGTCGATCCGCATGCCGGCGTCGAGCGCGCGCAGTTGCTCCAGCCGCTCGCGCTGCTCGCTCTCCGACGGCGGCAGCTTGACGAAGCGCTCCAGCGCGGCGCGCTTGTAGGCGTAAAGGCCGATGTGGTGGTAGTGCGGGTCGGGGCCTTCGGCGTCGGCGCGGGTGAAGGTCGTGGCGCGCATGTGGCCAGGTCCGATCGTGACGCCCTTGGCCTTGACCACGTTTGGATTGGTCAGCTCGGCCGGGTCGTGGATCACGGCGGCGAGTGTGGCGATATCCACGGCCGGGTCGGCGAGGGGCGCCAGCGCCGCGCGGATGTCCCCGGGCGCGATGGTCGGCAGGTCGCCCTGCACATTGACGATGTGCGCGACCCGGTGCTCGGGGTCTACCATCTCCAGTGCTTCGAAAATCCGGTCCGACCCGGAGGCGTGTTCCGTGCTGGTCATCACCGCGCGGCCGCCGGCCTTTTCAACCGCCGCCTGCACCGCCTCGGAATCGGTCGCCACCACGACCTCGCCGATGTGGGCCTCATGGGCCCGCCGCAGCACCTGGACGATCATCGGCAGGCCATTGATGTCGGCCAAAGGCTTGCCGGGCAGGCGGGTTGAGGCCATGCGGGCCGGTATGAGGATGATGGTCGCAGCCATGACTTCCGTGGCACCAAAATGTAGCGGGTGGACGGGCTTATACGGGTTGCCACAGGGCCGGCAAACCGGCTATTTGTCCGCCAGGTTTGGTCCGCATCCCCTCCTCGGGAACCGTTTTCCATGAACTCCTTCGAACTGAACAAGATTCTTGGCGCCGTGCTGGCCACCTGTCTGGCCCTGCTGTCGCTGAACATCGGCGCTGCTGCGCTGTTCGCCCCGGAAGCGCCGGCCAAGCCGGGGTACGCCATCGCCGTCAAGGAAGAGGGCGCAGGCGGCGCCGCCGCCCCGGCCGAACCGGAAAAGCCGATCGCCGTGCTGCTCGCCAGCGCCTCGGTGGAAAAGGGCCAGGCCGCCGCCAAGCAGTGCGCCTCCTGCCACACCTTCGAAAAGGGTGGTCCGAACCGCGTCGGCCCGAACCTCTACGACATCGTCGGCCACGAGATCGGCACCGGCCGCGGCGGCTTCAATTTCTCCGCCGCCATGAAGGCCAAGGGCGGTAACTGGTCCTACGACGACCTCAACGCCTTCCTCAAGAACCCGCGCGCCGCGATCCCGGGCACCAACATGACCTTCGCCGGCATCTCGCGCGACAGCGTCCGCGCCGACGTCATCGCCTACCTGCGCTCGCTTGCCGACAGCCCGCAGCCGCTGCCGGCCGCGGCGGACGCCGGCGCAGCTCCTGCGGCCGCACCGGCCAACGGCGCGCCCGCCAAGCCGGGCGAAGCCCCCAAGCAGTAAACCGCGGATTATCGAATTTCGATCGAACGGCCGGGCCCAAAAGCCCGGCCGTTTCGTTACGAGTTTGTAATTGCGGCCATTGGCCACGGAGATTTGAGGACATTCGGGCCCTGCGACAGCCCTGATGCTGGCAGGGGATCGAAAAACCGACATAATCGGAACCGAACTCGTTAGGGTCGGCTTGAGCCGGCAGAACCTCTTTCATGCCCATGGATTTCCGAGAGACGGCCCGCCCATGAAAATTTCCCGACGCAGCCTCCTTCAGTCGACCGCCGCGGCCATGGCCGCGCCCGCTCTCGGCAGCATCGGCGCGATGTCGTTCGGGGCTGCGGCGAGCGCGCAGGACAAGGCCTGGAAGCACGGGCTTTCCCTGTTCGGGGATGTGAAATACCCCGCCGGGTTCAAGAACTTCGACTACGTCAACACGGCTGCGCCGCAGGGCGGCACCGTGCGCCTCGGCGCCTTCGGCACCTTCGACAACTTCAACGAGGTTGTTGCGATGGTGAAGGGCAACTTAGCGGGCGGCGTTGGTCTGCTCAGTGAATCGCTGATGACCCAGGCCTTCGACGAGGTATCGACCGAATACGGTCTGCTCGCCGACGGCGTGCGCTATGCCGACGATTTTTCGTGGGTGACCTATCGCATCAACGACAAGGCGCGCTGGCATGACGGTAAGCCGGTCACCGTCGACGACGTCATCTTCTCCTTCAACACCCTGAAGGAGAACCGCCCCGATCTCGCCGCTTATTACAATCACGTCGTCAAGGCGGAGAAGACCGGCGAGCGCGAGATCACTTTCACCTTCGATGCTCCGGGCAACCGCGAACTGCCGCACATCGTCGGCCAGCTCACCATCCTGCCGAAGCACTGGTGGGAAGGCACCGACAACGCCGGCCGCAAGCGCGACGTCACCGCGACCACGCTGGAGCCGCCGATCGGCTCGGGCCCGTATCGCATCAAGGAGTTCGTGCCCGGACGGACCATCGTCTTCGAAAAGGTGGCCGACTATTGGGGCAAGGACCTCAACGTCAATGTCGGCACCAACAACTTCGCTCAAATCCGCTACGAGTATTTCCGCGACATGACGGTGTCGCTCGAGGCTTTCAAGGGCGATCAGATCGACTGGCGTACCGAGTCGAGCGCCAAGGACTGGGCGACCGGCTACGATTTCCCCGCCGTGCGCAACAAGAAGGTGGTGCGGGAAGAATTCCCGATGACCAGCTTCGGGATCATGCAGGCTTTCGCCTTCAACATCCGCCGCGACAAGTTCAAGGATGCGCGGCTGCGCCGGGCGTTCAATTTCGTCTTCGACTTCGACGAAATGAACAAGCAGTTGTTCTACGGTCAGTACAAGCGCATCGACAGCTATTTCTACGGCACCGAGTTGGCGTGCTCCGGCGTGCCGCAGGGCCTGGAGCTGGAGATTCTGAACGACGTGCGGGCCGAGGTGCCGGCGGAATTGTTCAAGGAGCCCTATGCCAATCCGCTGGGCGGCGGCGCGGAGGTGCTGCGCAACAACCTGCGCTCGGCGCTAATGTTGATGCGCGAAGCCGGTTACGAGATCAAGGACACCAAGCTCGTCAACACCAAGACCGGCGAGCGCCTCAAGGTCGAATTCCTGCTGTCACAGCCGACCTTCGAGCGCGTCGTGCTCACCTACAAGCCATCACTTGAGCGGCTCGGTATCGAGGTGTCGCTGCGCACGGTCGACACTTCGCAATACGAAAATCGTCTGCGTCAATGGGACTACGACATCATCGTCTCAAGCTGGGGGCAGTCGCTGTCGCCGGGCAACGAGCAGCGCGAATTCTGGGGCTCGAAAGCTGCGGATCGTCCGGGCTCGCGCAATTCCATCGGCATCAAAAATCCGGCGGTCGACAAGCTGATCGAGCGTGTCATTTACGCCAAGAGCCGCGAGGAATTGGTGGCGGCGACCCACGCGCTCGACCGCGTGCTGCTCTGGAACAACTACGTGGTGCCGCAGTGGAGCTATCCATTGCAGCGCACGGCGCGCTGGGATCGCTTCAGCCATCCCGAGACGATGCCGAAATATGCCGCCTCGGCATTCCCGACCGTCTGGTGGTGGGACGAAGCCAAGGCCGCGAAGGCGCGCAGGTGATGATTACACGGCGGCATGCGCTCCTTCTGTCAGCTGGCGCAATTGCCGCCACTCAATGGCCGCAGCGCGCCCGGGCGCAAGGCCAGCCGATCGACCTCGACACCGAACGCCACGGCATGTCGGCCTTCGGCGATCTGGCGCTCCCGCCGGACTTCAAGCATTTTCCTTACGTCAGTCCGGATGCGCCGAAGGGCGGCGCCTTTTCGGAGTCGATTTCGCGGCGGACCTATAACGGCTCGTTCCTCACCTTCAATTCGCTCAATACCTACATCCTCAAGGGCGACGGCGCCTACGGCATGGACTGGACCTTCGCCACCTTGATGGTGAAGGCCGGCGACGAACTGGATGCCATGTACGGCCTTGCCGCGAAGAGCGTGCGCATCTCCGAGAATGGTGCCACCTATCGGTTCACTCTGCGCGACAAGCTGACCTTTCATGACGGCTCGCCGCTGACGGCGCACGACGTCGTCTGGTCGCTCAACACGCTCAAGGAAAAAGGCCATCCGATCATCACGCAGTTGCTGAATGACTTCGACAAGGCGGAAGCCGACGGCGACCTCGTTGTGGTGGCGCGCTTCAAGCCGGACCGTGGCCGCGAAGTGCCGCTGTTCGTTGCCGGTCTGCCGATCCTGTCCAAGGCTTATTACAGCAAGAAAAATTTCGACGAGTCGACGCTCGACATTCCGCTCGGCAGCGGGCCTTACAAGGTCAGCCGCGTCGACGCGGGACGCGCGATCGAATTCTCCCGCGTCAAGGACTGGTGGGGCGCCCAGCTGCCGGTGGCGATCGGGCAGAACAATTTCGACACCATCCGCTACGAATATTATCGCGATCGTGAGGTCGCCTTCGTCGGCTTTACGGCGCGGAATTATACGTTTCGCGAGGAGTTCACCGCGCGCACCTGGGCGACGCGCTACGACTTCCCGGCGATCAAGGACAACAAGGTCAAGCGCGACGTGACGCCCGACGAGACGCCGTCCGGCGCGCAGGGCTGGTTCATCAATACGCGGCGCGACAAGTTCAAGGACCGGCGGGTGCGCGAGGCGCTGATCGACGCCTTCGATTTCGAATACACCAACAAGAACATCATGTACGACGCCTATAAGCGCACGCATTCGGTGTTCCAGAATTCGCCGATGATGGCGCAGGGCGAGCCCGGCGCGGCGGAGTTGAAGCTGCTGGAGCCGTTCCGGGGCAAGGTGCCGGACGAGGTTTTCGTGGCGCCCTACGTCCCGCCGGTGACAGATGCTTCGGGGCAAGACCGCCGCGTCCTACGCGTCGCCGCGGGCAAGCTCAACGAGGCCGGCATCGTATTGAAGGACGGCAAGCGCGTGCTGCCGAACGGCCAGCCTTTTACCATCGAGTTTCTCAGCGAGGAGCCGAGCTTCAACCCGCATCATCTGGCGTACATCAAGAACCTCGAGTTGCTCGGCGTGCAGGCCAGCCTGCGCGTCGTCGACCCGGTGCAGTACCGAGCCCGCGTCGATACTTTCGACTTCGATCTCACCGTCGAGCGCATGAGTTTTTCCTCGACGCCGGGGGATTCGCTGCGCAGCTATTTCGCCTCGAACGCGGCAAAGATCAACGGCTCGAAGAACCTCGCCGGCATTGTCGATCCGGCGATCGACACGCTGGTCGACAGGATCGTCGCGGCGTCGACCCGGGAGGACATGATCGCGGCCTGCAAGGCGCTGGACCGCGTCGTGCGCGCGGGCCGCTACTGGGTGCCGCAATGGTATCTCGCCTCGCACCGCATCGCGTATTGGGACATATTCGGCCGCCCGGCGCGCCAGCCGCGCTACGATCGCGGCATCCCCGACACGTGGTGGGCGGCGGAGCAAAAGGGGTGATTGCGTGACGGACCGGCCATACTGCGCTAACAGGAACCCATGACCGCCTACATCATCCGCCGTATCCTGTTCATGATCCCGACCATGATCGGCATCATGCTGGTGTCCTTCGTCGTCGTGCAGTTCGCGCCGGGCGGGCCGGTCGAGCAGGTCATCGCCAAGCTGCAGGGCTCCGACACCAGCGCGACCTCGCGTATTTCCGGCTCCGCCGGCGGCGACTTCGGCAGCCGCGGCATGGCTCAAGGCGGCTCCGGCGTCGATGCGGCGACCTCGAAATACCGCGGCGCGCAGGGCATGGACCCGGCCTTCATCAAGAAGCTGGAGCAGCAGTTCGGCTTCGACAAGCCGGCCCACGAGCGCTTCCTGATCATGATGTGGAACTACATCCGCTTCGACTTCGGCTCGAGCTATTTCCGCGACGTCACGGTGCTGGAGCTGATCAAGGAGAAGCTGCCGGTGTCGATGTCGCTCGGCATCTGGATGACGCTGCTGACTTATCTCATCTCGATTCCGCTCGGCATCAAGAAAGCGGTCGACGCCGGCTCGCGCTTCGACATGTGGACCTCGACCGTCATCATCATCGGCTATGCGATCCCGGGCTTCCTGTTCGCTATCCTGCTGATCATCCTGTTCGCCGGCGGCTCGTTCTTCAACTGGTTCCCTTTGCGGGGGCTGACCTCCGACGATTTCTGGGCGATGCCCTGGTACAAGCAGATTCTTGACTATTTCTGGCACCTGACGCTGCCGATTATCGCCATGGCGCTGTCGGCCTTCGCCACCATGACGCTGCTGACCAAGAACTCGTTCCTCGACGAGATCCGCAAGCAGTATGTGCTCACCGCGCGTGCCAAGGGCTGCTCCAACAATCAGGTACTGTACGGTCACGTGTTCCGCAACGCGATGCTCATCGTGGTGGCGGGCTTCCCGTCGGCCTTCGTCTCCGCCTTCTTCGCCGGCTCGCTGCTGATCGAGACCATCTTCTCGCTCGACGGTCTCGGCCTACTCGGTTTCGAGAGCGTTCTCAACCGCGACTATCCGGTGGTGTTCGCCACGCTCTATATCTTCTCGCTGGTCGGCGTGGTGGTGAACCTGATTTCCGACCTTGCCTACACGTGGATCGATCCGCGTATCGACTTCGAGTCGCGGGAGGTGTGAGCCGTGGACGCGCGCACCGCACCCGTCACGACCATTACGCCGACCGGGCCGGAGCCCGCGCCGCGGCCATGGATCAAGGTCTCGCCGCTGAACCGGCGGCGCTGGCAGAACTTCAAGCAGAACCGGCGCGGCTACTGGTCGCTGTGGATCTTCATGATTCTGTTCGTGGTCTCGCTGTTCGCCGAATTCGTTGCCAACGACAAGCCGATCTTCATCCACGTCAATGGCAAATCATTCTTCCCGGCGGTCGTGACCTACCCGGACACGGCTTTTGCCAAGGAGAAGGACCCGCTGCTGTTCGGTACGGCGGCGGATTATCGTGACGACTACCTGATGGATCTCATCAAGAAGGAGAACGGCTTCGTCGTCTGGCCGCCGATCCGGTTCTCCTATTCGACGCAGGTGTCGCGGCCGCCGTCGCCGTTTCCGTCGAAGCCGACCTGGGCGCTGACCAAGGCCGATTGCGACTTCGCCGCAAAGAACAATTTTGCGCAGTGCGGCACATTGGAAGCCAACTGGCTCGGCACCGATGATGGCGGCCGCGATGTAATGGCGCGGCTGATCTACGGCTTCCGCATCTCGGTGCTGTTCGGCCTTTGTCTGACGATTGCTTCGTCGATTATCGGCATCGCGGCCGGCGCGGTGCAGGGCTATTTCGGCGGCTGGACCGATCTATTGTCGCAGCGCTTCATCGAAATCTGGACCTCGATTCCGGAGTTGTATCTGCTGCTGATCATCTCGTCGGTGCTGGTGCCGGGCTTTTTCGTGCTGCTCGGCATTCTGTTGCTGTTCTCGTGGGTGCGGCTGGTGGGCCTCGTACGCGCCGAATTCCTGCGCGGCCGGAATTTCGAATACATTCAGGCGGCGCGCGCCCTCGGCGTCACCAGCGCTACCATCATCTTCCGCCATCTGCTGCCGAACGCGATGGTGGCGACCCTGACCTTCCTGCCGTTCATCCTGTCCTCGTCGGTGATGACGCTGACCGCGCTGGACTTCCTCGGCTTCGGCCTGCCGCCGGGCTCGCCGTCGCTCGGCGAACTCCTGAGCCAGGGCAAGGCCAACATCCAGGCGCCGTGGCTGGGCCTCACCGGCTTTTTCGCCATCGCCATCATGCTGTCGCTGCTGATCTTCATCGGCGAAGCGGTGCGCGACGCCTTCGACCCGCGGAAGACGTTTACATGACCGAGCCGCTTCTCAAGGTCGAGAACCTGTCCGTCGCCTTCGGCCTCGGCACGCATGAAGTGCATGCCGTCAAGGGCGTGTCCTTCGAGATCGGCAAGGGCGAGACCGTCGCGCTGGTCGGCGAGTCCGGTTCCGGCAAGTCGGTGACGGCTTTGAGCGTGATGAAGCTGCTGCCTTATCCATCGGCGCGCCATCCCTCGGGAACGATCACCTTCAAGGGCCAGGAACTGCTGGCGATGCCGGAGAACGAGATCCGCAAGGTCCGCGGCAACGACATCACCATTATCTTCCAGGAGCCGATGACCTCGCTCAATCCGCTTCATACCATCGAGAAGCAGATCGCCGAGGTGCTGCTCCTGCACAAGGGCCTGACCGGACCGGCGGCGCGGGCGCGCATCATCGAACTGCTCACCCAAGTCGGCATTCCCGATCCCGAAGGGCGCCTCGAAAGCTATCCGCATCAGATGTCGGGCGGCCAGCGCCAGCGTGTCATGATCGCCATGGCGCTGGCGAACGAGCCGGATCTTTTGATCGCCGACGAACCGACCACCGCGCTCGACGTCACCGTGCAGGCGCAGATCCTGAAGCTGCTGAAAGACATCCAGACGCGGCTCGGCATGTCGATGTTGTTCATCACCCACGACCTCGGCATCGTGCGCAAGCTCGCCGACCGGGTCTGCGTCATGCAGCGCGGCGAAATCGTCGAGCAGGGGCCGGTGGAGGAGGTGTTCACCAGGCCGCAGCATCCCTACACGCAGGCGCTGCTTGCCGCCGAGCCGAAGCCGGATCCGGCGCCGCCGAAGCCGGATGCGCCGGTCGTGGTCAAGACCGACGACCTCAAGGTTTGGTTCCCGATCAAGCGCGGCGTGCTGCGCAAGGTGGTCGGCCACATCAAGGCGGTGGATGGCGTCAGCGTCGAACTGCGCAAGGGCGAGACGCTCGGCGTCGTCGGAGAAAGCGGCTCGGGCAAGACCACGCTAGGCCTCGCCATCCTGCGCCTGATCTCGTCGAACGGGCCGATCGTCTTCATGGGCGAGCAACTGCAGGGCCTGAAGTTCAAGGAAATGCGGCCGCATCGCCGCCAGATGCAGATCGTGTTTCAGGACCCCTACGGTTCGCTCAGCCCGCGCATGTCGGTGTCCGATATCATCGAGGAAGGGTTGTGGGTTCATCACGCCGGCATGGACGATGCCGAGCGCGAGCGCCGCGTCGTCGCGGCGCTCGAAGACGTAGGCCTCGACCCGGTGACCCGCCACCGCTATCCGCACGAATTCTCCGGCGGCCAGCGCCAGCGTATCGCCATTGCCCGCGCGCTGGTGCTGGAGCCGACCTTCATCGTGCTTGACGAGCCGACCTCGGCGCTCGACATGCTGATCCAGGCGCAGATGGTCGATCTCCTGCGCGACCTGCAGAAGAAGCGCGATCTGACCTACATGTTCATCTCGCACGATCTGCGCGTGGTCGCGGCGCTGGCGTCGCGGCTGCTGGTGATGCGCAACGGCAAGATGGTGGAAGAGGGCGCCGCCGCCGAATTGTTCAAGAATCCGAAGAGCGACTACACGCGGGCGCTGTTCGCTGCCGCCTTCCGCATCGAGACCGCGGCCGTTCCCGCGCTGGTGCCGTAAGGCGTCTCACGCTTTCTTGATTCGGACTTGAGGCGACGCATCGGGCAGAGCATGGCGTCGTTCCGGGAGATGCGATCGTGATCCTGCTGCGCCTTGGCATTGCTGCCGCTTTACTGCTAGCCCTTGCCGCGCCGCTGACAGCGCGCGCGGATGACGCCGCGCAGTTTCCGATTATCGCCGACGACGGCAATACCATTGCCAACCACAGCGTTTCGCAGGACCTCATCGTCCGCATCGAGCATCTCAAGAACATCGTCATCGCCGGCAATCCGGCCGGCAAGGTCACGTTGTACGAGTTCTACGACCTCAATTGCCCCTACTGCCGCCGCGCGTCCGAGGATATCGACGAACTGCTGCAGAACAATCCGGGCCTTCGGCTGGTGCTGGTGCCGTTCCCGGTGCTCGGCATTCCGTCGATTCTGGCGGCACGGGTCGAGTATGCGGTGCACCGCATGACGAGCCCGGAGAACGCCTACAAATTTCACCGCACAATCTATCAGGGTCGCGGCACTATCGACGACCAGCGCGCGCTCGCGGTGGCGCAAGCGCTCGGCCTGGAAAGCGTCGAACTGCGCAAAATAGCGAACGAGGACGCCTTCGGCACAGTGATGAAGGAACATCTGCGCGTCGGCGATGCGCTCGGCATTCAGGCGACTCCGGGGCTGGTGCTCGGCGGCGTTGTCATCGTCGGCTATCCGGGCAAGAAGGCGCTAACCGAGGCGGTCAATTCGGTGGCCAAGTGCGGCACGGTGATGTGCCCGTGATATTGCGTCGTTCCGGGGCGCGCTGAGAGCGCGAACTCGGAATCCAGCGCTGGATTCCGGATCGCCGCTACGCGGCGTCCGGAATGACAAAATGGCTAAAGCCTCCTGACGCTCGTCACCTCGCTGCCTGCCGCGCTGATGCGCGCGATGGCCGCGGCAGCCGATTCGCTCACCACCATCATGTGATGGGCATTGGCGTGGATCAGCGTTTCCGCGTCACAGGCGATGGCGACATGACCCTTCCAGAACACGAGGTCGCCGCGCCGCAGGTCGGCGAGGGCAATGGCTGAGCCGAGTGCACTCTCCTGCATATAGGTGTCGCGCGGGCAGGGGCGGCCGGCTGCATTCAGCGCCAGTTGGACGAGGCCGGAGCAGTCGACGCCGAGAGAAGACTTGCCGCCCCACAGATAGGGTACACTGGCGAACATTTCAGCGACGGCGACCAAGTCGTCATGTGTCGCCCCGATCGGAGCGACATGGCTGAGCGGATAATGCCAGCCATAGCCGTCAATGGCGAATGCATCGGTCGTGCGCGTGATCGCAATCCTGGCCCCCATCGGCAGCGCGATCATCGGCGGCAGCTTGATGTTGGCGGCGGGAAAGCCAAAGGTGCGCGGCACGCAGACGCGATGCGTCGGCTCAGGCCCTGCCGGGCCCAGCGCGTTGGCCGACAGGTAGCCGACATAACCGTCGCTCGCGAGCTGGCCCCAGGCCCAGCCTTCCTCGCTCGTCTCATAGACCGTGACGCGCTCGCCCTTGAGGGGCTGGGTATCGAGCGCGGCCTCGTGCGCGGGTTCGCGGCGCAGGTCTGCGAGCGGCTCGATGATTTCGTACACTTGACCTTCGACAAACCGGGCGGTCTCGATCTGCCCGCGCAAATGCGCGGCGGCGATGTCTTTGCGATAAGGATTGAGACGGGGGTCGAGCATTTCAGCCATAACGTTCGACGAGCGCCGCATACAGGGCTCGCGCCGCCATCAACTCACCGCCTTCGGGACGACCCGGCCGCGCGGACGGTGTCCAGGCGAAGATATCGAGGTGCATCCATGACGGTGCATCGACGAATTTCTTCAGAAACAGCGCCGCGGTGATGGCGCCGGCCATGCCATCGCTGCCGACATTGTTGATGTCCGACACCTTGGAATCGAGCTGCGCCTCGTAAGGCTGCCACAGCGGCAGCCGCCACACCGGATCGTTCTCGGCAAGCCCCATCTTGCTCATATCGGCGGCGAGCTTGTCGTCATTGGTGAACATCGCCGGCAGTTGTGCGCCGAGCGCGACGCGCGCCGCTCCGGTGAGCGTGGCGAAGTCGGCCAGCAGGGCGGGCTTGTCCTCGCTCGCCAGCGTCAGGGCGTCGGCGAGGATGAGACGACCTTCGGCATCGGTGTTGCCGATCTCGACAGTGAGGCCCTTGCGCGAATTGAAGATGTCGCGCGGCCGGAAGCTCTTGCCGGACACCGAATTCTCGACTGCGGGGATGAGCACACGCAGGCGCAGCTTCATCTTGCCGGCCATGATCATGTGGGCGAGGCCGAGCACGGTGGCGGCGCCGCCCATGTCCTTCTTCATGTTGAGCATGCCGCTCGACGGCTTGATATCGAGGCCGCCGGTGTCGAAGCATACGCCCTTGCCGACCAGCGTTACTTTCGGGTCTTTATCCTTGCCCCAGGTGATGTCGATCAGGCGCGGCGCGCGCGGTGAACCCATGCCGACGGCGTGGATCAGCGGGAATCCCTTGGCGAGCTTGTCGCCGGTCGTGACCTTGATCTTTGCACGGTGCTGGTCGGCGAGTTTTCGCGCAGCGGCTTCGAGTTCGTCGGGCCCGAGATCGTTGGCTGGCGTGTTGATGAGGTCGCGCGCCAGTGCCACGCCTTCGGCGATACGGCTGACTTCGTCGCCATCGACGCCCTTGGGCAAGGCCAGCTTGATCTTGCGGGCCTCGGCCTTGCGGTAGCGCGTGAACTGGTAGGCGCCGGTGGCGAAGGCGAGGGTGGCAAGGCGCACATCGTGCGGGTCATTGGCGAAGCGGTAGGTGCCGGCGGGCAGCAAATTCACCAGCGCCCCAGGGCGGAACATGTCGATCGAATCGCCCGGCCGCTCGAGACCAAAGAGTACGCCGGCCAGTTTGCCGTCCTGCGCCGGAATGAGGAGCAGCCGGCCGGGCTTGGCCTCGAAGCCGGCCGCCTTGGCGAAATTGCGCTCGCGCTCGCTGAAGCCGGCCAGCACCGCCTCGGCGTTGCCGCCATGGATGAACCAGATCGGGGTGCCGCGCTCACTGGTTGAAGCAAAGATAGGGTGCATTTCTGTGTTGTCTCTCTGACGGATGTTCGGTCGTCGCCGTCTCGTGGCTGGCAGTGCTGGTGAGACTAGCCCAATTCGTCCGGTTAACCACTCGTTAGGGTTAACGTTTTATTGCTCGGGTATGCCGCCGGAAACTTCTCCTCGCACCGCCGGGATGTCCATGCGCCTTTCCTTGCGTGACGCTTCCCCCCGCCGGGCCCGCTTCCTGGTCGCTGCCGCGCTGACGACCGCGCTGACGCTGGGTCTCGCCGGCTGCAAGACCAGCAATGACATTACCGGCTCGATCGGCGGCCGTTCCGCTCCTGAACCGGTTACCGAAAGCGACTGGCGCGCCGCTTTGGAAACATGGGGCGACCGGTACAAGGCCGACCCGTCCAACGCCGAGGCCGCAATCAATTACGCCAGGGCGTTGCGCGCGACCGACCAGCGCGCGCAGGCGGTCGCCGTGCTGGAGCAGGCGGCCATCCGCAATCCCAGCAACATGGCGCTGCTCGGCGCCTATGGCCGGGCGCTGGCAGCGGTTGGCAACTATCAGCAGGCCTTCGATGCGCTCAGCCGGGCGCACACGCCGGACAATCCGGATTGGAGCATTCTCAACGCTCAGGGTGCGGTGCTCGACCAGATGGGCCGCAATGCCGAAGCGCAGCGGCACTATTCGGCGGCACTCAAGATCGTGCCTGACGAACCGTCGGTGCTGTCAAATCTCGGCCTGTCCTACGTCCTCACCAAGGACCTCAAGCGCGCCGAGATCACGTTGCGGCGCGCGCTGGCGCAGCCGGGCGCCGATCCGAAGGTCAGGCAGAATCTCGCGCTCGTCCTCGGTTTGCGCGGCAAGTTCGCCGAAGCCGAGCGGATCGCCGGCGATGGCCTGCCGCCCGAACAGGCCGCGGCCAATGTCGCCAATCTGCGGCAGGTGCTGTCAGAGCAACAGAAGGGTAGCCGGCCTTACGTGCCGACACCGAACCCCGGCGGCTAGCTTCGTCTGCTTCGTCCTGGCTAATTGATCGCCAGCACCTTGATGACGGCCGGGCCAAGGATCACGATGAACAGCACCGGCAGAAAGAACAGGATCATCGGCACGGTGAGCTTGGGCGGCAGGCCGGCGGCTTTCTTCTCGGCCTCCGACATGCGCATGTCGCGGTTCTCCTGGGCCATGACCCGCAGCATGTTGGCGAGTGGCGTGCCGTACTTCTCGGCCTGCGTCAGCGCCATGCATACGGATTTAACGCCTTCGAGATCGGTACGCTTGGCCAGATTGTCGTAGGCCTGACGGCGATCCGGCAGGTAGGACAGTTCCGCCGTCGTCAGCGTCAATTCCTCGGCCAGCGGCACCGACTGCGTGCCGATTTCCTCGCTGACCTTTTTGAGGGCGGCTTCGATCGACATGCCGGATTCGACGCAGATTAGGAGCAGATCGAGCGTATCGGGGAAAGCGCGCTTGATCGAGATCTGGCGCTTTTGAATCTTGTTCTTCAGCAACATCAGCGGCAGATGCATGCCGAGATAGGCCGCGCCGATGCAAAGGCCGAGCTTGACGGTCGTCGACTGGTCCAGATCGGTGACGACGAACAGGTAGAACGCGGCAAACAGTGTAGCGGCGATCGGCGCAACCATGCGGAAGAACAGGAAGGTGACGTAAGGCGCCTGGCCACGATAACCGGCTTGCACCAGCTTCAATCGTGCTTCTTCCTGGCCGAACCACTTGTTGAGGTTGAAGCCGTCGACGACCCTTTGAATATACTGCTTCGGCGACTGCCGCAGCGACACCTTCTCGTTTTCTCTGGCCAGACGTTCGCGCTCGCGGGCGCGAATCTTCTCGCGCTCGATGGCCACCGCCTTCATGCGCTTGTCGAGCGGATTGGCGAACACGAGCGGCATGGCAATCGTCAGCACGGTCGCCATCGCGGCGATGGCGGCGAAAATCACCGTCAGGGATTGGGCGTTCAGCGAGCTGGCGATCAGGTCGAACATCGTCCCGCCATCAGAAGTCGAAGTTGATCATCTTCTTCATCACCAGAACGCCCATCATCATCCAGACCGCCGAACCGGCGAGCATGATGTGGCCGAGCTGCTCGGTGAAAAGAAGATTGATGTAGGACGGGCTGGTGATCCAGACCAAAGTCATGACGGCGATCGGCAGCGCGCCAATGATGGCAGCGGAGGCTTTCGCCTCCTGCGACATGGCCTGGATCTTGGCCTTCATTTTTTTGCGGTCGCGCAGCACGCGCGAAAGATTGGATAGCGCCTCCGAAAGATTGCCGCCGGCCTTCTGTTGGATGGCGATAACGATACCGAAGAAGTTGGCCTCAGGCACCGGCATACGCTCGTAAAGCTTGCCACAGGCTTCGCCCAGCGGCATGCCGATGGCCTGGGTCTCGAGGATGGCGCGGAATTCAGAGCGCACCGGCTCCGGTGCGTCGACGGTAATCATCTTGACGCAGTCGAGCAGCGGCAGGCCGGCCTTGATGCCGCGCACGATGACGTCGACGGCGTCGGGGAAGCCGTTGAGAAATTTCTGTTCCCGGCGCTTCTTCAGATAACCCAGAAGCCAGCGCGGAATGCCGAAAGCGCCGGCGAAACCCAGGCCGATCGCCGGCACGAGCCCGGCATTGGAGAGCATGCCCAGAAGGAACATGCCGATGCCGACCGCGCCGGAGACGATGAAAAAGGTCTGCTTGGACCAGCTCAGGCCGGCTTGCGTGAGGCGGACCGCGAGCGGCGGCGATTTTTGCTTGCGGTTGCGCTCTTCAAATTCCTTGAGCGTATTCTCGATGGTATCGCGGCGGCTCTTCTGCGGCCCGCGCGTTTTGCGCGCGATCGGTTCGGCGCGCGCCACGCTGGCGACGCGCTGCTCGGCCTTTTTCTCGCCGGACAGGATCGGATAAAGGAAGACATAGGCAATACCGCCGATGGCGACGGCGGCCAGGAAGAAAACGGCAATTGCGTTCATCTCCGGCACGGCTAGCCTCGCATCGCCTGAGAGGCTTCTTCGGCGGCATCGAGAGCGGCGGCGAGCCGTTTCTCTTCGCCGTAGTAACGGGCACGATCCCAGAAGCGCGGCCGGCCGATCCCGGTCGAGCGGTGGCGTCCGATGATGTTGCCGTCGGCGTCTTCGCCGACCATTTCATAGAGGAACAGATCCTGGGTGATGATGACGTCACCTTCGAGCCCCATAACCTCGGTGACATGCGTGATGCGACGCGAACCGTCGCGCAGGCGCGCAGCCTGGACCACGACATCGACGGAGGCGACGATCATCTCGCGGATCGTTCTCGACGGCAACGAGAAGCCGCCCATGGTGATCATGGACTCAAGTCGCGACAGGGCTTCGCGCGGGTTATTTGCGTGCAGCGTTCCCATCGAGCCGTCGTGGCCCGTGTTCATGGCCTGCAGGAGGTCGAATGCCTCAGGGCCGCGGACTTCGCCGACGATGATACGCTCAGGACGCATACGCAAACAGTTGCGCACCAGTTCGCGCATGGTCACCTGGCCTTCGCCTTCAAGGTTGGGCGGACGGGTTTCCAGGCGCACCACGTGCGGCTGCTGCAGCTGAAGTTCGGCGGCGTCTTCGCAGGTGATGATGCGTTCGTCGGAATCGATGAACTGCGTCAGGCAGTTGAGCAGCGTGGTTTTGCCGGAGCCGGTGCCGCCGGATACCAGCGTATTGACGCGGCAACGCCCGAGAACACGAAGGATCTCCGCGCCCTGCTCGGTGATCGAGCCGAATTTGACGAGCTGATCGAGCGTCAGCTTGTCCTTTTTGAACTTACGAATGGTCAGCGCCGGGCCGTCAATGGAGAGCGGCGGCACGATGGCGTTGACGCGTGAGCCGTCGGGCAATCGCGCATCGCAAATCGGCGAGGCTTCGTCGACGCGGCGGCCGACCTGACTGACGATGCGTTGGCAGATATTGAGAAGCTGCTGGTTATCGCGGAAGCGGATGCCGGTGCGCTGGATCTTGCCCTTGACTTCAATATAGACCGTGCCGGAGCCGTTCACCATGATGTCGGCGATGTCGTCACGCGCGAGCAGAGGCTCGAGCGGGCCGAAGCCGAGCACGTCGTTGCAAATGTCGTCGAGCAGTTCTTCCTGCTCCGAGATCGACATCACGATGTTTTTGATCGAGATGATCTCGTTGACGATGTCGCGGATTTCCTCGCGGGCGGATTCGGCGTCGAGGCGGGCAAGCTGGGCGAGATCGATGGCTTCGATCAGCGCGCCGAAAATGGTGCCCTTGGTGGTGTAATAGGCCTCCGAACGCCGGGAATCGACCGCCGGCATATTGACGGCAGCCTGGCGGCGCTCCGGCGTCGGTGCCGGCACCAGTGGCGCGCCAAGGCCGTCGGACGGGAACGGTGTGCGGCCGGTGTCGACGGGCGGCGCAGCCTGCGGCGCGGCCGGGACAGGCTGAGGCGATACGGCAGGCGTATGCGGCGCCGGCGCCGGCTGCATGGCCGGGACAGGGGAACGAATGTCAGCGGTGGCGCCACGCTTACCGAACACGTTGACTTACTCCGAACACTTCCAGCGAACTTCTGGTACCTGCGCGGGTCTTACCCCGCGCGCTTGAGCAACTTGCCGAGCAGGCTCTGGCGGCCGCGCTTGGCTTCGGCGCGGCCGGTCAAGACCTGGGCCATCTGGCGGAACAGGTCCGCCGTTTTGTGGTTGGCCGCGACTTCCGCGATCATCTGGCCGTTGTTGGCGGCGGTCCCGAACAGCTGCGGCTCGAACGGGATTACCGTTAGCGGCTGATCTTCCAGCGCCTTGGCAAAATCGGCCGGCGCGATCTCCGGCCGCTTCGGCACGCCGATCTGGTTGAGGCAGTAGTGCGGCGGATGATCGTTCGGCCGCGCCGCGCGCAGCAGGTCGACCAGGTTCTTGGCGTTGCGCAGGTTGGCGAGATCGGGGCCCGCGACGATGAGAATCTCGTCGGCGCTGATCAGCAGCCGCCGCGTCCAGCCGGACCAGATGTGTGGCACGTCGAGAACCACGCAGGGGATCGACGCCCGCATCGAATCGAGGATGGCGTCAAAGGCTTCGGCGCCGAAATCGTAGACGCGATCGAGCGTCGCCGGCGCCGCCAGCAAGCTCAGATGGTCGGTGCACTTCGACAGCAAGCGGTCGACGAAGGCGGTGTCGATACGGTCCGGCGAGAACACGGCGTCGGCGATGCCTTGCGGCGGATCCTGATTGTAGTCGAGGCCGGCGGTGCCGAAAGCGAGATCGAGGTCGGTGACCACGCTGTCGAGGTTGAGGTCACGCGCGATCGCCCAGCCGATATTGTGGGCGACGGTGGAAGCGCCGACGCCGCCCTTGGCGCCGACCACGGCGATGATGCGGCCGACCGGCTTGGCTTCCGGCGAATGGAACAGGCCGCAGATGGCGCGGACGATGTCGAGCGTCGAGACGGGGGCGATCAGGTAGTCACTGACACCGCGGCGGGTCAGCTCGCGGTAGAGCGTCACATCGTTGATACGCCCAACGACGATGACGCGTGTGCCGGCGTCGCACACCTCGGCAAGTTGATCGAGACGCGTCAGGATGGCGTCGCCGCGGCCTTCGGCCTCGATGATGATAACGTTCGGCGTTGGCGACATTCGATAGGCTTCAACCGCTGCTGCGGCGCCGCCCATCTGGATCTTCACATGCGCCTTCACCAGACGACGATCTTCGCTCGCCGACTGCACGGCGGCCGCGGTTTCCACGGTGTCGCAGAATGCTTGCACTGAAACCCGCGGGGCCGGCGCAATGTGCTCGTCAGACGGCAATGCCGCCTGCGTCGGCTGGCCGCCGTCCTGGATCGTCGAAAGGAGACTGGCGTTCTTGATCATTTTCCGATGTCGCTGATTTTGCCGCTGTCGAAACCGCTGGAGGAGTTCTGATAGCTGCCGCTCGGATTCTCACCCTTGCGATATTTGTCGAGAGCGACCGAGCGCCGCGCCGCGTAGGCCGGCTGTTCGCCGCGCGGCTGCACGAGGTCGGCCGGGTTGTCGATCATCGAGGCGAGATTGCGCTGCGACGCGCAGCCGAAATTCCAGTATGGCCGGTTCTGGTTGTAGTCCTTCTGCATGCTTGGTCCGAGATCTTCGGGCCACTGACCGCAGGGACCTGCTTCGGCGACCATCTTCGAATATTCGATCTTGATGGAAGAGAGCGACGCCGCCTCCGGACGATACGAACGGACGTAGACGGCTTTGCCCGGAACGCCCGATGCGGCAAAGATCGAATGGATCTCGCGCATCGAATCCGCGGCGGCGCGATCCGTCGAGCCGCCGCGCGGCACTTGTACGACGATGCCGCTGTTGGCCTCGCGCTTCCACCACTGCGCAAAGGCCAGAACGTCGGCGCGCTGCGCTGGCGTCAGGCCGCCGCGGTTGCGGCCGAGAAAGACATCGACCTGTCGCGAACCTTCGCGCACCGTGATCGGGTGGCGGTCGCGGTAGTCGAACGGATACTCGCTCCTCGCCGTCTGGGTCTGGTTGCAGGCCCCGAGCACGCTGGTCAGCGCGGCGGCGGCGAACAGCCGCAGCGCCATGTGGCGGCGCCGAGCCGTTATATTTCGCGAACTCGTCATGGCATCGTCTCCGCCGCTTTAATCGAGGATGAAACCGTACTTGCTCCGGGGAGCGCCGACTGGCGCCGGCGCTGGCTGGTTCGTATTGCCGTAAATCCGATTCAGCCGTCCGAGCAGGACAGTCGACGGATCGCTCGGATCGGCGAAGCCATCGTCTGGACGCGACAGCTGCTTCTGGGCGACCGCGCGCACCACGTAGGGCGTGACGATGACCACCAACTCGGTCTGGTTGTTGACGTAGTCGCGGCTCTTGAACAGGGCGCCGAGGATCGGCAACTGCATCAGACCGGGAACGCCATTGATCTGCTGCTTGGTTTTTTCCTGGATCATGCCGGCGAGCGCCAGCGAGCCGCCCGACGGGATCTCGACGGTGGTCTCGGCCCGGCGGGTCGAAATCGACGGTACGGTCAGGGACGACGAGGCGCCTGGTACGGTCAGCGTCATCGAGTTGTCGGTCGACAGATCGGACACTTCCGTCATCACCTTCAGGCTGATGCGGCCTTCCGACAGCACAACCGGCGTGAAGACCAGGCCGACGCCGAACTTCTTGAACTCGATCTGCGGCTGACAGGTCGGGGGCGACTTCGTCGTGTCGCAGGACAGGCCGGACGGAATCGGAAATTCGCCGCCCGCGACGAAGCTCGCCGTCTCACCGGAGATCGCGGTCAGATTCGGTTCGGCAAGCGTGCGCAAAACGCCGGCGCGATCCATGGCACGCAAGGTCGCGGTGACGTTCCTGCCAATGCCCTCGAGGTTGGTGTTGCTGAGCGTCTGGCCGGTCGCCGAGAACGGGTTCTGCGTGTTCAGGTTCACGACAGCGGTGCCGTAATTGAAGCTGCCGGACAGGTCGATGCCGAGCTGCTTGATGACGTCGCGGCGGACCTCGGCAACCGAAACCTTCAGCATGACCTGGTCGCGGCCTCGCACGGTGATGCCGTTGACGACCTTGGTACCGTCGCCGGCGAGACGCGATGCCAGGTCGTAGGCCTGCTGCGATTCGACGGCGCTCGACGCCGACCCCGTCAACATGACGCCTTCGCCGATGCCTTCGACGCGAATATCCGCTTCGGGCATCGCCTGTCTGAGAGCAGCACGCAGGCCGTTGAGGTCGCGCGTCACGGCGATGTCGAAGCCGGCAATTTGCCGGCCGGCGGCATCGAAGAAGAAGATGTTGGTCTGGCCGATCTTGACGCCGATCATGTAGACGCGGCGCGACGTCCGCACCACGGCATTGGCGATAGTCGGATCGGCGACCAGCACGTCCTTGATATCGGCCGGCAGATCGATGGCGACCGACTTGCCGATACCAAGCGGGATGAAGCGTGACGTCGCTTCGCTCGCGGCCACCTGAATGACTGGCACGCCGGCGCCGGCGTCAGCGGCGCGCAGAGGCGCGGGGGCGGTCAGCGCCGCGGTCGCCAGCAGAACGGCCAGCAGGCCGGCGCGCGTCGGCTTGTATGTCAGCATGCCGGGGTTCCCAAGGCTATTTGCGTCGGAATGGTTCATCGCGGCGTGCTCACGGTTGAAACGCCGAAGCGGACAATGTTGACGCCGCTGTTACGCGGGGCTTCGACCGGCGCATCGGTCTTCTCGGCATCGGTGATGCTGCGCAGCGCCAGCGACAGTGTGCCGCGTTTTTGCGATAGCGCGAGCGTCTCGGTCTGCGCCGGTGTGAGTTCGAGCGTCGCAGTCTTGCCCATGACGACTTTCTGGCCGCCCTTCTCCTCGACGTTCTGATCGATAGCCAGGACGCGAATGTTGCCGAGCACGACTTCGCTGGTGTGCGTTTCCACGCCGGTGGCTTTTTCGGCTTCCTGATCGCGGCGCGTCAGGATGACGTCGACCCGGTCGTTCGGCAGGATGAAGCCGCCCGCGGAGGTCTCCGGCGAGATCTGCGTCGAAACGGCGCGCATGCCCGGCGGCAGGATCGCCGCCATGAAGCCGGCCCCTTTGGCGTTCACCAGCTTGGCTTCGCGGATCGGCTCACCAGCGACGAAGGGATAGCGCGCAATCTGACCCGACAGATCTTCGAGTGCGGCCGGCCGATCACTTTTGCGGATGAAATTGCCCGTCGCGGCTTCCTTGGGCCAAGCTTGCCATGCCATTTCACCGGCGCCGAGAGTCTGGCCCATGCCGATGTTGTTCCTGGCGACGAGGATATCGACGGTCTCGGGCTTGGCCACGACCGGAGCCGGCGCTTCCGGCGGCTTTTCGCTGCGGCCGGCCAGCATGGCGGCGACGCCACCTGCGGCGATAGCGACCGTCAAGACAACAAGACGCGCGGCTTTCATACGCTGACTCTCACCGATACCGACGACAAGACGCCGTCAAAACCCACATGGCGGCCGAAGCGGCTGCCTGCATGGATTTGACCAGCTAAAGGTCAAGGCATGGTTAAGGAGAGGTGAGTAAGTCGAGTTAATAAACACTTTCCGGCGGAGTTCCGGCGTCAAAAACCTTTTGGCCGCACGGGTGCCGATGCGCGACGGTTCTTGACGACGACGAAGTGTCAGTTGAATCCGCCCGGCATCCAGCCGGTTTTCGGATAGACGATCAGCGCGGCCGCGGCCAGCGCGATGCCGTATGGGACGCCGGCACCGGTATCATGCAAACGCATGATCCAGCTCTGACGGGCGAGCAGCGCCGGCAATGGCAGCTTGCGGAACTGGAGCAGCAGGAGTGTCAGCGCGCCGCCGAAGATCGAGGCGTAGATCATGTAGTTCAGCAGGTGGTCGAAACCAAACCACAATGCCGTAGCGGCCACCAGCTTGGCGTCCCCACCGCCGATCCAGCCCTGGGCGAAGAAAATGAAGCCGATGGTAAGGACGACCGCGGCGGCGAGCACATGCATACCGACCGCTTGCAAAGGCATGCCGGTGAACAGCGCCATGGCAAGGAACGCGGCGCTCAGCGCCAGCGACAGTCGATTGGAGATCGTCATGGTCAGAAGGTCACTGGAAGCGGCAAAGGCCATCAGCGCCGGGAATACTACAAGCCTGACCGCATCGAGCGCCGTCATCGGATCTTCCTTCGACCTTTCGTCCGGCGGCAGTGTCCGCTCGCGACAGCCAGACGTTAGCGGCGATTTGCTTGAGGTTCGGTTAGCGCAATACGCGCAGTTTTCCCTCACAAAGACAAAGGGCCCCGGAATGACCGGAGCCCTTCGTCGCAATGCGTCGAGCGCTCTTACTTCAGCTGGCTCGAGATGCTGGTGAACGAGGTGTTCAGCTTGGTGCCGAGGCCGTTCACGACCGCGATGATCGCGACGGAAATGCCGGCGGCAATGAGGCCGTACTCGATGGCGGTGGCGCCCGAGTCGTCCTTCATGAAACGCACGAACAGGGTCTTCATCGAAAGCTCCATAAGAGATCCACGTGGCTGTCTGAGCTGATCGGGCAGCCGGTTTGGCGTCCGGTTGTTCCGATCGTGGGAGTGACACTACGCGGCAGGTCTTGCGGCCATCTTAATCTGGTTGAAGAAAAACAGGGGCATTTCATCCGATTGTACTGTAGTTAATGGGTAGTAACTCGTCGAAGATGATGGTTAATCAATTGTAACTTATGTATTCAAAATAGGTTTGCGTTTGTATATTTTGCGAATACATTGTTTCTTGGATGGCGTCTCTGTTTATCGGCCGAATAATACGAAAACCGTTATTGCGCTTGAAAATTAGCAATACTGCGGCCGCCGTTGAGCGCGCGCTGATGATTACCGCGCAGTCCTTCTGCTCGGCATTGAATGCCGGCTTTTCACCTCGCATTAACGCCGGAGGCCAATAGCTGGGGCAGGGGCGCTCATTCGTGAGCCGCGAACATGCTGAACGAGTTTTATGCTGTTCTCCTCGCTGCGGGAGAGACAGTGGTCCATATCGTCCCTGTGACAATTGCTTTTGGTATTGTCTTTGCCACGCTGACGCACTGGTCGGCCTGCAATCCGGGACAGTCCTGGTGGCGCAAGCGCCAGATCGCGACCGATGTTCTGTACTGGTTCCTGGTGCCGCTGGTCGCCCGGTTTCTGCGCATCGGATTGATGATCGTCGGCGCCGCGTATTTCTACGGCATTCATGGCACTGACGCGCTGCTCGACTTCTACAACGACGGCTTCGGCCCGCTCGCCGACCTGCCAATGTGGGGCGAGGTCATCTTCTTCGTGGTTGTCTCGGATTTCATGCTGTACTGGTCGCACCGGCTCTACCACGGTGTTACCTTGTGGAAATACCACGCCGTCCATCACTCATCGGTCGATCTCGACTGGATTTCAGCGGCGCGCTTCCACCCCATCAACATTCTGTTCGGCACCGTGCTGGTGGACGTGTTCATGATGCTGATTGGCATCTCGCCCAATGCTTTGCTGTGGGTCGGGCCGTTTTCCACCATTACTTCCGCTTTTGTGCACGCCAACCTGAACTGGACCCTGGGGCCGTTCAAATATGTGATCGCGGGGCCGGTCTTTCATCGCTGGCATCACACGGCGGCGGACCGTGGCGGCTCGTCCAACTTCGCCGGCACGTTTCCGCTGTGGGATCTGATGTTCGGCACCTGGTACATGCCCACGGGCGAACTGCCGGACGCCTACGGCATCGACGACAAGGACTTCCCCGAGAGCTTCAGCGGCCAGATGGCCTATCCCTACAAACGCTAGGACCGGCCGCCGCCCGCCTTTGCACTTCGTTCACCAATTTCAAGTCAACTGAGGCGTACCCGCCGGCACGTATGGCCGCGCGGCCTTGTGTGTTGCGTAGCGTTGGAGAAAGCCGATGTCGGCTGCGTTTCCCCGTCCCGGACGGCTGCCTATGGCGTTGGCTGGCTGGTTGATGGCCGTTTCGCTGGCATCGGCGCGGGCGGAGACGATTTCGGTCTCGGTCGACGAGGCCCGTCTCATGAAGCTGCCGGACAGCGTTGCCACCATTGTCATCGGCAATCCCCTGATCGCCGACGCCACGCTGCAGGCGGGTGGCGTTCTCGTGCTCACCGGCAAGGGTTTTGGCTCTACTAACATGTTGGCTCTCAATCGCGCGGGCAAAACCGTTCTCGACACCACGGTGCAGGTGGTCGGGCCGAGCAAGTCGGATCTTGTCGTCGTCTATAAGGGCGTCGAGCGGGAGTCGTATAGCTGCGCTCCCGAATGCGAGAAGCGCCTGACGCTGGGCGATTCCACCGCGTACTTCTCCGGCATCCTGTCGCAATCCGGTGCCCGCATGGGCGGCGCTGCCGGGGCTGGCGCGCCGGGCGTTCGCTGAACGACTGGGCTCGCCACCGTTTACGGTTAGCACGGACTTAACGTGCCCGCGGCGTTTTTCGCGAATACCCGCAAGAAATCAAAAACGCGACTTCGCTATAAATGACCGGGTTGGGCGATGTGGTTATCGGCGGGGAACCCGGTCATGTTCATTAAGCTCAGGAACGTCATTGTCGAACGTTGCGGCGCCGTGAAGCGCAGCAAGCTCGGCCGTCGTTTCATCAAGCAGCAGGACGGTGCCGCAGCCGTGGAATTCGCCCTGGTCGCGACGCCGTTTCTGGCGCTCACCTTCGCGATCATTGAATCCGCGATGGTGTTTTTCGCCGGCCAAAGTCTGGAAGCGGCCACCGCATCGGCTGCGCGGCTCATCCTGACCGGCCAGGCCCAGACCAGCAGCCTCAGCGCGTCCGACTTCAAGACCCAGGTCTGTAATCGCGTCGCCAGTTTGTTCGACTGTAGCGGCGGCGTCTATGTCGACGTGAAGACCTATACGAACTTTGATTCGGTCAATACCGCGTCACCCATCGCCAATGGCAAGCTCGACACATCGAACATGTCCTATACGCCTGGCGGTCCCGGTTGCATCGTCAAAGTCGCGATCTACTACCAGTGGCCGATATATGTTTCGTTGCTCGGCAATAACCTGGCGAACCTCGACGGCAACAAGAAGCTTCTGGTGGCGACATCGGTGTTCCGCAACGAGCCCTTCGGGGGAACGGGGGGATGCTGAACGTGGCGGTGGATAGAATGCGCCGGCGCCGTGCGCGTTTTGCGCGCGATCAACGTGGCGTCTCTGCGGTTGAGTTCGCTCTGGTCGCGCCGGTGATGATCGGCCTTTACTTCGGCTGCGTCGAGATTTCTGACGCCGTCAGCGTCGATCGTAAGGTGAGCCTGGCCGCCGCCGCGCTCGCCAATCTGTCGTCGCAGGTCACGACAATTTCGAGCACCGAGATGAGCAATATCTTCGACGCCTCGGGCGCGATCGTCGCGCCTTATGACGTCGGCAAGATGAAGATGACGGTCACTTGCATCAGCATCGACGCCAGCAAAAAGGCGACGGTGAAATGGAGCCAGACGCGCAATGGTACCGTCAAGTCGGGGACTGTGACCTTGCCGGCCGCGCTGCAGGTCGCCAGTTCCCAGATCATTCTTGCCGAGGCCAGTTACGACTATCAGCCGACCGTCGGCTACACCATCACCGGCACGATCTCGCTTGCCGACAAGATGTACATGACGCCGCGTCAGATGGCGCCGGCATACGCCAACCAGACCTGTACCTGAAGGTCAGCGCGCCGCCACTTTGGTATCGCCGATCGGCAGGGCCGTCGTGGATTTGATGCGCTCCATAGCGAAGCGCGAAGTGACGTTCTTCAGTGGTACCGTGGCGATCAGTTTCTTGTAGAACAGATCGTAGCTCTGCATGTCCGGCACGACGACGCGCAGCACGTAATCGACGTCGCCGGCCATGCGGTAGAACTCCATCACCTCCGGCATGGCATTCACCACATCGGCGAAGCGTCCGAGCCAGTCCTGCGAATGGTCGCCGGTCTCCACCGATACGAACACGGTAATGCCGAGGCCGATCTTTTCCGGGTCGATGATCGCGACGCGCTTGGTGATGACGCCGTCGGCCTCCAGCCGCTGCAGGCGCTTCCAGCACGGCGTCGACGACAGACCGACCCGCTGGCCGATTTCGGCAACCGACAGGGAGGCATCCTCCTGCACCACGGCGAGGATTTTGCGATCGATAGCATCCATTCTCTCAATCCTTGCTAAAGAAGAATCTTCAGCCTTCAACGAGGGAATATGAAGAAGATTTTTCTTATTCGCGTCCTATTAATGTCTTTACATAGAAAAATATTCTATTTCAAGTCCTATGTGTTGGCGCGAACAGGCGCCTTCGTCGCCGGCGTCGCCTCGGGCTCGCTGCATGGCTGGGTGTGGTTCGCGATGGCGCTCGCCGGCAGCAGGGTCGGCGTCCGCCTGCGGCCGCTGTCCGGCATGTCGCGGGAGTGGAGTAGCGCATGATCCCGAAAAGGGGGAACCGGTTTTCGGATCAGATCATGCGCAAAGAGAAATAGACCGATGCGGAAGGTCTATATCGCCGTGATCTTGGTCGCGCTGTTCGCCAATGTCGGCAATCACCTGATGAGCCCGTCCACCGGACGCGCCGTGTCGCCCGAGGATTTCGCCGGCGCGTGTGCGCCGTGCCCGTTGGTGAAGTAGCGATGCGCTCCGCTCATTCCCGCGAAGGCGGGAATCCAGGATAGGCTGCACTGGGTCCCCGCCTGCGTGGGGACGAGCGGAATTAGGTGCGTTCCTTGAGAAACGCATCGACCTCGTCACGCGTCGCGGCGCCCATCAGGCCGCCGAAGCGCGTGCATTTGATCGCCGCGGCCGCGGCGGCAAAGCGCATCGATTTCACGACATCGCGCGTCTCGACGAAATGCACGGCGAAGCCGCCGTGGAACGTGTCGCCGGCGCCGAGCGTATCGACCGCCTTCACCTTGAAGGCGTCCATGTGGCGGACCTCGGCCGAGCCTTGGTCCCTGTCGAGCCAATAGACGCCGTCCGGTCCATCGGTGACGGCGAGGAATTCGCCAAAGCTCTCGCCGAGCTTTTTCAGCGCGCCGGGCAGATCCTTGATGCCGGTCGACTCGCGAATGGCGTCGGCCGAGCAGATCACGTGCGAGCAGGCCTGAAACAGCGGATCGTCCGGCGGCGTCGGCTTGTCGAAGTCGAGCACGCGCGGAATGCCTCGCTTCTGCGCGGCAAGGCAGATCGGCAGGCTGATATTGCTGTAGCGGTTGTCGAGCATCGCGGCGTCGGCCGTCGCGACGATGCCATCGGGATCGGTGGGCACGGCTGCGTGCAGGCCGGTCGGCCGCATGGTGGCGATCATCTTCTCGCCTTCGGCGTCGAGCATGATCAGCGACGCCGCCGAGCGCGCGCCCTGCACGCGAATGGCGTGCGAGACGTCGATGTTTTCGCGTGCGAAAGTCTTGAGGATGGAATTGGCGACGTCATCGGTCTCATCGCCGACCGCGCCAATGTAAGTCACGTGCGCGCCGAGCCGCGCCATCGCCACGGCGGCATTGCCGGCCTGGCCGCCGCTGGTCACCACGAAATCGGTCGCCGAAACCTTGCCGCCGGGTGCGGGGAATTTCTCGACCCGCATCACATTGTCCTGCACGGCGCCGCCGGCGCAGACAATGCGGATGAGGTTCTTCGACTCAGTCAAAACTTACTTCGTCCTCTCTTCAGGTAAAACGGACTTCGTCCTCTCCCTAATCAAAACTTACTTCGTCCTCTACCCAGGCGCGGATGATGTGATGCGCGATCGCCATCGGCGGCGGCGTGGTCAGACCGTCTGGATGGCTGCGCGTCAGCATCGAGACGATCTCGTCCTTAGTAAACCACCGGGCGGCTTCGAGTTCCGTCGCGTCGATGACGATGTCGCGGCTTTTCGCCTCGGCGTGGGTGCCGATCATCAGCGACGACGGGAATGGCCAGGGCTGGGAGCGGAAATACTTGATGCGCCCGCACAGAATGCCGGCTTCCTCGCTGGTCTCGCGGCGCACCGCGTCCTCGATGGCTTCGCCCGGCTCGATGAAGCCGGCAAGACACGACCACATGCCGGGAATGAAGCGCGGCGAGCGGCCCAGCAGGCATTGCTCGCCATCGACGATCAGCATGATGACGACCGGATCGGTGCGCGGGAAATGCTCGGTCTTGCAGACTGGGCATTGCCGCTTCCAGCCGGCATCGACGACTTCGTTGCGCGCGCCGCAGTTCGAGCAGAACCGCCGGCGCGAATGCCAGTGCAGGATCGACTTGGCTTCCGCGAGCGGCGGCAGGTGTTCGGCCGCGACCAGGCCCTGCACGGCGATCGAGCGCAGGTCGGTGATCAGAAGATCGTCGCGCGTCTTCAGCGCTTCGGCGGTGGCCTGCGGCATGCCGCAGCCAAAGCGTGGCGCGCCGTCGAGATGGCCGAGAAACACGGCCGCGTCGGAGGCGCCCAGCGCACGGGCTTCTTCCAGCGTAAAGAGCGGATCGCTCGGATCGCCCTTGCGCAGCACGACCATCTCGCCGCCGATCACATAAGCGCGGGTGCGCGCGTCGGCGACCATCGCCTCCTGTGCTGCGCGGTCGATACGCAGCTCGGCGGCGCGCTCGAGGCGGCTGTCGGTGTAGCCGAGGAGAGGTTTGGGGCCGAGGGCGGCGGGAATCGGAGGCGTGGACATAGGCGCGGAAAGTCGCATGGCGGCCGGGGGAGCGCAATCCGCCGCGGTCAGCCGGTAACACCCAGGGCGCGCCGCAGTGCCGTCACAAAGCCGTCGCGCACCGCAGGGTCATAAGCGGTCGCCGGTGCCGCGCCCCAGACCGGCTTCGGCCAGGCCGCATCGGAATGCCGTCGGGCGATGACATGGACATGAAGCTGCGGCACGACATTGCCGAGCGCCGCGACGTTAAGCTTCTCGCATTCGGTGATCGCCCTGAGCGCGCGGGAAGCCGCGTCGATTTCGGCGCTGAGCGCGGCGCGGTCCGCCGTGGCAAGGTCGATCAGTTCCACGATCTCGCGCCGTCGCGGCACGAGAATTAGCCACGGATAATTGGCGTCCTTCGACAGAAGCACGCGGCAGAGCGGCAGGTCCCCTACCGGAACCGTGTCGGCGGCGAGCTGGGGGTGGAGGGAGAAGGGCGTGTCCGGCATGGCGGCTCCTCGGCTTGCTTTCTCCCCCGGATGGCCCGATATAGGCCCCGGGAGGTTGGCGGTGGACGAACCACTCGCCAACCGGGTCAGGTCCGGAAGGAAGCAGCCCTAACGAGCACGGATCGGGTCGCTCGTCAGCCTCCCACCGATTTTTCCAAGATTTTCTTGGTTGAGAGCTTCCCTTGGACGTGCCGCCTTGTGGATGTGCCCTTTGGGCCAGCCCGGGCGGGTGGCCCCCGCGTCCCGGGCTTGCCAGTATAGGGACATGAGCGAACCCGACAGCCAGACAGGTGCCGGTTCCGCCCCGGCCGAACCGGCCGGCGGCTACCGCGTGCTGGCGCGCAAATATCGCCCGGCGAGTTTCGACGACCTGATCGGCCAGGAGGCCATGGTCCGCACCGTCTCGAACGCCTTCGAGACCGGCCGCATCCCGCAGGCCTGGATTCTCACCGGCGTGCGCGGCGTCGGCAAGACCACGACCGCGCGCATTCTCGCCCGCGCCCTGAACTACGAATTGCCGGACGGTTCGGTGAAGGGCCCGACCATCCACATGCCGGTGATGGGCATTCACGACCAGGCCATCATCGACAGCCGCCACATCGACGTCCTCGAAATGGACGCCGCCTCGCATAACGGCGTCGATGACGTGCGCCAGATCAACGAGGCCGCGCGCTATGCGCCGGTGTCGGCGCGCTACAAGGTCTATATCCTCGACGAAGTTCATATGCTGTCGACGGCGGCGTTCAACGCGCTGCTCAAGACGCTCGAAGAGCCGCCACCGCACGTCAAATTCATCTTCGCCACCACCGAAATCCGCAAAGTCCCGGTCACGGTGCTGTCGCGCTGCCAGCGCTTCGACCTGCGCCGTGTCGATGCCGATGTACTGGTCGCGCATCTTGCCGGCATCGCGGCCAAGGAAAATATCGAGGCCGAGCCCGGTGCGCTGGCGCTGATCGCGCGCGCCGCCGAAGGCTCGGTGCGCGATAGTCTGTCGTTGTTCGATCAGGCCATCGCCCACGCCGCCGGCCCGGTGCGCGCCGAGGATGTGCGGCAGATGCTCGGCCTTGCCGATCGCGTGCGCATCGTCGATCTGTTCGAAGCGCTGATGAAGGGCGATATCGCCGCCGCGCTCACCGAATTGCGCGCGCAATACGACATCGGCGCTGATCCGTCCGTGGTGCTCGGCGATCTCGCCGAGTTCACGCATTTCGTCACGCGCATGAAGGTGGTGCCGAGCGTCGGCGACGACGCCTCGCTGTCGGAAGCCGAGCGCGTGCGCGGCCGCGATTTCGCCACGCAGCTGTCGCTGCGCGTGCTGTCGCGTACCTGGCAGATGCTGCTCAAGGGCGTCGGCGAGGTGCAGGCTTCCGGGCGGCCGCTTGCGGCCGCCGAAATGGTGCTGGTCCGCATCGCCTATTCGGCCGATCTGCCGACGCCGGACGAAGTCGTCCGCTCGCTCAGCGACAATGGCGGCGCCGGATCGGCGCCCGTGCGCGGCGGCAATGGCGGTGGTGGCGGTGGCGCTTCGGCTACCGCGCAAAGTTTTGCCCCGCGCTTCGAGGCGCCGCGCGGTGCACCGCGGGCGCAAACTTCGGCTGCGGCGATGCCGGCGGGCGATCCGGTGGCCCGCCGCGACCTGCAGGAAGCACAGCCCGCGGTCGTCATCAAGTCGTTTCCCGACCTGATCGCTTTCGTCGGCGACAAGCGCGACATCAACACCAAGATGGCGCTGGAACGCGACGTGCGCCTCGTTCGTTTCGAGGACGGCAAGCTCGAGATCGCGCTGTTGCCCAGCGCGCCGAAAGGCCTGACCAACGAGCTGCAGCGCAAGCTGTCGGCCTGGACCGGCCGCATCTGGATGGTCGCGGTGTCCAGGGAGGAAGGCGCGCCGACCTTGCGCGAGCAGGCCAACGACCGTCAGGCCGAATTGCGCCATGAAGTGATGCAGGACCCATTGGTGCAGGCGGTCTTGAAGAAGTTTCCCGGCGCCAAGCTAGGCGAGATTACCCAGCAGGGCGATGAGCCGCCGCTCGACGACAGCGGCCTGCCGCCGGCGGATATGGAAGAGGAAGACTGATCATGCGGGATTTCATGGGCATGATGAAGCAGGCCGCGCAGCTGCAATCGAAGATGCAGGAGATGCAGGCCGAGCTCGACACCATCGAGGTCGAAGGCACGGCCGGCGGCGGCATGGTGTCGGTGACGCTCACCGCCAAGGGCGCGCTCAAGGGCGTGAAGATCGACGACTCGCTGTTGCAGCCGTCCGAGAAGGAGATCGTCGAGGATCTTCTGGTCACCGCGCATGCCGATGCGCGCCGCAAGGCCGAAACCGTGCTGGCCGAGAAGATGAAGTCGGTGACTGGCGGCCTGCCGCTGCCGCCGGGGCTGTTGGGGTAATATGGCGTCCGCCGTTGCCGGCCCCGAAATCGAAAAGCTGATTCAGCTTCTGGCGCGGTTGCCGGGCCTCGGCCCGCGCTCGGCGCGCCGCGCCGCGCTGTTCCTGATCAAGAAGCGCGAGCAGGTGATGACGCCGCTCACGAATGCGCTGCAGACCGCTCTCGAGAAGATCGTCGTCTGCAAGACCTGCGGCAACATCGACACGCATGATCCCTGCACGGTGTGCACAGACCTGCGCCGCGACCAGAGCATTCTTGTCGTCGTCGCCGATGTCGCCGATCTGTGGGCGCTTGAGCGCGCCCATGCCGTGAACGGCCGCTACCACGTGCTGGGCGGCACCTTGTCGCCGCTCGATGGCGTGGGCCCGCAGGACCTGTCGATCGAGGCGCTGGTCAAGCGCGCGCACGAGCCGGAGGTGAGCGAAGTCATCCTCGCGCTCAACGCCACCGTCGATGGTCAGACCACGGCGCATTACATCACCGAACTGCTCGCCGACGCCAATGTGAAGGTCACGCGCCTCGCGCACGGCGTGCCGGTCGGCGGCGAACTCGATTATCTCGACGAAGGCACCTTGTCGGCGGCGATGAAGCAGCGCACGCTGTTTTAGCTACTTCCCCTTATGCACCCGATCACGAAACTCACTCGGTGACAGCCCTGTCGCCACGGTGAAGGTGCGGGTGAAATAAGCCGGATCGTTGAAGCCGAGCGCGTAGGCGATCTTCGACACCGGCATGTTGGTGTAAACCAGATGCCGCCGCGCCTCGCGGACCAGCCGGTCTCGGATCAGGTGCGATGCTGGGCAGCCGAAGGCCTCGCGCGTCAGCCGCGACAGATGCGTCGGCGTCACCTTCAGCGCGGCGGCGTAGCGCGTTACCGCCCAGTGTTCGCGATAGTGATCGTCGATCAGCGCCTCGAAGCGATCGACCAGCCGGTCCCCGGCGAGCGTCGCGCCCTGCGATGTCTGCGCCGCGAGCTGGCGCGCGACGAGGCCGAGCAGCGCGGCCGACAGTGCCTTGAGCACATGAGCGCGCGCGAAGTTGCGGCCATCATATTCGGTGAAGATGTCCTGCATCAGCCGCCGCATCGCCGGCGTCGCGCGCAGCAGCGCCGCATCCGACAGGACGCGTGACAGGCCTTCCGACGGCGCGATGGCTTCGTCGAGAATCTCGGTGGCGATGGTCAGCACCCAGCCCTGCGTGCCGCGGGTGAACTGATAGCCGTGAACGTGGCCGGCGGGCATGTTGATCGCGGTCATCGGCCGGAGCCGGAACTCCCGGCCCTCGATATTGGCGCGGCCGCCGCCCTTGGCGATGAGCAGCACTTGGTGCAGCCGGCCATGGCGATGCGGCGGAAACTGCCAGTCATGCAGCACCGAGCGGGCTGCAATGGTCTCGCAATGCACCACGTCGGGGAGGTCGCGGTCCTCGCCGAACAGGTTGTAGGTCAGGATCGCGGGCTTCAGCGGCGGGCGGGGCATGTTCGATTTGTACAAGATATCGTCGGCTCGATCCATTCCCCGCCGCGCCGCTTCCGGGCGATAGTGCGCGCAAACAAGGCGCCATTCCGGAGGATTTCGCCCCATGAAGACCCAGGTTTGCATCATCGGCGGCGGCCCGTCCGGCCTGCTGCTGTCGCAGCTCCTGCACCTCAAGGGCATCGATAACGTCCTCCTCGAGAAACACACCCGCGACTACGTGCTTGCCCGCATCCGCGCCGGCGTGCTCGAGCATGGCTTCGCCCGGCTGATGCGCGAGGCCGGCTGCGGCGAGCGCATGGACCGCGAAGGCGAGGTGCATGACGGCGTGTTCATCGCCCATGACGGCAAGCTCGACCGCATCGACCTGCACAGATACTCCGGCGGTTCGTCGGTGATCGTCTATGGCCAGACGGAGGTGACGCGCGATCTCTACGAGGCGCGCGAGCGCATGAACGGCAAGGTCATCCACCAGGCCGACGATGTGGCGCTGCATGACATCGACGGCGGCAAGCCCTATGTGACCTACAACAAGGACGGCGCCAGCCACCGCGTCGATTGCGAATACATCATCGGCGCCGACGGTTTCCACGGCGTCAGCCGCAAGTCGATTCCCGTCGGCGTGCTGCGCGAATACGAGCGCGTCTATCCGTTCGGCTGGCTCGGCGTGCTGTCGCAGACCAAGCCGGTGTCGCCGGAATTGATCTACACCAAGCACAAGAACGGCTTCGCGCTTTGTTCCCTTCGCTCTCAAGTGCTGAGCCGCTATTACATTCAGGTGCCGCTCACCGACAAGGTCGAGGACTGGTCGGATGACGCCTTCTGGGCCGAGCTGAAGCACCGTCTGCCGGCCGAGGTCGCCGGCCGGCTGCAGACCGGGCCCTCGATCGAGAAGAGCATCGCGCCGCTGCGCAGCTATGTCGCCGAGCCGATGCGCTACGGCCGGCTGTTTCTCGCCGGCGACGCCGCGCACATCTTCCCGCCGACCGGCGCGCGCGGCCTCAACAGCGCCGCTTCCGACATCTATTACCTCTACCACGCCATGGTCGATCACTATCAGAAGGGCGACGACGCGGGGCTCGACGGCTATTCGGCCAAGGCGCTGGCGCGGGTGTGGAAGGCGCAGCGTTTCTCATGGTGGATGACCACCATGCTGCACCGCTTTCCGGACAATTCGCCTTATGAGGACCGACTGCAGAATACCGAGCTGGACTATCTCCTGTCGTCCGACGCGGCCAAGAGCGTGATGGCGGAGAACTACGTCGGCCTGCCGTTTTAGCTTCGTTGTCATTCCGGGGCGCGCGTGAAACGCGCGAACCCGGAATCCAGCGCTGGATTCCGGATAGCCTCACTTCGCTCGGCTTCCGGAATGACGAGGATATTTCAGCCCCCTGCCGTTCTAATCGCTCGCCGCGACTGGCCCCTTCGGCTTCTCCAGCGCGGCGAAGTGCCCGCGCGCTTGCAGCCACCACAGCAGCACGATACTGGGCAAACCGACCCCGACGCTGATCGTGAAGAAGAGCGGCCAGCCGACGCTTTGGGCAAGATAGCCGGCGCTCGCCGAGAGATAGGTGCGGCCGAACGCGGCCAGCGCCGTCAGCAGCGCGTATTGCGTCGCCGTGTGCAGCGGCGACTGGCACAGCGACGACAGATAAGCGACGAAGATCACCGTGCCGATGGCGCCGGTGAAGCTCTCCACCGTAATCGACACCATCAGCGCCCAGTAGTTGAGGCCGACATAGGCCTGCCAGACGAAGGCGAAGTTCGACGCCATTTGCAGGATAGCGCCGATCCACAGCGCGGTGGCGAGCGGCAGTGCGCGCGCCACCATGCCGCCGGCGAAGCCGCCGAGCAACGTCGCGGCAAGGCCGAGCCCCTTGACGATGTTGGCGTAGTCGGTGCGCGTGAAGCCGAGATCGATGACGAAAGGCGCCGTCATGGTGCCGGCGAAGGCGTCGCACAGTTTATAGAGGATGACAAAGATCAACACGGCGATGGCGGCGTCGCGGCTGAGGAATTCCGCGAAGGCCGCATAGGCCGCGCCGAACACGCGCTTGATCGGACTTTCGCCGGCGTGGCTGGCTTTCTCCACAGCGGCCTCCTGCGAGCGCGCCGGCTCCCTGGCAAACAAGGTCGCCAGCATGCCGATGCCGACCATGGCCGCCATCACCGCATAGCCGAGCGACCAGGCGGCGTCCTTGCCGCTGCCGATCAGCTCGAAGCCGCTGACGATGTAGAGCGCGCCGGCGGTCGAGACCAGCATGCCGACGCGATAGGCGGCGACATAGGCGGCCATGCCGGCGGCCTGTTCGTCGGTGTCGAGGCTCTCGACACGAAAAGCATCGATGACGATGTCCTGCGTCGCCGAGGCGAGCGCCACCAGCAGCGCCGCGCCGGCCACCACGATCAGCGGCGTGAACTTCGGATTGCTGGCGGCGAGGATGAGGATCGCGGCGATCAGCAGGATCTGCGACAGCATCAGCCAGCCGCGGCGGCGTCCGAGCAGGCGCGACAGCACCGGCACGTCGAGCGCATCCACCACCGGCGCCCACAGGAACTTGATGGTGTAGGGCGTGCCGACCAGCGCGAACAGGCCGATGGTGCCGAGATCGACGCCGACCTCCCGCATCCACACCAGCAGCGTGGTGCCCGACAGCGCCAGCGGCAGGCCGGACGAGAAGCCGAGCAGCAGCACGATCAGCACGCGCGGCTTGAGATAAACCGCCAGCGCCTCGGCGAAGGAGCGGCGGGCGGCGGTATCGGCGTTCGCGTCGGGCGTGGCGGTCATTGATTCGCGGGTCCAGCGGCGGTTCGCACCGTTATCACCTCTTCCCGCGTGCGGGGAGGCCTACTCCCCCGCGATCTTGCGCACCGGCGCGGCAATCACCTCGGCGGTGGCCGGACTGTCGGCGTCGAAATCGAGGCCCTCGATCTTGCCGGCGCGCTTCTCGATCTTGCCGGTGGAGATCAGGATGTTGTCGATGTCGGCATTGGCCTGGTTGAAATGCGACTGCAGCTTGCGCACGCGGTCGGACAACAGGCCGACATCCTTCATCATCATGCCGACCTCGGTGCGGATCTGGTCGGCCGCCTCGCGCATCTCGGCGTCCTTGCGCACCTGCTTGATGACCTGGATCGCCATCACCATCAAAGTCGGCGACACGATCATGACGCGGGCGCGCTGCGCCTTCTGCACCAGATCGTCGAACTGCTCGTGCAGGTCGGCATAGACAGATTCCGACGGAATGAACATCAGCGCAATGTCCTGCGTCTCGCCGGGGATCAGGTACTTGCCGGCAATGTCGGAGACATGCTTGGCGATGTCGGTGCGCACGCGCGCCGCGGCCAGCTTGCGCTCTTCATCGGTCTGCGCGTCGCGCAGCGCCGTCATCGCCTCCAGCGGAAATTTGGCGTCGATCACCAGCGGCCCGGAATCCGGCATGAACACCACGCAATCGGGCTTGGTGCGGTTCGACAACGTGTACTGGAACTCGAAGGCGTTCTTCGGCAGCACGTCAGCGACGATGGCCTCGAGCTGCGCCTGGCCGAAGGCGCCACGCGACTGCTTGTTGCTCAGCACATTCTGCAGCGAGGTGACGGTCGAGGACAGGTCGGTGATGTTCTTCTGCGCCTGATCGATCACGGCGAGGCGCGAATGCAGCGCCTGCAGATGCTCGGAGGTGTGCTTGGCGGTCGTCTTCATCGACTCGCCGAGGTTCTGACTCACGGCGTCGAGCCGGGTGTTGACCGTGTGTGCGAGCTGGCCATGGGCATTCTGCAGCCACGAGCCCATCGCGTCGAGCCGGGCGTTGAGTTCGCGCAGCCGCGCGTCCTGTTCCGCGTCGACCTCCGGCTTTTTCGGCCGCAGCAGGATGACGAGGATGGCGATGACGCCAATGACCAGCAGCGCCGCCACGCCCAGCCCGATAGGCAGTGCGGCCGGCGATTGCAGGAAGTCGCGAAGCGTGTCGGTCAGGGAGGGGTTCATGGGCCGGGTTTTACCCCGATTCGGAGGCCAAGGGAACGAACGGCGAACGTCGTCCGCGAGCCCAAGAACGGCGCGGTTTTGGCCGGTTCCGTTGACCTTCCAGCCGCCACCCCTTAAATCGCCGCCATGGCGATCCGCGACATCCTCATCATCCCCGAAAAGAAGCTCCGGCTGGTTTCCGAGCCGATCCGGACCTTCGACAAGCCGCTGCGCACTTTGGTCGACGACATGTTCGAGACCATGTACGAGGCGCCAGGCATCGGGCTGGCCGCGATCCAGATCGGCGAGCCGGTCCGCGTCGTCACCATCGACGTCTCCAAGGAAGAGGGCGTCAAGGAGCCGCGCGTCTTCATCAATCCGGAGATCGTCTGGTCGTCCGAGGAGCATTCGGTTTACGAGGAAGGCTGCCTGTCGATCCCCGAGTTTTACGAGGAGGTCGAGCGGCCGGCCAAGGTGCGCGTCAAGTTCGTCGACGCCGACGGCAAGGCGCAGGAGCTGGAAGCCGACGGCCTGCTCGCGACGTGTTTGCAGCACGAGATCGACCACATCAACGGCGTCCTGTTCATCGATCACATTTCCAAGCTCAAGCGCGACCGCGTCGTCAAGAAGTTCACCAAGGCTGCCAAGCACGGCGTCTCGCCGGCGCTCGCCAAGGACAAAGAGCCGTCGCATCATATCGGCTGACGCCGAAGGACAGGGTGATGCCGCTCCGCCTCATCTTCATGGGCACGCCGGATTTCGCGGTGCCGACTTTGCTGTCGCTGCATGCCGCCGGGCATGAGATCGTTGCCGTCTATACGCGCGCGGCGAAACCGGGCGGACGGCGCGGCCTCGATCTCGTGCCGACGCCGGTGGAGCGCGGAGCCACCAAGCTCGGCCTCAAGGTGCTGACGCCGAAGTCGCTGCGCAACGACGAGGCGCAGGCCGAGTTCGCGGCGTTCAACGCCGATGCCGCCATCGTCGTCGCTTACGGCTTGATCCTACCGAAGCCGATCCTCGATGCGCCACGGCTCGGCTGCTTCAATGTCCATGCCTCGCTGTTGCCGCGTTGGCGCGGCGCGGCGCCGATCCACCGCGCCATCATGGCCGGCGATGCCGAAACCGGCGTCACCATCATGCAGATGGACGAGGGCCTCGATACCGGCGCCATGACGATGCGCGAGGCGATGCCGATCGCCGCTGACGCCACGACGGGCGAATTGCACGACGCGCTCGCCGCGATGGGCGCGCGGCTGATGCCGGTGGCGCTGGCCGCCGCCGATCGCGGTTCGCTCAAGCCGACGCCGCAGCCGGCCGAGGGCGTCACTTACGCCGAGAAGATCTCCAAGAGTGAATCGCGCATCGACTGGTCGCGGCCGGCGCACGACGTGCACAATCACATTCGCGGCCTGTCGCCGTTTCCCGGCGCCTGGTTCGAGTTTGACGGCGCGCGCGTCAAGGTGCTGCGCTCGACGCTCGGTTCCGGCTCCGGCGCACCGGGCACGGCGCTGGACGATGCTCTCACCATCGCCTGCGGCGACGGCGCGGTGCGTCTCGTCCAGGTGCAGCGCGAGGGCAAGAAAGCGATGAGCGCCGAGGAATTCCTGCGCGGCAATACAGTGACGCGCGGCGCACGGGTGAACTGATGCGCTCGCTTTGGCTCACAATCGTGGCCATGCTCTACCTCCCGCAGCTCGCGTCGGCGCATCCGCTTTATCTCTCCGGCACGATCGGCAGCGCACCCGTCCTGCTGATGATCGAACGCAACGATGAAGCCCTGTCCGGCTGGTATGTCTATTTGCGGCAGGGCAAGCAGATCAGGCTCGAAGGCAAGGCTGCGGCCGACGGCGCTTTTACCCTCGATGAGTTCAGCGGCCCGGCCTCGCAGAAAACCGGCGCGTTCGACGGCCGCATCGACGGCGGAAAGTGGAACGGCAGCTGGCGCAAGCCGGAACAGCAGACGAGCCTGCCGCTGCGCCTGACCGAAAGCGCCGATGCATTGTCCGGCCTCTCCGGCCGCTTCACCTGCGCAACCAAGAAAGTCGATCGCGCCTTCGGCTACACCTATCGCCACAGCTTGAAGCTGCAGGTATCGCGCGGCGCGGTCAACGCCCTCGATATCGTGCGCGGCGAAACCGGCACGCATGGCGAGGATCAGGCCTGCATCATCGCGCTCGCCGACGTGAAGCAGGAAAAATCCGACGCCGGCATACTGCTGCGCACCAGAGGCAGCGCCACCGCCACCGGCCCGCGCTGCACCATCCGCGTCATCGGCGCCGGCGATTACCTTTATGTTCAGATGGGCGACTGGACCGAAAGCGGCAATGATTGCCGCGGCGACGACGCGGCGATGTATTGCAGCCCGCGCAGCTTCTGGGCCGACATGATCGTCAACCGCAAGACGCGCGCTTGCGTCTCGGTGGAATAAGGGTACACCCAAGCCCCATGCCGCGTTACAAACTCCTCATCGAATATGACGGCGCGCCGTTCTGCGGCTGGCAGTATCAGGCCGACCAGGTCACGGTGCAGGGCGCGCTGACCCATGCCGTCAAGGCGCTCACCGGCGAAGAAGTTTTGGTGCAGGGCGCCGGCCGCACCGATGCCGGCGTCCATGCGCGCGGGCAGGTGGCTCACGTTGACCTCACGCGCGAATGGCGCACCGACACCGTGCGCGATGCCCTCAATGCTCACCTGCGGCCGCATCCGGTGGCGGTGCTGAGCGCCGAGCAGGTCGGCGACGATTTCAATGCGCGCATGTCGGCGATCAAGCGCCATTATTTCTATCGCATTATCAACCGTCGGCCGGATCTCACCTTCGACGTCAAATATGCCTGGCGCGTCGCGCGGCCGCTCGATGCCGACGCTATGCACGCGGCGGCGCAGCGGCTCGTCGGCAAGCACGACTTCACGACGTTTCGCTCCACCGAGTGTCAGGCCAAGTCGCCGGACAAGACGCTCGATCGCCTCGACGTCTCGCGCATCGGCGACGAGGTGCATGTCTTCGCCTCGGCGCGTTCGTTCCTGCACAATCAGGTGCGCTCGATGGTCGGCACCTTGATGAGCACCGGCCTCAACGGGCCCGGCGCGTGGACCGCCGACGATCTATCGGCCGCGCTGGAAGCGCGCGACCGCACCGCCTGTGGTCAGGTCGCGCCGCCGGATGGGCTGTATCTGATGAAAGTGGATTATTAGCTCACGTCATCGCCCGCGAAGGCGGGCGATCCCGCGTTGTTTTCGAGCTTTGCAAGAGCTGGATCCCCGCCTTCGCGGGGATGACCAAGCCGCTGCAACGATACTGCCCTCTCAAACGTTGCCTATACTCGGGGAAGTATTTTCAAAAGCACAGGAGCAAGCTCATGAGCACTTTCGGCAAGGCGGTTTGGTCGGGCGGTCTGAAAGACGGCAAGGGCGCGATCTCGACAAAAAGCGGCGCGCTCAAGGATTATCCCTATGGCTTCGCCGCGCGCTTTGAGGACGGCAAGAACGGCACGAACCCCGAAGAGCTGATCGGCGCCGCCCATGCCGGCTGCTTCACCATGGCGCTGTCGAACATCCTCGGCCAGGAAGGTCTCGCCGCCGAAAAGATGGAAACGCAGGCCGATGTGACATTGATGAAGCAGGGCGAGGGCTTCGCCATCACCAAGGTGCATCTGACGCTGAAGGCGAAAATCCCCGGCGCCGACGACGCCAAGTTTCAGGACCTTGCCGCCAAGGCCAAGGCCGGCTGCCCGGTGTCCAAGGTGCTCAATGCCGAGATCACCATGGACGCGAAGCTGGTGTGATTCTTCTCATCCCTCCCCCGAAGGGGGAGGGTGGCTCCGCGCGTTAGCGCGGAGTCGGGTGGGGTTTAGTCTGCCCAACCACGAACCCCACCCGGCTCGCCATGGCGCGTAAACGCGCTGATGGCTCGCCACCCTCCCCGAAGACGGGGAGGGATCAAGAAGCAAAATACCGATCGACAATCTTCCGATAAATCGTCGTCAGCGCGCGCAGGTCGGCGATCGGCACGCGCTCGTCAATGGCATGCATGGTCTGGCCGACCAGCCCGAATTCCACCACCGGGCAATAATGCGTGATGAAGCGCGCGTCCGACGTGCCGCCGGTGGTGGAAAGCGTCGGCGCGCGGCCGGTGGTTTCCTTCACCGCGGTTGAAACGAGTTCGGTGAACGGCCCCGGCTTGGTGACGAACACGCCGGCATTGGACGGCTGGAACTTGAACTCGAACCTGATCTTGCCGCCGGACGCTTTCTCGGCGCGCTGTTGCAGCAGCGCCTTGAGCGAATCCAGCGTATGGCAGTCGTTGAAGCGGATGTTGAACAGCGCGCTGGCCTGGCCGGGAATGAGGTTCACGGTCTTGTTGCCGACATCGACCGAGACGAATTCGAGGTTCGACGGCTGGAAGTTGGCGTTGCCGTTGTCCAGCGGCTCAGAGAGCAGGGCGTCGATCAGCTTGACGATGCCGCGCACCGGATTGTCGGCGCGCTGCGGATAGGCGACATGCCCCTGCTTGCCGGTGACGATGAGATGACCGTTGAGCGAGCCGCGGCGGCCGATCTTGATGGTGTCGCCCATCTCGTCCTGATTGCTCGGTTCGCCGAGAATGCAGTGGTCGAATGTCTCGCCCATATCGGCGACCCATTGCAGCAGCTTCGGCGTGCCGTTGACGGCGATGCTCTCTTCGTCGCCCGTGATCAGGAACGAGATCGAGCCCTTCTTCGGCTTGCCGCCATTGGCGGCGAGATGATCGAGCACGGCCGCGACCGCGCAGCCGATGCCGCCCTTCATGTCCACCGCGCCGCGGCCATAGAGCTCGCCATTGGCAACCTCGCCGCCGAACGGCGGATGCGTCCAGGCTGTCTCATCGCCGGTCGGCACCACATCGGTGTGGCCGGCGAAGGTGAGGTGCGGCGCCTCGGTTCCGATGCGGGCGTAGAAGTTCTCGACGTCGTCGGTGCCCGGCTCCGAGAACACCTTGCGGTGCACAGTGAAGCCGGCGGCCTTCAGCGTGGTCTCGAGATAACGCAGCGCGCCGCCTTCCGCCGGCGTCACCGACGGACAGCGCAGCAGCTCGCGGGTAATGGCAACGGGATCGGCGGGCATGATGCCTTCTTTCACCCTCCCCTGGAGGGGGAGGGTCGGCGAGCGAAGCTCGCCGGGGTGGGGTGATCTACCGGTGGGGCGTCGACGAGCATGGGTGGCCCAGACTTTCATATTCCGCTCGTCCCCGCGAAAGCGGGGACCCAGAAGGCTACGACCGACAGCGTCCAGTATATTGCTCTGGATTCCCGCCTTCGCGGGAATGAGCGGAGTATGGGGCGGCGCAGTCCGTTAGTCTCGCAACAACTCATTGATGCTCGTCTTGCTGCGCGTCTTTTCATCGACGCGCTTGACGATCACGGCGCAGTACAGGCTCGGGCCCGGCTCGCCCTCGGGCAGCGGCTTGCCCGGCATGGTGCCGGAGACGACGACGGAATAGGGCGGCACTTCGCCCATGTAGATCTTGCCGGTCTCGCGATCGACGATCTTGGTCGACATGCCGAGATAGACGCCCATGCCGAGCACCGCGCCCTCGCGCACGATCACGCCCTCGACCACTTCCGAACGCGCACCGATGAAGCAGTTGTCCTCGATGATAACCGGGCCGGCCTGCAGCGGCTCGAGCACGCCGCCGATGCCGACGCCGCCCGAAAGATGTACGTTCTTGCCGATCTGCGCGCAGGAGCCGACGGTCGCCCAGGTGTCCACCATTGTGCCTGAGCCGACATGGGCGCCGAGATTGACGAAGGACGGCATCAGGATCACGCCCGGCGCGATATAGGCCGACTTGCGCACCACCGAGCCCGGCACGGCGCGGAAGCCTTCCTTCTTGAAGCGCGCCGGGGTCCAGCCCTTGAACTTGGAATCGACCTTGTCCCACCACTTGGCGCCGCCGGGGCCGCCGGGAATGGCCGTCATGTCGTTGAGGCGGAACGACAGCAGCACGGCCTTCTTGAGCCACTGGTTCACCTGCCAGTTGCCGTCGTCCTGCTTTTCGGCGACGCGCGCCGCGCCGCTGTCCAAAAGCTCCAGCGCCGTATCGACCGCCTTGCGCACCGCGCCCCTGGTCTTGGGCGTGATCTTGTCGCGGCCCTCGAAGGCCTCGTTGACGGTCTTTTCCAGGCTCTGGAGATTGATCTTGGCTGCCATGCGGGCCCCCGGGCTTTTGTACGAAACGGCCCGGTTTGTCGGGGCCGGGGCGGGGGATGTCAAGCCGCGCCGGAGCGGCTAGTCTGGCCACCTCGAACAGGAGTCCCGACCGTGAGCCGTAAAGTCCTCAGCCTCAGCGCCATCCTCGCCGCCGTCAGCTTCGTCCAGCCGGCCTTCGCCCATCACGTCATGGACGGCGGCATGCCGGCGACCCTGGCGCAGGGGCTGCTGTCGGGTCTCGGCCATCCCATCATCGGGCTCGACCATTTCGCCGCCGTGGTGGCGATAGGCTGCATCGCCTCGGTGCATGCCGCCGGCGCGCGGCTGGTGGTCGGCTATGTCGTCGCGATGATGGCCGGCGTCGCCGTGCATCTGTTCGGCGCCAGCCTGCCCGGCGCCGAACTCTGGGTTGCCGCCTCGGTGATCGCGCTCGGTCTCGTGCTCGCCACGCGCCGCGATCTCGGCGTGGTCGCCGCCGTCGCGGTGTTCTCCGCGGTCGGCCTGCTGCACGGCTATGCGCTCGGCGAATCCATCTATGGCGCCGAGCCGACGCCGCTCGTCGCCTACCTCGCCGGCCTTGCCATCATTCAGAGCGTCATCGCGCTCGCCGCGATGAATCTTGCGCGCCTCGCCGCCCGCCGCATGACGGAGGCCGCGCCGCTGCGCCTGATCGGCGCCGGCATTGCCGGCATCGGCCTCGCCATCGTCGTGCAGCAGGTTGTGCCCGCGGTCTGACGGCCGGGTTCCTCGAGGCCCTGCGACACCGCAGCTTTTCATCGATCTGTGCGTTGACGCTCGCGGTGCGGGCGTTAGACCGGGCGTGCCTATTCCGGAGGAGACAGAATCGATGGATGTTCCGAACGTCGAGCAGCTTGGCAACGAGATTTCCGTTTTTGTCACCCAGCTCACCGCCTGGGCGGCGGTCGCGCTGCCGAGCCTGATCGGCGCCATTCTTCTATTCGTCGTCGGCTGGTGGTTCGCCGGCTGGGCCGAGCGCGGCA
>DATMEX010000054.1:0-31627 GCA_035556455.1 Pseudolabrys sp.
TTCCTTTTTCTTCTTTCCGAAGGTCTCTTTGATGTTGTCGATCAGTTCGATCTTCGCGCCGTTCTTCTTCATGATGTAGGCCTGCTGCGCCACCGACAGCGTGTTGTTCCAGGCCCAGTAGATGACGAGGCCGGCCGGGAAGGTCGCCAGCATGAAGGTGAAGATCAGCGGCATCCAGGTGAAGATCATCGCCTGGGTCGGATCCGGCGGCGTCGGGTTCAGCTTCATCTGCACCCACATCGTGATGCCCATGATGATCGCCCAGATGCCCAGATGCAGGAACGGCCCCAGCACCGGAATATGCGTCGGATCGAACGGGATCAGCCCGAACAGGTTGAACAGGTTGGTCGGGTCCGGCGCGGAGAGGTCCTTGATCCAGCCGAAGAACGGCGCATGCCGCATTTCGATGGTGACGAACAGCACCTTGTACAGCGAGAAGAACACCGGGATCTGGATCAGGATCGGCAGACAGCCGGCCAGCGGGTTGATCTTCTCTTTCTTGTAGAGCTCCATGAGCTCCTGCTGCTGCTTGGCCTTGTCGTCCTTGTAGCGCTCGCGCAGCGCAACCATCTGCGGCTGCACGGCCTTCATCTTCGCCATCGAGGCGTAGGATTTGGACGCCAGCGGGAAGAAGATCAGCTTGATCAGCACCGTCACCAGAAGAATGGCGACGCCGAAATTGCCGACGAGGTGGAACAGCCAGTCGATGACGAGGAACAGCGGCTTGGTGATGAAGTAGAACCAGCCCCAGTCGATCAGGCGGTCGAAGCGGTCGAGCTTGAGGCTCTCTTCATAGGCATTGACGACGCGCACTTCCTTGGCGCCGGCGAACAGGCGCGCCTGCGCCGTGCCGGTGGCGCCCGGCGCGATGGTCTGCCCGTCGAGCACATAGTCGGACTGGTAGGTCTTCACGTTGCCGAGCATGCCGCCGGAGAAGCGCGCCTTCAAAAGGCTGGTGTTCGGGTCGGGCACCAGCGCCGCGGCCCAGTATTTGTCGGTGAAGCCGAGCCAGCCTTTGGTGTTGGCGTAGGAGAATTCCTTCTTCTCCTCGAGGTCCTTGTAGCTCTTCTCGAGCAGGCCGTTGTCGCCGAGCACGCCGACCGGGCCTTCGTGCAGGATGTAGAAGCCGGCGGTGTGCGGCGTGTTGTGGCGCGAGATCAGCGCGTAGGGATAAAGCGTGACCGGATTGGCGGTCTTGTTGATCACTTCATCCTTGGCAGTGAACAGATATTTGTCGTCCACCGAAATGGTGCGGCGGAATTCGAGGCCGGCGCCGTTGTCGAAGGAGAGGGTGACCGGGTGGCCGACGTCGAGCTTGCCGGAGCCGACCTGAGTCCAGACGGTGTTGCCGTCCGGCACCTTGATGTCCGGCGTCGAGGGGCTCCAGCCGAATTCGGCGTAGAACGGGTCGGGCGAGCCCGAGGGCGACAGCAGGATCACCGGCGGCGATTTCGGGTCCACGGTCTCGCGGAATTTCAGCAGCGCGAGATCGTCGATGCGTCCGCCCTTGAGCGAGATCGAGCCCTGCAGGTCGGCGGTTTCGATCGGCAGGCGCGGGGTGGCGGCAATCGCGGCGGCGCGGTTGGCGGTCGGGGCGGCGGCCTGGGCGGCCGGCTGGGCGCCGGGGACCGGCGGAGCGCCGGGGGTGGCGCCAGGACCGGCACCAGGAGCGGCACCGGGAGCGGCAGGGGCAGTCCCGGGGGCAGTGGTCGCCTGGCCGGGAACGGCCGGGGCCTGCGTCTGCTGGCTCTGCGCCTGCTGGGCGGCCTTCTGCTTTTCCGCCTGCGGGACGGCGTAGAAATACTGCCAGGCGATCAGCACGACGGCCGACAGCACGATGGCGATAATGGTGTTCTTGTTGTCGGTCATCGGGATTCCGTCTCGGGCTTTCCTGCCGGTGGGTTCTTGTGCGCGCCCCGCGCTTGTCGCGTCTGGTCTTTTCGAGAGCCGTCTTTCGGCGAACCGCCTTTGAGCGAGCCGTCATGGGCTCGCCGCAAGGCCCGTTCGAAGTCCTGGGTCATGCGCTCGAAAGGCAGGCTGAGCGCCGCCTGCCGCCCGACTAGCACATAATCGGTGCCGGCGTGCATGCGGCCTTCGCCGAAAAGGCGAACCATTTCGCGCAGGCGGCGGCGCACCCGGTTGCGTTCCACGGCGTTGCCGACCTTGCGCGAGACGGTGAAGCCGACCCGGACGGGTCCGGGTTCGGATGGATCGCGTTGGCGCGCCTGCAGCACAAAAGCGGCGGCCGGAACTTTGGTCCCGGTCGCCGCTTTGAGAAAATCCGCCCGTTGCTTCAATTTTTGCATTTAAAGCAGCGTCGCGGCGGGAAAAGCCGCCGTTTAGGCGCTGAGCCGCTTGCGTCCGCGGGCGCGGCGGGCCTGGACCACCTTGCGTCCGCCGGTGGTCGCCATGCGCGCGCGGAAACCGTGACGGCGCTTGCGCACAAGCTTGCTCGGTTGGTAGGTCCGCTTCACGTTCAAATCTCCGCTGAAACCGCCGTGGGGACGGGGCAAAAGCCCCGAAATCCGCCACTTCCCGGGTCATTCATGACCGAGGGGCATATGTTGGGCGGCTTATAAGGCAGCCATCCCAGCCCGTCAATGCGACCGGAGGGCGGCAAACCGGCCTTTTTCGGCACGCTGGTCGTTTAATACTGTCGCCCAGGCGGGGACTGGCGTGGCCCCACATATTTGCCACCCTTGCGCGCGAGTTTTGGACGTCAGCCCGAGACCGGGGAATAGCCGGCAGGCGGAGGGTGTTCGCCCTCATTGCGGGACCTTCTGTCCTCTATAATTGATTGTGATGCAGCCAGTCGAAACATCTGGGATCACCGGCTCCGAGCCGTCGTCTGAGGCCGCAGGCCCGCCCGAGCGATGGTGGACGCGGCTGCGCGTGGGACTGTCCGGCAAACTTCTGGTGCTGACCATTCTTTTCGTGCTGGTGGCCGAAATTCTCATCTACGTCCCGCTGATTGCCAACTACCGCGTCAATTGGTTGAACGACCGTCTGGCCGCAGCGCATACCGCTGCGCTCGTGCTTGATGCCGCGCCCAGCGGCATGGTTCCGGAAATCCTCGCCAAGCAGATTCTGGATTCGATCGGCGCCCGCGCCGTAGCAGTCAAGATGGGCGACCAGCGACGCCTGCTGGCCTCGGCCGAACTGCCATCCTCGGTCACCGATGATATCGATATGCGCAACGTGACATGGTGGCGGTCGATCCAGGAGGCTTTTGAGGTTCTGCTATTCTGCCATTCCAGCGACGTCATGCGCGTCATCGGTCCGGCGCCGATGGCGAAGGGGCAGTTCATCGAGCTCGTCGTCGACGAGGCTCCGCTCTACAAAGCGATGTTGAGTTTCTCGGCGACCATTCTTGTCGTGTCGCTGGCAATCTCGGCTTTCACCGCGATGCTGGTGTTTCTGGCCCTGCATTATCTGCTGGTGCGGCCGATGGAGCGTCTCACCGCCAACATGGTGGCGTTCCGGGCCGACCCGGAAAATCCGTCGCGTATCATTCGCCGCTCCAACCGTAACGACGAAATCGGAACCGCCGAGGAAGAGCTTGCGGCGATGCAGGCCGATCTCGCCTCGACGCTGCACCAGAAGAGCCGGCTGGCTTCGCTCGGCCTCGCCGTCGCCAAGATCAACCACGATCTGCGCAATCTGCTCGCTTCGGCGCAGTTGTTCTCCGACCAACTGACCAGTCTGCCCGATCCGAAAGTGCAACGCTTCGCGCCGAAGCTCATGCACGCGCTCGAACGCGCGATCGCGCTATGTCAGTCCACTATGTCGTATGGTCGCGCCCAGGAAGCCGCCCCCGACCGCCGTACGATTGCGGTTGAGCCACTGCTGGAAGACGTCCGGGAATCGCTTGGCCTCACGATAGAAATCCCCATCCGTTGGATCGTCTCGGTCGAGCGTGGTCTGACCATGGAAGCCGACGCCGACCAGATGTTTCGCGTCGTCGTCAATCTGGCGCGCAATGCCGTGCAGGCGCTGGAGGCCCATGGCGCCCGCGATCCGGCGCGCGATCAGATCCGCATCACCGGCCGCCGCGAAGGCGGCGTGGTGGCGATCGAGATTTCCGACACGGGGCCCGGTATTCCCGAAAAGGCCCGCAAGAACCTCTACCAGGCCTTCCAGGGTTCGACCCGGCCGGGCGGGTCGGGGCTCGGGCTCGCCATTGCGGCCGAGCTGGTGCGGGCCCATGGCGGTGACATCCTGCTGGTCGAAGGCACCATGGGCGCGACCTTCCGCATCACCATTCCGGACGGGGAAATCGACCTGTCCGCGCGTGGGGGCTTGCGCAGCCAGGCTTCGTGAGGCCGGCTGCCGGCAGGCCGGCGGTCCCCGCCAGGGCGGATGGCGTTAACAGCGTGTGCCTCAAAGAGAATTTTCTAGACTTGCCAAGGGGGGAGCAAGACGATAGCTATCCCCCGCTGCTTCATGACCGAAGGTCATGTTTCCGGCGGCATCAGCGCCCGTAGCTCAGCTGGATAGAGCACCAGACTACGAATCTGGGGGTCAGAGGTTCGAATCCTTTCGGGCGCGCCATCTTTTCGGTGATTTAGCTCTGGTCGGAGCGTCCAAACCGTAGCGGAAATCGTCAATCCGCATTGCCAAGAACTCTTCCAGGATGCGGGCCTTGTGGCCCCCCAACGGTTTGAGCTTGGCGAAGTCCTGCAGCACGCGCAGCGAGTCCTCGGCGAACTGACTGCCCGCGGCCGCAATCAAGAGTCTGGCCGCGTCCAAGCTTGTCATCACCGCCGCTGAGCTGCCGTACCCATTAAACGAGATCTCGCCGTCGGCCTGGATGGCGCGCGACAGAAATAGTTCTGTAGTGTCAGTTAGATATTGGTGGATCTTGTCAGTTGGGGCCCCTCCCGCCCCAGCCAGAGCTTCGGCATTCTGAAAGTTAAGCGCAGCATTTGTTCCGCATCAGCCTGCCTTCTCGAGCGCTTTCGCCAGCGAAGCGCTGTCCGACAGGAAGCCGAAAATGCGCTCTACAAGATACAGGGTGGCATCCGCGACATATTGCGGCGAATAGGTGCCGACCGCGTCTTCCAGCATCACTACGTCATATCCGGCGTGGCAGGCATCGGTGATGGTCGCGAACACGCAGCGGTCGACGTTGATGCCCGTCACGAACAACGTGGTGACATCGAGATTGCGCAGCACGCTGTCCAGCTCATTGTCCCAGAACCCGGTATAGCGATGCTTGTCGACATGAATGTCCTCAGGCGAGACCGTGAGCTCCGGCACCACGGCCGCGCCCCATGAGCCGCGCTCGAGCACCGGTCCGTTGCCGGTTGCCATCCGCGGCGCATAGCTCGGATCGTCCGGCGAGGGCTTGACCAGGCGGCGATGCGACGGATGCACATTGAGCAGATCGGCGCGTACGCCCCAATTAAGCCAGATCACCGGCATGCCCTCGCGACGGGCCATGGCGGTGGTGTCGTTGATGACAGGGTAGAGCGGCTTGACCCATGAGCCGTCGACGTTGCGGGCGTCGAACCAGCCGCCCGGCGCGATGAAATCGTTTTGCATGTCGATCACCATCACCGCCGAGCGGTTGGCGTCGATGCGCAATTCGCGCGACTTGGCTTGCAGGGTCAACGGGCGCACCGGACGGCGCGGCCGGATCAGGTCGAAAACCTCGTGAGACATGGACAAGGAACTCCCGGCGCGAGGGCCGATGCGTCGAAGTGAAGACCATCGGCGTTCCGGGACTTAGCAAGAGGCATGCCGAAGCCTTCCAGGGCTGGCACGGCTGTTGCAAAGCACGACACCACATCAGCGCGACGGCACGGCCGTCCATCCGCCTTGAGGGCTTCCGTGACCGAGCGACTTTGTATCCGCAATATTCTGACGGCCGATCCAGTCGGCGGGGAGGCCACGCACAAGACCTTCTTCATCGCGGACGGGGTGATCGCGGCGGTGGTCGAAGGCGATGCCACCCCCGAACTTGGGGTTGGGGTTATCGAGGGCAAGGATCGTCTGCTGATGCCGGGGCTGGTCAATGCCCACATGCATTCGCCGCTGAACGTGTTGAAGGGCACGGGCGACGTGCTCAACCACGTCGCCTTTATGTGGCGCAATCAAGCAGACACGGTCGGTCGCACTCCGGACGAAGTACGCCTGTCGGCGCTGATGGGCTCAATTGAACATCTGCTGAATGGCACGACCACGGTGGTCGATCATTTTCCGGAGCAAGGCTTTGCCGCTCAAGATGTCGATGCCGTTGTCGATGCATACAGCACGGCGGGGATGCGGGCGCTCGTAGCGCTGCGAATCTTCGATGAGCCCTATACCGATATTGAGCCGCCCAGCGGTCTGCCGGCGGGTGACGTAGATAATCCACTCACGCCGCCGCCACTCGATGAAACTCTGGCGTTGGTGGCGTCATCGATCGAACACCATGATCACGCAGCTGGCGGCCTCATCCGGGTCTGTCCGGCGCCGTCAAATCCCATGCGCTGCAGCGATAAATTGCTCACCGGCGTGCGCGATATGGCCGACCAATACGATACGCCGATCCATATGCATCTGCTCGAAACCGCGATTCAGGCCCGCATCGCGCGCGGGCGTTACGGCACCAGCATGGTGCGGCATATGGATGACCTCGGCTTTGTCTCGCCGCGGTTGTCGACGGCGCACAGCATCTGGCTGGACGACGATGAGATCGCGATCATGGCGGCGCGTGGCGCCGTGCCGGTGCATAATCCGGACAGCAATCTGAAGCTGGGCGCTGGTATCGCACCGATTGCGAAGATGCTGCGTGCCGGCATTCCTGTCGCGCTCGGCACCGATGGCGCCAGCACCAATGACAATCTCGATCTGCACGAAGTGATGCGGATCGCCATCATGCTACAGCGGCCGGGCACGCCGGATCGTGCGCATTGGCCCACGGCGCAAGACGCCTTGCGCATGGCGACGGTGAATGGTGGCAAAGTGCTCGGCATCGACAGACTGGGCTCACTGGCGCCCGGCGCGCCGGCCGATCTGGTGCTCCACGATCTCACCGCGCCATTCTGGGCGCCGCTCAATGATCCGGTGCTGCAACTGGTGTTCGGCGCCTCCGGTAGCACGGTCGATACCGTCATCGTTAACGGGCGCATCGTGGTCGAGGGCCGCCGGATCCTGTCGTTCGACGCCGCGGCGGTCATGGCCGAGGCCGGCGATCTGGTGCGGCATTTGCGGGCCCGTAACGCGGGCGTCGGGGCCTGGGTGCGGCAGATCGAAAAGGCCACCCGAGATGCCCCACCTTAAATTTCGAAATTCCGTTACTTTGCATTTATTCGGTCAGATTGCCTACATCAATGCCTCAAATATGGTCAGGTCGCCCTATGCCCGTTTCACCGCGAAAGATCATGAGCCCGGCTGCCCCGCCGCTGGAGAAGGGCGCTGGCGATGATCAGCGTACCTATGCCCAGACCATCCAGAGCCAGCTCGCCGACGACATTCTCAATGGCAAATGGGCGCCGGGCACGCGGCTCAAGCTGCAGGCCCTTTGCGACACCTACGAGGTCAGCATGAGCCCGCTGCGCGAGGCGCTGGCCGCGCTCGCCGGCCGTGGACTGGTGGCGCAGGAAGGCCAGCGTGGCTTTCGCGTTGCGCCGGTCTCCGAAGAAGATCTCGACGACGTCACCGAAACCCGCATCCATATCGAAGCCATTGCGTTGCGTCTCTCCATCGAAAATGGCGATGACGGCTGGGAAGCCGCGATTTTAGCGGCTCATCATCGCCTCAGCCGCAACCCGCGCAGCGACAAGAAGCTCATCGATCCGGTGTGGGAAGAGCTGCATCGCAGCTTCCATGTGTCCTTGATCAACGCCTGCGGCCTGCAGCGTCTGCTCGGCTGCTATCGCGAACTCAGCGATGATTTCGATCGCTACCGTCGTCTCGCGGTCCTGTCCGCTGGGCATCATCCGCGCGTGAAGCAGACGCACGGCGCAATCGTGAAGGCAGTGCTTGCACGGGATACCGATCGCTCTCTGAAGTTGTTGAGCGAGCATGTGCGCGACAGCGCCGCGCAGATCAAGACGCTGTTCGGACCGCAGCGGCTTCGCGATGCATGCGCCCGTCAGTGAACTGGCACACCGATTGCAAAGTCGGTGGGACAAGGTTCGTGCACGTGGTGGTCAGGAGAGGTCGAGAATGCTGAAGAAGATTAGTCGCCGTACGGTATTGAAGGCAGGCGCCGCGCTGGGCGTTGCCGGTGCGATGGGCGTTCCAATGCTGGGCTCGCGCAGCGCTTTGGCCGCTGAGGCCAAGGTTTCGTTCCAGTTGTCGTGGATAAAGAGCATCCAGTACGGCGGCTACTTCGCCGGGATCGAAAACGGTATTTTCAAGAAGCACGGCATCGATCCGACCTTTGTGTCTGGCGGTCCGAACATTGATCCGGTCGGCAACGTCGCCAGCGGCAGTTCGCAGCTCGGCGATCGTCCGATCGGTCCGCTGCTGGTCGCCAAGGAGAAGGGAATTCCGATCAAGGTGATCGGCACCGTGTTCCAGAAGAGCCCGTTCAGCATCATGAGTCTCGCCGAGAAGCCGATCAAGTCGATCGCTGAACTCAAGGGCAAGACCGTGATGGTGGCGACCTCCGGCATGCCGCTGATGCGCAATCTGATTGCTGACTCCGGCCTCAAGCCCGAGGAAGTGAACATGGTGCCGTCGTCGCCCGATCCGTCGGCGCTGGTCAGCGGCCAGATCGATGCCTATTGCGGCTACCTGACCAATCAGGGAGTCATTCTTGAGACGCGCGGCGTGAAGCTGTACGCGCTGAACGCGCAAGAGCTTGGTCTGCCGGAAACTACCGGCACGCTGTATGGTCGCGAGGACTACCTCAAGGACAACAAGGACACCGTCGTTAAATTCCTCAAGGCGGCGTCGGAATCCTGGGGCTGGGCGCTGGCGCATCCTGATGAAACCGCCAAGCTGATGGTCGAGAAGTACGGCGCGCCGGGCCTCGACTACAAAGCGCAGCTCACCGAGATCAAGGCGAGTACGCCTTACATCGACGTCGGTGCCGGCAAGACCAAGGGTCTGTTGGCGCTCGATCTGCCGCTCTTTGACAAGATCATCGAGGTCTATCGCAAGGCCGGCATGGTAAAGTCCAACATCAAGGCTGCGGATATCTGCGATCCGAGCTTCATCGACGCCGCGCTCAAGGCGTAAGGAGCAAGGATATTGCTGGCGACTACATCACGGGACATTCAGGTCAATGACGTGTCGATGGTCTTCCACGGCCGCGGCGACAGCGTCATTGCGCTCGAAAAGGTCAATTTGAACGTCGCCTCGGGGCAGTTCGCATCGATCATCGGCCCAAGCGGCTGCGGCAAATCTACGCTGCTGCGGCTTGTGGCCGACATCATGCAGCCCTTCGCCGGCAATGTGAGACTGGGCAGCGGCACGCCGCGGGATGCGCGGCATGACCACGCCATTGGCTTCGTGTTCCAGAGCGCCACTCTGTTGCCGTGGCGCACAGTGATGCAGAATATCGAGTTGCCGCTCGACGTCGTCGGCCGCGATAGCGCCCGACGGTCGCCTCGTTCGACGCAGGATCTGATCGAACTCGTTGGTCTCAAGGGGTTCGAGAATGCCCTGCCGCATCAGCTGTCCGGCGGCATGCAGCAGCGGGTGGCGATCGCCCGTGCGCTGATCCTGACGCCGGATGTGCTGCTGCTCGACGAGCCATTCGGCGCGCTTGATGAAATCACGCGGCAACGCATGAATATGGAGCTGTTGCGCATCTGGTCGGAATCCGGCACCACGGCCTTGCTGGTGACGCACTCGATCGCGGAGGCGGTGTTCATGTCGGATCAGGTGCATGTCATGAGCCCGCGCCCCGGCAAGATCACGAGCGTGATCGACGTGCCGTTGCCGCGCCCGCGGACCGTCGACATGATGCGAACGTCGCCGTTCTTCGAATGCGTCAACCGCGTTCGGGACGGCCTGTTCGGCCATGAAGAAAGCACGCCCGCCGCGGATGTTGTCGAGGCTTATTGATGGCCGTGTCGTTACGCAGCATTGAGCGGGGCCTGGCGACCACATGGCGGCCGCTGCTGACGGCCGCCGTGCTGCTCGCGCTACTCGAGGTCCTGAAGCAGGCCAACATGTTGCCGGTTTTCCTGCCGGCGCCGTCGCAGGTGCTCAACGAGATCGTCAAGTCGCCACGCCTGGTCACCGATAGCCTGCCGCCCACGGCCTACAAGGCGCTGAGTGGCTTCGTCATCGCTAGCGCCATCGCGATGATCGCAGGTGCCATTGCCGTGCTGGCGCGGGTGCTCTACGGGTCGATCTACAATCTCGGTGTGATCCTGCACAGCATTCCGATTATCGCCACCGCGCCGCTGCTGGCGCTCTGGCTCGGCACCGGACCGCAGTTGCAAATCATCATCACGGCTTTGGCGTGCCAGTTTCCGGTGCTGGTCGGCACCATGCAGGGCCTGCGCGCAGCCGACGAGCGGCAACGCGAATTGATGCATGTGCTGTCGGCGTCGCGGCTGCAGACGCTGCGTATTCTGCTGTTGCCGGGCGCGGTGCCTTATCTTTTCGCTGGCTTCAAGATTGCAGCGCCGGCCGCCGTCCTTGGCGCCATCACGGCGGAATGGGCGGGGGCGGAGCGCGGTATCGGTGCGATGATGCTTTATGCTCTGTTTTCGTACGACACGCCAAAGGTCTGGCTATCGGTGTTGCTGACCTGCACGCTGGCGCTCGCCGGTTACGGCTTCGTCGTGCTCGTCGAACGTCTTGCGTTCTATTGGGGGCGCGATGTCCAGCTCGCCAACTAGCGCTAGCGCCACAGTGCCGTTGCTGCGCGGGATTGCCATGACGCTGCTGGTGTTCGCCAGCATCGGCCTGATCTGGCAAGCGCTGGTGGTCGGCTTTTCGATCCCGCCTTACATCGTACCACGTCCGCTCGGTGTCTTGCACGCCGTGGTCACGCAATGGAAGGCGCTGGCGCTGCCGCTGAGCATCACAGCATCGGCTGCGGCGCTCGGCCTGACGGTGAGCGCGCTGACGGCCTCGCTGATTGCCGTCGCCTTTTCGATGAGTCGTGGTCTCGCGCAGGCCTCGCTGCCGGTGGTGCTGGTGTTTCGCTCGATGCCAGTCGCGGCGGTTGCGCCTATCATGACGCTGATGATGGGCCGGGGCATCGGCGTCAGCATCGCGGTGGTCACGATCATTTCCTTCTTTCCGATCCTGGTGAACCTCATGCGCGGGCTCACCAGTGCCGACAACAACGCGGCCGAGTTGCTGCATGTCTACGGCGCCTCGAAACTGCAACAGATGCGGCTGATGCGCATTCCCTATGCGCTGCCTTATCTGTTTACTGGCCTGCGCATTTCCGGCACCAGTGCCATTCTCGGCGCCATGCTGTCGGAATGGATTACCGGCACGCGCGGCCTCGGCAAGCTCATCCTTGATGCCGGCGACATGCGCGAGATCGAACTCCTGTGGGCCGCAGTGCTGATCTCGATTCTGCTGGCGCTCGTCGTGTTCTGGGCGACCGCGACCGCCGAGAAGAAGATGCTGAGCTGGAAGGCCTGACCGCGTATGCTCTTGCTCTCGGAAGCTGACATCGAGCGCCTGATCGATCCCGTTTCAGCGATCAAGGTCGTGGCCGATTGCTTTCGCGCGCAGGCCGTGACCGCGCACGCGGAACACGGTCGTCTCGACGCGCCGCGCTGCGATCCGAAAGGCAGCGTGCTGGTGCTCGCGGGGCATGGCGACGGTGGTTTGTTCGCTGCCAAGACCAATGTACATGTTTATCCGGATGCGCAGTCCGGACGCCGGCTGGCGCGCAGCGCCATGCTGTTGTGGGATTCCGCGCGCTGCGAGCCGCTGGCGATGCTGGCGACGACCGACTTTAACAATCATCGCACCGGGGCGGGGCTTGCTGCCGCGACGGACGCGCTCGCGGCGAAAGGTGCGCGCGTGCTGGTGATGATCGGCGCCGGCAAGATCGCACCGGCTGCGATTCGTTATCTCGCTGCGGTGCGGACACTCACCAAGATCTTCATATTCGGCCGCCGTCCGCAGCGCGCGCGCGAGCTGGCTGAGTCTGTCGGACAATGGCCGTCGCTGGCGGGGTGTGCTGTCATCGCCGGGACCGACATGGACGCGGCGCTTAATGAGGCCGACATCGTTGTCACACTCACCACATCGGCGACACCGGTGATGGCGGGGGCGTCAGTAAAACCTGGGGCGCTGGTCATTCTTGCCGGCGCCAACCGCGCCGATGCGCGCGAAGCCGACGACGCGCTGATGCGCCGCGCGCAGGTTTACGCCGATGACGTCGTCGGTTGCCGGAGCCGTGCCGGTGACGTGAGAATTCCGCTTGAATCCGGTGCGATGAAACCGGAGCAGTTCGCCGGCGCCATCGGGCTGGCTATTGCGGGCCAGCCGGTGTCGCCGCCAGCCGGTGTGGACATCACGGTGTTCAAGTCCATGGGGATCATCGAGCAGGATCTTGTGGTCGCCGATTGGCTGGTGAAGCGCGCGCTCGAGCAATCGATCGGGCTCGATTATGATCCGCTAACCGGCGCCTATGGCGCGACGGCTCCGCAAGCCGGGGTGGCGTGATGGCAACGACGCTGTTCAGCCGTGCCCGGGTTCTGACGCTCGATGCGTCTGAACGCATCATCGAGCAGGGCTATGTCGTGGTCCGTGATGGCGTCATCGCCGAAGTCGGCGAGGGTGACGCGCCGCACACCGTGCAGGCCGATCGCACTATTGGTTGTCGCGGCAAGCTCATTGCGCCTGGTCTAATCAATGCTCATGCGCATTCCCAATCGAGTACCATGAGTGGCTTCGGCGACAAGCTAAGCCACCCTGCCTTCATGTGGCTGACGCAGGCGCACACATCGCGTCGCGGGCCGGACGAAATCCGGCTCGCCGTTTATCTCGAGGCCTATGGCTTGATGACGAGCGGCACCACGTCGGTGATCGACCACTTTCCCGGCCAGCGCTTCACACTCGAAGATATGGATGCCGTACTGTCGGCCTGGAACGAGAGCGGCATGCGCGCCGCGCTCGCCATGCGATACTTCGATGGCGACTTTAGCGATATTTTCCCGTCAAAGTCTTTGCCGCCCGATCTTGATGCTAAGCTGCGCTCCGTCGAAATCCTCAAGCCTCAGCCGACCGACGAGCTGTCCGGCTTGATGGAAGCCGTCCTCCTCCGCTGGCATGGTAAGCCGCGGCTGTCGGTGTTTCCCGCGCCGTCAAACCCGGACCGCTGTTCGGATGAGTCACTGCGCATCTGCGCCGAGTTGGCCGAGCGCTTTGATACTGGCATCCACACGCATCTGCTGGAAACCCGTAAGCAGGCCGACCTAGCCGAAAAGCGGTATGGCGCCACTACCGTAGGCCATCTGGACGATATCGGTGTGCTATCGGACCGCTGGTCCTGCGCACACAGCATCTGGCTGACTGATAATGATATCGACCTGATGGCGTCGCGTGGCGTCACCGCTGTGCTCAATCCGGAAAGCAACGCACGTCTTGGCACGGGGCTTGCGCGCGTCCCGGACATGATGCGGCGCGGCGTCAATCTGGCGTTGGGGAGCGACGGCTCCAGTGCCAACGACAACCTTGTCCTCCACGAAGCGATGCGTGCGGTGGCTACGGCGCACCGCGCAGTTGAGCCGGATCGAAGCCGCTGGATCAGCGGGCGCGATGCCTTGCGCATGGCGACGGCCGGTGGCGCGGGGGCGTTGCGTCAAAGCAAGCTCGGCGCCATCGCGCCCGGTTACGCGGCGGACCTCGTCATCTATCGCCTCGACACGCCGTGGTGGATCCCCATCAATAATCTCGTCAATCAACTGGTGTTCTCGGAAACAGGCGCCAGCGTCGACATCGTGATGATTGATGGTGCGCTTGTCGTCGAGGGCGGCAAGGTGAAGAGCTTTGACGCCGAGGCGCTGCAGAAGGAGATCGCGGCTATGGTGACAAGCTTGCGTCAGCGCAATGAAGACCTCTTCGCAGTGGCTGAGGCGATCGCCACACTTGTTCCCTGAGCGTAAGGAGAAGCAGCGTGTCGAGGAAACTCGTCGATCTGGTCATTCACAATGGGGCACTGGTGAGCCCGACCGAGATTGTCGAGCAGAGCCTTGCGGTCGATAACGGCATCGTCGTTGCCATCGGCGCGTCGGCCGCGATGCCGCCGGCGCGCGAGACGATCGATGCTGCCGGCTTGCACATCATTCCAGGCGCGATTGATGTTCATGTTCACTTTCGCGAACCGGGATTCTCGCACAAGGAGACCTGGACCAGCGCTACAAAGGCCGCCGCAGTCGGCGGCGTTACCACGGTGTTCGAGATGCCGAATACCAGCCCGCCGACGGCAACCGCCGACGCCGTGACGCAGAAGCTCGCCATTGCGTCGCGTCAGGCGGCGGTCGATTTCGGTGTCTATGGCTATATCGGCGAGCATAATCTCGGCGGTCTGAAGTCGATGGCAGAGGCTGGCGCGGTGTCGTTCAAGCTGTATATGGGCAGCGAGAACGCGCTGGTGCCGTGTCCGCCGGATGGCGCCATCCTCGACGCCTTTTCGATCATCGCCGAGCTCGGCATTCGCTGCACCGTCCACTCCGAGAATACGCCGATCCTGCAATGGCGCGGCGAAAAGCTGCAGCGCGCCGGTCGTATCGACGCGGCCGCGCATCTGGAGCAGCATAGCGACATCGCGGCGATCGAAGGCGTGAGCCGCACCGGTATCTTCGCCGAGTGGACTGGCTGCAAGGTTCACATCGCGCATGAAAATTCTCGTCATTCGCTGCCCCATATCCGCTTTGCCAAGCAACGCGGTGTCGATATGACCGTGGAGACCTGTCCGCATTATCTGTTGTTGACGACTGACGATGGCAAGCGGCTCGGCGAAAACTTCTTGCGTGTCAAACCGCCGGTTCGTGAGCCGGGTCATCGCGAGCCGCTTTGGGACGCACTTTTCGATGGCACGATCGACATCATCTCCACCGACCACGCGCCGCATTTGCCGGCGGAGAAAAGTCGCGACGTCATCTGGGATTGTGCGCCGGGGTTCCCCGGCGTCGAGACGTCGATGGCCTTGATGCTGACGCAGGTTTCGCGCGGTCGCATGACCTTGTGCGACTATGTCCGCATGGCGTGTGCTGCGCCGGCCCGGAGCTTCGGGCTTTATCCGCGCAAGGGCGTTCTGGCCGAAGGTGCCGATGCCGATATCGTGTTTGTCGACATGAAGAAGCGCGGCACGATCGAGGGCGCATCGCTGCACTCGATCGGGAATGCAACGCCGTTCGAGGGATTCGAGGTCGTGGGCATGCCGGTCCGCACTTTTGTGCGTGGTCGCACGGTGGCGAAGGAGGGCAAGGCGGTCGACGCTGCAGGCTGGGGCCGCAATGTCGTGGCGCCGCATCGCCGCTGACACTGGCGGTTCTTCTCGCCTCTCGGCGGAGTTGAGATTTACTGATAGAGGGTGTGGCGATTTTGGCACTCCGAACGAGCGAAATTCTCCTGCGCCGTCAATAGCCCAATAAAGAGCGAAAATCGGAATTGCCTCTGATTCAATTGGTAAAACTAGCGGACTTCGTTTCTTCCATTCGGCGGTTCGAGGCCGAGAGCAAGGCCGCGTTGGCGCGTGAGATCGAGCGCAGCAAAAACGTTCATGCCGAAATGACGAAGCACAAGTGGAAGGTGCGCGTGCGCATTCTTTGCGCGCCGCACTTCCATTCGTCCCAAGGCATTATACGAAGCGAAGCACGAACTTCTGTTGTCCACACGCAGGCCTATAATAATTTTTGACCATCTTGGGGCTGGGGCGCGGGGTAGCAATTAACCTTCGCGTAAGGGGGAATATGGCGAAGGCAATTCAGTTCGCAGCAGAAAATCCGGCCGGGCAAAAACAGCGCCCGCAAGGGCCGCGCGGGTTCGCTCTCCGCCGGACAGGTCGTTAAAGGGGGTTGGAGCGGCACATCAAGGCCGACTGCGGCAAGCGCTTCTGAGGCACGCGCTTCTAGGGTCAAAGTAGCATTCGTTAGTTCGTCAATATTCGCGATGCCTCCCTCGGCCTTGCGCAGCAGCGCAAGGCCATCGGTCAGAGGTGTACACTTGGCTCTGCCGATAACGCGTATCTAAACGTCAGCGACGCATTGGCCCGCTCGCCACCGGCCACGCGCCAATTCGCGTCCTGCAATATAATAGTGCAGCGCTCCCCAGATCGCGACGCCTTGTGAGATCACGAGAGCATATCGCAAGGCGTCCGTGCCCCACCGGCCTGTGGTCATGTCGCTGAGGGCGCCGACCAGCAATGGACCAAAGCCGAAGCCGATGAAATTGACGATCAATAGAAAGAGTGCCGATGCCATCGGCCGCATCTCGCCGTCGATCCGATTATGAAGAACGGCGATCGAGGTGCCGACATAGGCGGCACCGAAGATTGCAGGTATCGTGAATAATGTCAGTGCGATCGTTGTGTTCTCGACAAAGAAAAACCCGAATGCAAATGGCTTGGTCACGATCAAAATTGCCGCGATAAGCCACATCGACCACCGGAGGTCGCGTTTGCGCAACCAGTCGCTCGCTGCGCCGCTGAACCATGTCCCGGCGGCGCCACCCACGCCGACCAGCACTGCAAGATAGACGCCGACGCTGGCGATGCTCATGCCATGGCTGCGGACCAGAAAAGATGGAATCCATGCCAGCGAGGCACTGCCGACGATGCAGGCGAGCGTTGCGCCTATTGTGATGTTGCGTATCGTGCTGTCGCGGAACATTTGACCGAGCGTGCTGCGCAGCAGCGCGACTGACGTCGCCGGCGCGCTACTCTGCGTTTGTGTTGTGCCGCCGCGGGGCACCTCGCGAACCGTCAATCGGAGAACAATAGAAAGTATGACGGTCAGCAGGCCGGCTGCGATCAGCGCCCAACGCCATCCATATAACTGTCCGATCATTCCGCCGAACAGGAATGCGAAGAAAATTCCGCCGTTTATGCCCGCGGCCCAAGTGGACAGTGCGGTGGCGCGTTCGTGGGGCCGGTAAAGATCGGAAATCATCGAGTGCGATGGCGGCATGCCGCCGGCTTCGCCGATGCCCACGCCAAACCGCGCGAGCAACAGGTGCCAGTAGCTTTGTGCGAATCCGCACATCAGGGTCATCGCGCCCCACACGGCCGCGGAGGCAAATAGCAGATTTCGGCGGCTATAGCGCGCGGCGACGACGGCAGCAGGAATGCTCAGGGCAGAGTAGATCGTGACAAAGACCAGGCCGACAAGAAAGCCTATCTGCAGATCGCTGAGGGAGAATTCGCGCCGGATCGGTTCGATCAGGATGTTTATAAGCTGCCGGTCGAGCTGGTTCATCGCCGAAAGCACGGTGAGGACGAACAGCGTGTAGCGTCGGCCGTTGGGCTGGCTTGGAGACGGGATTGACGGCATGGCGTGCGCAACGTGTCACGCGCGGCCATGCGTTGCAATGGCTAGGCGGCTGAATGGAAGTCGCTGGCTAAGGCTCTTACTTTTTGGCGTTCAGGCCTTCATAGGCGGCGGTGAAGCCCTTGAACGATACCGGGATCGCAATCTTTTGCCGACCGGCGTCGGAAAACTCGAGTCGCCCGCCTTTCTCCGCCTTGCCGAGCTTGGCGATCATGTCGTCCTTGATGTCCGCCTCGGCAAAACATCCCATCGGGATGCAGCGCGTGAAATTCGCCTTCACGGCCGTCGTACTTTCATCGATGACGAGGGCGATATTGTCCTGAATCCAGATGTTGATTGGCACCTGGAAAACCATCTTGAGCGGATCGGTCTTGGTCAGCCGGCCGACCGCGATCTGGCTTACTGGCTGGGCCTGCCCCTTGATCTGCATGGCCTGCGACATTTCGCATGATGTGGCGGCTTCGCGTGCTTCGCAGCGCACCGTCCAGTCATCGTAGGTCGCTGTCGTCATCTGCGGCGTTTTAGATTGCGCAGTGGCGACACTGGTGCCGGTGAGCAGCAAGGCGAGTGCAATTAGAGGACGTTTTGACATGACTACGTTTTCCGCAAGTAAAAAGAGAAAAGCAGGCGGCCGTCGCCGACATTTAAAGCCGAGTATGAATTTCAATGGAGGAAGGCCAATTGAAAGAGAGAATAACAATTATTGGTCACATCAATAATGTACAGAAAGATCGCGGTCTTAAGTCCGACGGGCTTGTCTTTCTCCCGATAACCGTTGATTAAACTGATGGTGGGGGAATTGTACTCGATGTCCGTGGCGTATTTACCAAGAGTAATGCTGGTCGCGTTGACCGCCCTTGTGGCACTGTTGCCGTCGTCGGTGCATGCGCAGCAGAATGTGCCGGCGCCGAGCCAGGTGGCGCCACCCATGGCACCCGCGGCACCGAGTCAACCTTCGCGCATTGTGCTGCCGCAGGTCGAGGCCGGCGCCGCCATCCCGCTCGGCGCCAAGGCATTGAAATTCCATCTCACCGGTTTCGCCATCGACGGTGAATTCGCCGAACTCGCCGAGGCGCGCAAGACGCTCGAAGCGCCGCTCGTCGGCCGGCGCGTTTCGGTGGCGCAGGTCTTCGAATTCGCCGCCGCGCTTCAGGCGGCCTATGTGAATGCCGGCTACCCGCTCGTGCGGGTGGTCGTTTCTCCCCAGGAGCTGGGCACCGCGGCGACGATCAGGCTGCGCGTCGTCGACGGTTTCGTCGAACGCGTCGATGCCAGCGCGATTGGCGAGCGCGTGCGCGGCCAGGTGCTGTCCGTCATCTCGTCGCTCATCGGCAAGCGTCATCTGACGCAGGCCGAGCTGGAGCGGCGCCTGCTGCTGGCCGGCGACACGCCGGGGCTGGTGCTCAACGCGGTGTTCTCGGCTGGCAAGGAAGTCGGCGGCGTGGTCCTCGTACTCACCGGACGCTACCGGCCGGTATCGCTGAGCCTCTATTCGGATGACTCCATGCCGACGGTGTTCGGCACTGGCCAACTTGTCGCGACAGCCTCGCTCAACAGCGTGTTCGGTCGGGGCGAGCAACTGACCGTGTCGGCGGCCGGCTTGCCGGACAAGGATTACAGCACCTCGTTTCCGACGCGCCGCTATCTCAGCGCCGTCGCATCGCTGCCGCTCGGCACCGATGGCTGGATACTGGAGGGCGGCTTTACCAGGGGCGTCACCACCCCGAGGGTCAATCTGTCGTCGGCCTCCCAAGGCAATTTGACGCAAGGTCATGCCAAGCTGTCCTATGCCTTCCTCAAGCGGCGCAACGCCGAACTGACATTCAGCGCCCGTTTCGATGCGACCGACGAACAACTCGAAACGCTGGCGTTCGCGCCGCCCATCGCGCTCAGCCTCGACCGGCTGCGCGTGCTGCGTTTCGGCGCGGAAGGCGTGCTGCGTTGGCGCGAAACCGGCACGGTGATTGCCTACGGCGCGACTTATTCGCGCGGCCTCGACGCCTTCGGCGCGCGCACCGCCGCCGACGCGGACGTCTTCCTGCCGCTGTCGCGTGCCGGGGCGGACGCAGTGTTCGGCAAGCTGCAGGGCCGTATCGACATCACCCAGAGCTTGCCCGAGGCATTCTACGTGTCGGTCAGCACTGCAGGGCAGACGGCGTTCAATAAACCGCTTCTGAATTCGGAGCAGTTCGACATCGTGGGTTCCCGTATGCTGTCGGGCTATACAAGCGGCACTTTTGCCGGCGATGCCGGCTGGGCCGTGCGCGGTGAGTTGGGCCGCGCCTTCAATTTCCCCAATCCTGTATTGCCGGGCATCCTTACGCCCTATGTGTTCGCGGCGGCCGGCGAACGCCTGCTGGAGGCGCCGACGGCGCTGGAGCAGGCGTTGGTGCGGGCGCGGAATGCGGGCGGCGGCCTGCGCCTCAATGCGGCGACGCCCGGCGAACATGCGACCGACGTCAGCGGCTTCATTGAAGTCAGCAGGCGGTACAGCGATGATGGCCAGCGTCAGGGCTGGCGGGTCTTCGCCGGCGGATCGCTCCGCTACTGATTGGCCGGCTGCTCCGCTTCCAGCGCGGCGAGCATCGACTCGCGCAGCCAGCGGTGGCCGGGGTCTTGCTCGCTGTTGACGTGCCACATCATGTAAACGTGCTGCTCCGGCATTTCGACTGGGATTTCGTGAATATCGAGATCGAAGAGTGGCGCCATCGTCTCGGCGAATCGGCGTGGCAGGAAAGCGATCAGATTCGTGCGTTGCACCATCGCCGGCACGGACCAGATCTTGGCCGCTGCATAGGGGGTCCGGCGCTTGATGTTCTGCGCGACGAGAGATTTTTCGATTCCCGTCAGTCCGCGTAGTTCACGCCCGATCACGATCTGATGCAGCTGCATCAACGTTGCCGCATCGAGCGGCTTCTCGATCTGAGGATGATCGCGCCGGCTGACGATGACGAGATTCCAAGGGCCGATTGCCTTGATGATGAGGTCTGTCGTATCGACGGGAAAGCTTATGCAGGCAAGGTCGATATCGCCGGCGCGAACCAATTCCGCAAAATTGGCACCCGCCTGGACGCTCTCGATTTCGATACCCGGTGCCTGTTCCGAGATGGTGCGCACAACCGGTGGCATCATGATCGGCTCGAGCGGATCGACCATGACAATACGGAAAATGCGCTTGTAGGACGACAGATCGATCGTCTCGCTGTTGGCGAACTGCCGGCCGATAACGGACAGGGCCTCGCGCACTGGCCCGACAATTTCTTGAGCCTTGAGTGTCGGCTTGAGCCCCTGCGCCTGACGCACGAACAGCGGATCGCCGATCAGGTCGCGCAGCCGGCTGAGCGCGTTCGAGACGGCCGGTTGGCTCATTCCGAGACGCTCGGCGGCGCGGCTTGTGTTGCGAGTAGCGTAGAGCGCTTCGAAGATGACCAGAAGGTTAAGGTCGATAGTCCTGAGATTAATAGACATTTCAACCCGGCATTTCAGTGACTTGCATCTTCCCGGAGGCGAGTAATCAGGTCTCCGAATTACGCCTATACGGTTTTTCCATTTCTCTTATTGGTTCCATTCTTCCACAAAATCGATCGCTAAGAAAGTTTTAACCACTTGGCCGGGCACGCAATCTTTCGCGGGCTTTGCGGCGCGGTGAAAGAAAAGTCGCATGCGTTCGGAGTGTTCGGAAGACTGTGGCAAGTGGTCGCTGCACATTGCGCAGGACGGTGTCGTTAAAGCGCGCCGTCGATCTGTAAAAAGAGCGATCAGCCTTGCGGCGGCCCTGGCGTTGATCCTGACGCCGACCTTGTCGAGTGCCCAGCAGTTGCCGACGGGCGGCAGCGTAGCGGCCGGCAGCGTCACGATTGCCTCGCCGAATGCCGGCACGCTCAATGTCAATCAATCGACTGATCGCGCCGTCATCAACTGGTCCAATTTCTCGGTCGGCGCGGGCGGTACCGTCAATTTCAATCAGCCCGGAGCCTCGTCGGCGACGCTCAATCGCGTGACTGGATCAACGCCGTCGACCATCGCCGGCACTATCAATGCGCCCGGCACGGTGCTGCTCGTCAATCCGAACGGCATCACCATCACCAAAAGTGGCATCGTCAATGTCGGATCCTTCGCCGCTTCGACGCTCGACATCAAAGACAACGACTTCATGTCGGGGAATTACAGATTCACCGGCAACGGTGCATCTGCGGGTGTGACCAATGCCGGCCGCATTAATGTCGCGGACGGCGGCTTTGCGGCCCTGCTGGGCGGCCAGGTCGCCAATGACGGTGTCATCTCCGCGCGGCTCGGCAAGGTCGGGCTCGGCAGCGGCGAACTGATGACGCTCGACCTGGCGGGCGACGGCTTCCTGTCCGTAGCCGTACCGACGCTGAACGGCATTGTCGGCGCTGACGGCAAACCGCTGGTCTCCAACAAGGGCAAGATTCGCGCCGATGGCGGCGTGGTTTATCTCAGCGCCGCGACCGCGGCCGGCCTGTTGCGCGACGCTGTGCATGTGCCGGGCTCGATCCGCGCCAATTCGGTTGGCACGCGCGACGGCCGGATCGTCATCGGCGGCGGCGCTGGCGGCAAGGTCACCGTCAGCGGCAAGGTGAAGGCCAATGGCAATGCTACTGCCAAGGGCGGCAAGATCGATATTTCCGGCGCGCAGGTCGCGGTGTCCGGCAAGGTCCGGGCGAACGGCGCCGAGGGCGGCACCGTCGAGGTGACGGGCACGGAGAAAGCCGACATTGCCGGCGACGTGTCAGCCAAGGGGGAGAGTGGAAAGGGCGGCACCGTCATCGTCTCCGCCGACGCCATCACTGTCGGCGGCGCCGCGAAGCTGGATGTCAGCGGCGCGCAAGGCGGCCTGTTGCTGATCGGCGGCGACTATCAGGGCGGCGGCAACGCCGCCAATAACTTCGCGATCGAGCCGGTCAAGGCCGCGTTGACGACGACCATTGCCGCAGGCGCGAGGCTGAATGCGGCAGGCACGAACGGCGACGGCGGCAAAATCGTCGTTTGGTCGGACGACGTCACGCAGTTCGCCGGGCATGTCGATGTCGGCAGTATGGGTGGTGCGGGCGGCTTCGCCGAAGTGTCGGGCCATCGTCTGCTCGACTTTACCGGCACCGCGAACCTTGCCGGCACCAACGGCGCGGGCACGCTGCTGCTCGATCCGCGCAACGTCACGATTTCGAATGGCGGCAATCAAAACTCGTCGAATGCCGGCGGCACCTTTACCCCCGGTGCGGACAATTCCATCATCAACGTCGCAACGCTTCAGGCTGCGCTTGCCTCGGGCAATGTCATCGTCACCACCGGCGGCGCCGGCTCGGCCGGTTCGCAGGCCGGCGACATCACGGTCGCCAACGACGTCACCTGGTCGGCCAATACGCTGACGCTTCAGGCCTATCGCTCCATTATCGTCAATGGCAACCTGACCGCGACCGGCACGGCCGGGCTGACGCTGACCACGAATAATGGCGGCACCGGCGGCACGCTCACCTTCGGCGGCAAGGCGACTTTCGCCAGCACATCGCAATCGCTCGTCATCAATGGCACCAGCTACACGCTCATCGACAGCATGAGCGGGTTACAGAACATCAACAGCAACCTCACCGGCAACTACGCGCTGATCGCGTCGCTGGATGCATCGGGGGTGTCGAACTGGATTCCGATCGGCACCGATGGCGCGGGGGCGATTACCAACGGCGACAGCGAAGCAGGCGGGTTTAAGGGCAGGTTTACTGGCCTCGGCAACACGATTTCGAACCTGACGATCAACATGCCCGGAGTCAACTATGTCGGATTGTTCGGTGCGGCCGGCTCGGGATCTTTGATTTCAGGCCTCAATTTGTCGGGCATCAATTATACCGCTAACTCTTCTTTGGGCGGGATTGTCGGCAAGAGCTCCGGCTCTGTGTCCGACATCAACGTGTCTGGAACGCTGGTTGGAAGCGCCGGCAACGTGGGCGGCATCGTCGGATACGCATATATCGGAAGCACGATCGCCGATGCGCATGTGAATGCCTCGGTTAGCGGCGTCAACAATATCGGCGGTGTTGTCGGTTCATTCGTCGGCATCTCATTATCCGATGTGGCGGCAGCGGGGTCCGTCAGCGCGAGCGGCCTTTACGCCGGTGGACTCGCTGGTGCCTTTGGCGGGCCGGGCTCGACGCTTGCAAACTCTTACTCGACGGCAGCCGTTTCGGCACAGCGCGCGGGAGGTCTTTTCGGCTCACTTTCCAACGGCGACGCGACAACGGTCTCAAATGCGTGGAGTTCTGGTCTGATTTCCGGACTCGTGCAAAGTGGCGGCATTGCTGGCGCTGTTGCGGGTAATCCGACATACTCCAATGTCTATTGGGACACTGGGTCCACCGGACAAGCTTATGCACACGGCGGATCGACCAGTGCCATCGCCGGCACGGCCGGCCTGACCACAGCGCAGGCGCGCACGCAATCGTCCTATCCCGGCTTCGACTTTGCCAACACCTGGTACATGGTCGATGGCGACACGCGGCCGTTCCTGCGCAGCGAATTCTCGACGACGATCGGCAACGCGCATCAGCTTCAGCTCATCGGTATGAACCGGGATACGCTCTCCGGTTCGTACAGCCTCTCCAATAATCTCAATCTCGGTGCGACGCTGTCGAACGCGTCGGAGATGTGGGGATCGAAGGGCTGGGTGCCGATCGGCACTGCGGCATTGGCGTTCAATGGCTCTTTCGACGGCAACTATTACATCATCGACGGGTTGAAGATCGGCCGCCCGACGCAAAATCATGTGGGGCTGTTCGGGTACACGTACGACGCGCGTCTGTCTCGTGTCGGTCTCACCAATGTTGACGTCAAGGGACAGGACCTTGTCGGATCGCTGGCCGGTCAATTCTATGGTGTGGCCACGGATTCTTTCGCGACGGGTGCCGTCTCAGGCAGGTGGCAGGTCGGCGGCCTGCTCGGCGAAACCGACAATCCGACCTTTTCTACGGCCGGGAATACGCGGCTCTATGCCAATGTTTCGGTTTTTGGAACCGGGGGCGATATTGGCGGGCTGATCGGTCAGAACAACTCTATTCTCTCGCAAGCCTATTCGGCCGGCTATGTCACGGCTGGGGTCGGCAGCGTCGGCGTTGGTGCCGTTTTCGGAGCGGGCGACGGTACGGTCAGCAACGTTTATTACGACACGCTGACGGCCGGGAATTCTGGCGCCGGCACCGGCTATGTCACCGCGCAGATGCAGTCGGCGCTCGGCGGTTTCGATTCGAACTGGAGCGTCGTCACCGGCAAGAGCTATTTCTACCTCACGGGCTTCTATCCGACCGCGCCGCACGTGATTTCCGGAACGGCCTTTAGCGATGCCGGCAACACCGCCGCCGCCGGCGCTAAAGTCGGCGCGCTCATCAACGGCGTCTATGTCGGCTCGGCCTATGCCGGCGCCAACGGCTACTATAATGTCGTGCTGCCCTCCGGCAGCATCGCCGCCAACAGCCAGATCGCGACTTATACGACCGGCGCCAATGCCGGCGTCACCTACCTGCAGGATGCGTCCGGCTCGCAGTTGGGCATGATCATCTTGGGCGGGTGGCTGAGCCAGACGAGTTCGGCGGCGTCGATGTCGGCCATATCGTCGGGTCTGGCCACCGCCATCGGCTCGTCGGGCGTTTCAACCGCGCTGGCCAACCGGGACATCATCGCGAGGAATTCGAGTTTCACGCTCGATGAGGCGCTTACGCAATCCGGCATATTGCGCATTAACAGCGGCGGCACCGTGACCCAGAACGCGGGTGCGTCAATCACCGCCAATGATTTGAGGCTGGGGCAAATCTCGGGCGGGGGAGCGAGTTTCACGCTGCTTGACGCCGGCAACAGCTTCGCCCGACTGGGCATGTCGACCCTCGGTACCGGCAGCCTCAATCTTTACACCAGTGCGGCACTTTCTATCGCCGCGGTCACCGCCAATGGCGGCTTGGTGATCCGGACCGCAGGCAATCTGACGCTTTCAAATGTCGTCAGTTCCACCGCTGTCGGCGACGCCGTCGTGCTCTCCGCCGGTGGCACGTTCACGAACATTGGGACTTCGACCGCCATCACGACTCCGAACGGCCGCTGGATCGTCTATGCCGGCACGCCGAGCGGCAGCTCGTTCAATAATCTCAACAGCAACAACGCGGCGGTGTTCAACGCGACTTATGCCAACAACGCGCCCTCGACCATCGCGGCGGGCAATCGCTATGTGTTTGCGCTGCAGCCGACGCTGACCTTCACCTCGACCAGTGCGTCGAAGTACTACGGTCAGACCGCCGACATATCGTCGAACTACACCGTTAGCGCCAATGTCGCCTCAGTCCCCAACGCGTTCACGGTCGATACCGGCGCATATTCCGGCACGCCGACGCTGACCTCGGCCGGTACGGCGGCAACGGCGACGGTCGCCGGCGGGCCTTATGCGGTCAATATCGCGCAGGGCAGCCTGACATCGAACTTCGCGCTGGCCTTCGCCAATAGCGGCATGCTGACGGTCAACAAGGCGACGCTGATCGTTTACGGCGCCTCCGCCAGCAAGACCTATGGCCAGACCTATGCGTCGACCACCGATTTCACGACGTCGGGCCTCCTCAACGGTGATACCGTCACATCGGTGAGCTTGGCCAGCACCGGGGCCGCGGCGAGCGCCGACGCCGGCAGCTACACGCTGACAGCGAGCAACGCGGTCGGCACCGGCCTGTCGAACTACAACGTGCTCTATGCCGCCGGTACCCTGCAGGTCGGCAAGGCCATCCTGACCATCAACGCCGCCAATGCGTCGAAGGTGTATGGCTCGACCGCGGCCTTCGCCGGCACCGAGTTCACGGTCAGCGGGCTGGTCAACGGCGACGCGGTCAGCTCGGTGTCGCTGACCAGCACCGGCGCTGCCGGCACGGCCAATGTCGGCAGCTATCAGATCGTCGCAGGCAACGCGGCCGGCGCCAAGATCTCGAATTATATCGTGTTCTACAATAACGGTAGCCTCAGCGTGACGCCGGCGCCGCTGACCGTGACCGCCAACGACCAGTCCAAGGTTTACGGCACGGCGCATAATCTCGGTACGACGGCGTTCAGCATCACCAACGGTTCGCTGCTCAACAGCGACACGCTCACCGGCGTGACGCTGAGCAGCGGCGCGGCCGCGGCCACCGCGGCGGTTGGGTTCCAGTCGATCATCCCGAGCAATGCCACCGGCACGGGCCTGTCGAACTATTCGATCAGCTACAGCGCCGCGGGCAAGTTGACGGTGACGCCGGCGCCGCTGACCATCACGGCCAACGATCAAAGCAAGGCCTACGGTCAGGTGCTGGGCTCGAATGGCGCCTATTCGGTTACGGGCGGAACGCTGTTCAACGGAGACACGCTCACCGGCGTGACGCTGGCGAGCGCCGGTTTTGCCGGCTCGGCCAGCGTCGCCGGCGGGCCTTACGCGATCAACGCCAGCAACGCGCAGGGTACCGGGCTTTACAATTACACCATCACTTACGCGCCGGGCACGCTGACCGTCGCCAAGGCCAACCTGACCGTCACCGCCGGCAACCAGTCCAAGAACTACGGCGACGCGCTCAATCTCGGCACCAACGGCTTCACGAACTCCTCGCTGTTCAATGGTGACACGCTCACCGGCGTGACGCTGGCGAGCACGGGCGCGGCCGCGACCGGCAGCGCCGGCACTCACGCTATCGTAGCGAGCGACGCGCAGGGCAGCGGGCTTGCCAACTACAACATCACTTACGTCGACGGCTCGCTCAATGTCAGCAAGGCGACGCTGATCGTCTATGTCGGCACGGCCAGCAAGAGCTACGGCGAGACGTCGAGCCTGACCAACCAGTATTCGGTCAGCGGCCTCAAGAACAGCGACGGCGTGACCTCGGTCGACCTCACCAGCGCCGGCGCGGCGGCGACGGCGTCGGTCGGCAATTATGCGCTGAACGGCAGCAATGCGCAGGGCACCGGCCTCGGCAACTACACCATCTCGTATCAGCCCGGCACGCTCTACGTCAGCCCGGCGACGCTGACGATCATCGCCAGCAATGCGTCGAAGGTTTACGGCACGACGCATACATTCGCCGGAACCGAATTCACGGCCACGGGCCTAGTCAATGGCGACACGATCAGCTCGGTCGGTCTGGCGAGCGCGGGAGCGGCGGCTGGCGCCAATGTCGGCAGCTACCAGATCGTGGCGTCGAACGCGACCGGCAGCGCGCTGTCGAACTACGCGATCTACTACAACAACGGCAGCATGAACGTGACCGCGGCGCCGCTCACGGTCACCGCGAATGACCGGACGAAGACCTACGGCACCGCTTTCAACCTCGGCACAACCGAATTCTCGATCACCGGCGGTTCGCTGTTCAACAGCGACACGCTGACCGGCGTCACTTTGAGCAGCGGCGCAGCCGCCGCCACCGCGGCGGCTGGCGGGCAGACGATCTATGTCAGCAACGCCATCGGCACTGGCCTGTCGAATTACGCCATCACCTACGCCACCACGGGCAGGCTGACGGTCAATCCCGCGCCGTTGACGGTCACGGTGAACGACCGCACCAAGACCTACGGCCAGGTGCTCGGCCTTGGCAGCACCGGCTACACGGTAACCGGCGATTTGTTCAATGGCGATACGCTTACCGGCGTGACGTTAGCTAGCGCCGGTGCCGCGGGCACCGCACAGGTTTCCGGCAGCCCTTATGTCATCACCGGCAGCAACGCGACCGGCACGGGTCTCTACAACTACGCCATTACCTATGTCGCCGGCGCGCTGACGGTGACGCCGGCGAACATCACGGTCACGGCGAACAATCAATCGAAGACCTATGGCGACGCGCTCGGCCTCGGCACCACCGGTTATTTGGTCACCGGCAGCATGTTCAACGGCGACAGTGTCACCGGGGTGACGCTGACCAGCGCCGGCGCGGCTGCCACGGCAACCGTCGCGGGCGGGCCCTATGCCATCACGGCGGGCAACGCCCAGGGCAGTGGCCTCGGCAACTACACCATCACTTACGCCGACGGTTCGCTGACGGTGAACAAGGCCTCGCTGATCGTCTACGCCGGCACCAGGAGCAAGGGCTACGGCACGACCTACAGCTCCACCACGGACTTCACGGTTTCGGGCCTGAAGAATTCGGACAATGTCACGGCGGTCACTTTGGCGAGCGCCGGCGCCGCGGCCGCCGCCAATGTCGGCAACTATGTGCTGACCGCGAGCGACGCGCAGGGCACGGGCCTTGGCAACTACACGGTGAGCTATCAGGCTGGCAGCCTGAACGTCAGCCCGGCGATCCTGACCATCAACGCCGCCAATGGCACCAAGGTCTATGGCACCACGGGCAGCTCCAGCGGCACCGAATTCAACGCGACAGGCCTGGTGAACGGTGACAGCATCGGCTCGGTGCAGTTGACCAGCGCCGGCGCCGCCGCGACCGCCAATGTCGGCTCGTACTGGATCAACGCGAGCAACGCGACCGGCACCGGCCTGTCGAACTACCTGATCTATTACAACCAGGGCAGCCTGTCGGTGACGCCGGCACCGCTGACGATCTCCGCCGGCAACCAGTCGAAGGTCTATGGCAGCACCGCCGGTCTCGGCAGCACGGCATTCAGCGTCACCTCCGGCGCGCTGGTCAATGGCGATGCCATCACCGGCGTCACGCTGACCAGCCCGGGCGGCGCGCCGGCCACGGCCAATGTCGCCGGCTATTCGCTGTTCGCGAGCGCCGCGACCGGCTCCGGCGTATCGAACTACAACATCACCTATGTGCCGGGCACACTTCAGGTGACGCCGGCGCCGCTGACGGTCACGGCGAACGACCGCAGCAAAACCTATGGCGACGTTCTGACGCTTGGCAACGCGGGCTTCACCACGACCGGCACGCTGTTCAACGGCGACACCATCACCGGCGTGACGCTGGCGAGCGCCGGTGCCGCCGCGAATGCCGGCGTGTCGGGCGGTCCCTATGCGATCGGGGCGAGCAACGCGCAGGGCAGCGGTGTTTCCAACTATGCGATCACCTATGTCAGCGGCGCTCTGACCGTCAACCGCGCCAACCTGACCGTCACCGCCAACGATGCCACCAAGGGCTACGGCCAGACGGTGGCGTTCAACGGCACCGAGTTTACCTCGTCCGGCCTCAGGAATGGCGAAACCATCGGCTCGGTGGCGCTGAGCAGCGCGGGCGCGGCCGCGGGCGCCAATGTCAACGGCTCGCCTTACGCCATCGTCGCGTCGACGGCGAGCGGCGGCACGTTCAACTCCGGCAACTACAACATCACCTATGTTGACGGTGCGCTGACGGTGACGCCGGCGGCCTTGACGGTAGCGATCACGCCGAATGCGGCGAGCAAGGTTTACGGCGATGCGCTCAATTTCGCCGGAACCGAGTTCAGCCAGACCGGTCTCGTCAACGGCGACACCATCTCGGGCGTGACGCTGACCAGCGCCGGCGCCGTCGCCACGGCCGGCGTCGGCCAGTACGACATCGTGTCGTCGAACGCGGTGTTCGGCGTGGGCTCGGCGCTGAACTACAACATCGTCTACAACGTGCTGGCTGGCGGCCTGACGGTCACGGCGCGGCCGCTGATCATCACGGCGAACAGCGCCTCGCGCGTCTATGGCGACGCCAACCCGGCGACCGGGACGGCGACCGGCAACAACCTGGTCAATGGCGACACGATTGCCGGCGTGACGCTGAACACGCCGGCGACGGCGGCGAGCGGCGTCGGCAGCTACGGCCTGACTGGTTCGGCGGCGACGGGCACGGGCCTGTCGAACTACGCCATTACCTACGCCACGGTGGCGAACGGCCTCACGGTCACGCCGCGCGCCTTGGTGATCACCGCGAACAACGTGTCGCGCGTCTACGGCGACGCCAATCCGGCGAGCGGCACGGCGACCGGCGACAACCTTGTCAACGGCGACACAATCACGAGCGTCACGTTGAACACGCCAGCAACAACCGGTAGCGGCGTCGGCAGCTATGCCCTGACCGGCTCTGCTGCGACCGGCACCGGACTCGGCAACTACACGATCACCTATGCCACGGTGGCGAACGGCCTGACGATCACGCCGCGTGCACTGGTGATTACCGCGAACAACGTCTCGCGGATCTATGGCGACGCCAATCTGTCGAGCGGCACGGCGATCGGCGACAGCCTCGTCAATGGCGATACCATCACCGGCGTGACACTGAACACGCCGGCGACGGCGGCGAGTGGCGTCGGCACTTATGCACTGACCGGTTCGGCCGCGACCGGCACCGGACTCGGCAACTACACGATCACCTACGCGACGGTGGCCAACGGTCTCTCGGTCACCCCGCGTGCGCTGGTGGTTACGGCGAACAACGTCTCGCGCATCTATGGCGATGCCAACCCGGCGAGCGGCACGGCGACCGGCGACAACCTGGTCAATGGCGACAGCATCACCGGCGTCAATCTGTCGTCGCCCGCCACGGCTGCGAGCGGCGTCGGCAGCTACGGCCTGACCGGCTCGAACGCCACCGGTACGGGCCTGTCGAACTACACGATCACCTATGCGACTGTGGCGAACGGCCTGACGGTGACGCCGCGCGCACTGATGATCACTGCCAACACCGTGTCGCGCGTTTATGGCGACGCCAACCCGGGGGCCGGGACGGCGACGGGCGATAATCTGGTCAATGGCGACACGATCACCGGCGTCAGTCTGTCGTCGCCGGCGACAGTGGCGAGCGGGGTCGGCAGTTACGCGCTGACCGGCTCCAACGCCACGGGCACCGGCCTGTCGAACTACACCATCACCTATGCCACGGTGGCGAACGGCCTGACCGTGACACCGCGCGCGCTGACCGTCACCGCCGATGCCCAGAGCAAGCTTGTCGGCGAAGCCGACCCGCTGCTCAGCTACCGCATCACCTTCGGCAATCTGGTCAATGCCGACACGCTCACCGGCGCGCTTACCCGCGACCCGGGCGAGACCGAAGGCGTCTATGCCATCCTGCAGGGCTCGCTGGCCGCGTCGGCAAACTACAGCCTGTCCTATGTCGGCGCCGATCTCACCATCGCCGTGCCCCCGCCGACGCCGGCCGGCAACGGCGACTATGCGACGAGCTGGTACAATCCCGCGCTTCCCGCCGGCGGCGCGCCGGTCGTCAATATCAGCTTCCAGCCGAATGCGCCGGGCGCGCCGGTGATCTCGGTGGTGAACGCGCCCCGTGTCGCGG
>DATMEX010000055.1:0-2066 GCA_035556455.1 Pseudolabrys sp.
CTCGCCGGATGCGCAGCGCGATGCGACGATGAACATCTGCATGATCGGAGCGGGCTACGTGGGCCTCGTGTCGGCGGCCTGCTTCTCCGAGTTCGGCTGGACCGTCACCTGCGTCGACAAGGATCCGCAGCGCCTTGCGGAACTGAACGCTGGCAAATCACCGATCTACGAGCCCGGCCTCGACGACCTTCTGCAGCGGAACATGCAGGCGGGACGCCTCGTGTTCACCGACGACCTCGGGCCCGCTGCCAAGAACGCCGACGTGATCCTCCTGGCGGTGGGCACCCCGATGCGCCGCGGCGATGGCTATGCCGACCTTTCCTATGTCTATGCGGCAGTCGAAGAGATCGCGCCGCACCTTGAGGGCTTCACGGTCATCGTGACGAAGTCGACCGTGCCGGTCGGCACCAGCCGCGAGATCGAGCGCCGCCTGCGCGCCGCGCGTCCGGATGGCGACTTCGCGGTATGCTCCAACCCGGAGTTTCTGCGCGAAGGCTCTGCCATCGGGGACTTCATGCACCCCGACCGGGTGCTGGTGGGCGTCGACGACGAGCGTGCGCAGGCGGTGATCGGCCGTCTTTATAAGCCGCTGGCCCTGCGCAGTGCGCCGGTGATGTTCGTCGGGCGCGAGTCGGCCGAACTGGCGAAGTACGCGGCGAATGCCTTCCTCGCCCTCAAGATCAGCTTCATCAACGAGATTGCCGACCTGTGCGAGATCGTGGGAGCGGGCGTGCAGGAAGTGGCGTCCGCCATCGGTAAGGACCGCCGTATCGGCGACAAGTTCCTGCATCCGGGGCCGGGCTACGGCGGCTCGTGCTTCCCTAAGGACGTGTCGGCGCTGATCCGAACCGCGCGCGAGAACAAGACACCGGTAACCATCATCGAGCAGGTGCAGCGGGTCAACGACGAGCGCAAGATCGCCATGGCGCACCGCATCGAGGCGGCTGCCGGCGGTTCGGTTCGCGGCAAGACGATCGCGATCCTCGGCGTCACCTTCAAGCCGAACACCGACGACATGCGCGATGCGCCAAGCCTCGTCATCGTTCCGATGTTGCAGGAGCGGGGGGCGAGCGTTCGCGTCGTCGATCCGCAGGGGCGCCCCCAGGCTGAGCCGCTACTGCCCGGCGTCGTGTGGTGCGAGAGCGCCATCGAGGCTGCGACCGGGGCGGATGTCCTCGTCACGGTCACGGAATGGAACGAGTTCCGCGGCCTCAACCTGGAGGCTGCGAAGGCGTCCATGCGGGGCGATATGCTCGTCGACCTGCGTAACGTGTTCTCGGCGGACCTCGCCCATGCCGCCGGCCTGCGCTACTCGGCGGTGGGCCGCAAGCCGGAAGAGGCCGACCTTGCACCGGCACGACCGGCACTGCGCGCCGTCTGACGGCGCGATGCCCCGCCGCGCGGCCGCTGTCGGCAACTACCAACGGCCGACGCGATGGGCCATGCCGCCTGTTCCGTTAAGACAGCGGCGCTCGTAATTTCCGTTGGTTTTTTGGGCTGCGCTGCGGCTTAGACGCTTATCGGCACGCTTGTTTGGCTCGCCCGGCGTTGCCGCACGTTCGCTTAGCGGCGGCGCGGCCGTGGCGCCGAAAACACTGCCCGCGCGGCCCGCACCGGACGTCGCCTGCGTGCGCATGTCGCTGCGCGCGTGCTGCTTGCGCTCAGCGACTTAGCCGGTTTCATCCGGCGCGCTTCGCCTTTTTCACGCCGGTCAATCGGGCGCGATCGGCTGATCTTTACGGTTAAGCGCTGTGCATAGATGAAGCGCCGTTGCAGCCGGCGCAGGCTGCCGCACCGCGCGTGGCGCGCCTGGTGATGGCGGCGGCGCACGCGACGCAACGGGCGGCAAGATGTGTGGACGGCTTCCGGTAGTGAGGCGGCGCAAAACGCATGGAGCCATTGCGCGTAGTGCACCGAAGTGCGGTAGCGCACGGCGACACGCCGACGGATGCGGCGGCGTCTTGCCGACGAAAGTAGACGTGCAAATGGTGGCTCAGCCGCTTGGGGCATACATCGTCTCGTGATCGCTGCTGTCGTTGTAGCGTCTAATTTCTTCGCCGTCGATG
>DATMEX010000056.1:0-14484 GCA_035556455.1 Pseudolabrys sp.
AGCGTCGGCCGGCGATATGGAAATCGCCGACGGCGCCGTGCGGGTGGCCGGCACCGACCGCGTCATCAGCTTCGCCGATCTGGCCAGCCATCCGAAGGCGACCCCCGACAAGCTCACCGCGAGCCGCGATTTCGGTACCGACAGCCCGACTTATCCCAATGGCGCGCATATTGCCGAGGTCGAGATTGATCCCGATACCGGCAGGACCGAGATCGTCACCTATGTGGTGGTCGATGATTTCGGCGCCACGCTGAATCCGCTGCTGCTGGCGGGCCAGGTCCATGGCGGGCTGGTGCAGGGCATCGGTCAGGCGCTGATGGAGGATACCGTCTACGATCCGGACTCCGGCCAGCTCATCAGCGCCAGCTTCATGGACTACGCCATGCCGCGGGCCTCCGATGCGCCGTCCTTCGTGTTCGAGACCCGCAACACGCGGTGCAAGACCAATCCGCTGGGGGTCAAGGGAGCGGGGGAGGCCGGCGCCATCGGTTCATGTCCGGCGGTCATGAATGCGGTTATCGACGCGCTGGACCGCGGCTACGCCATCCGCCACATCGACATGCCGGCCACGCCGCTCAAGGTATGGACGCTGATCGAACAAGCGAAAACGCGTGCGGCGTAGCGCCGCTGCCATTCTCACAGCTTCGTGATGGCATGGCGGTACGAATGAGCCCAGTTTCGCCGGAATATATTTAGCCAATCAGGGTTAGCCCACACGAGCGTCACAACCGCCGTGGGTGCAACCCGTGCCTGCGAAACCTGCAAGCCATTCGTGAGGGATCCGATGAAGTTCTCGACAATCAGCGCGGCCGCCGCCGTCGCCATTGTTTCCATTGCCGCCACCGCGGTCGTTGCCCAGCAGGATCCGATCGCCGCCCGCAAGGCGCTGATGAAGGAATCCGGCCAGGCCACCGCCGCGCTGGTGAAGATGACCAAGGGTGACACGCCGTTCGATCTGGCGACCGCCCAGGCATCGTTAAAGACCTATCAGAGTGTCGCGTCGAAGATGCCGACGCTGTTCCCCGACAATTCGAAGTCCGGCGGCGAAACCACCGCGGCGCCGGCGATCTGGGAGAACATGGACGACTTCAAGGCGCGCTTCACGAAGTTCGAAGCCGACGCCAAGGCGGCCGAGGCTTCGGTCAAGGATCTGGACTCCCTCAAGGCGGCAGTCGCCACGGTGACCCGCAACTGCGGTAGCTGCCACGAGACCTATCGCGTCAAGAAGAGCTGATGACCTCCTTTTGATCGCTGCGGCGGCAGGAAATCCGGCAAGGGCGGTGCGTCGTAGGCGCGCCGCCCTTTCGTTTGGCGTAGCGGCGGATAGACTGATTGCGCAGTCCGAATAGAGAAAGCACGAGAGATGGCGCGCAAGCTGATTGCATCGATCATCGTACTGGGAATTGCCGGTCTGGCGGCACTCTGGTTCCTGACCGCGCCGAAGGTCGAGCCGGCCGGGGAATTCGCGACGTCGCACAAGGCCGATTTGGCCAACGGCAAGACGATGTTCGACATCGGCGGCTGCGTGTCCTGTCACACCGACAGCAAGGAGGATCGGACGCGACTCGGCGGCGGCGTGGCATTGGCCTCGCCCTTTGGTACGTTCTACACGCCCAACATTTCACCAGATCCAGCTGACGGCATCGGCCGCTGGACGCCGGCGCAGTTCGTCACCGCCATGCGCGAGGGGACGTCGCCCGAGGGCGAGCATCTCTATCCGTCGTTTCCCTACACCTCCTATCGGCGCATGACGACCGGCGATCTGCTCGACATGTTCGCCTATATAAAGACTTTGCCACCGGTGAAGGGTAAGGCGCGCGATCACGACTTGCCGTTCCCGTTCAACATCAGGGCGGTCCTCGGCGGCTGGAAACTTCTGTTCCTCAACGGCGGACGTTTCACGCCGGATGCGGCCCGGGACGCGCAATGGAATCGCGGCGCCTATCTGGTGAACGGTCCCGGCCACTGCGCCGAATGTCATTCGCCGCGCAATGCGCTCGGCGGCATTCTGGATGGCCAGCGTTTCGCCGGCGGGCCCGATCCGGAGGGGCAGGGCTGGGTGCCGAATATCACCCAGCAAGGCCTGGCGTCCTGGTCGGCGGGCGATATTGCCGAATTCCTGAAAACCGGCATGACGCCCGAGTTCGATTCGGCTGGCGGCAGCATGACCGCCGTGATCCGGAACACCGCGCAACTCAGCGATGCAGACCGGCTGGCGATGGCAACCTATCTCAAATCGCTCCCGGCCGTCGCCGGCCCGACGCGGCCGTCGAAAAAGTAACGCGGGCCGACGCAGGCGCGCGCAAAAGGGGCGACAAGGCCGGCGGCGAGGGCTATGGAGGATTCTCCATGCACGAGCCGTCGCCCCAGCTCCTCAAAGCCATTGGCTTCAAGATTCTCTCCGCCCTGATGTTCGCTGCCATGTCGGCCCTGGTCCGGCAACTCGGCGACACCGTGCCGGTGGGCCAAGTGGTGTTTTTCCGGTCTGCCTGCGCCATTCCTCCTGTGCTGCTCATCTACGCCTTCCGCGGCGAGCTTATGACGGCGGTGCGCACCAATCGCATCTTCGGCCATCTCCTGCGTGGTTCGGTCAGTGTCTGCGGCATGTTCTCGAACTTCGCGGCGCTGGCGCGGCTGCCACTGGCGGACGCCACCGCCATCCAGTTCGGCTCCCCTTTGATTACCGTGGCGCTGGCCGCCATCGTCCTGAAAGAGCGCGTGCGCATCTTCCGCTGGACCGCGGTCGCGGTCGGCTTCGTTGGCGTGATCGTAATGCTGATCCCGAATTTCGACCCGGCCCGTTATACCGCCGTGGGAGTCGGCACCGCCGCTGCGCTCGGCTCGATCTTCGCCGTCATTTCGGCCTTCTGCAATGCCGGCGCCGTTATCCAGACGCGCCGCCTGACGCAAAGCGAATCGACATCGTCTATCGTCTTCTACTTTTCACTGTCCTGTGCGCTGGTGGGGGCGGCGACGCTGCCCTTCGCCTGGCATACGCCGAGCACCGAGGAGTTGTGGGCGCTCATCGCCACCGGCATTCTCGGCGGCGTCGCCCATATCTTCCTGACCGAGAGCTACCGCTTCGCGGCGGCATCGGTAATCGCGCCCTTTGATTATACGTCGCTGCTCTGGGCGCTGCTGCTGGGCTACTGGTTCTTCGGGGAGTTGCCGAGCACCTTGGTCTATGTCGGCGCCGCAATCGTCGCCGGCGCTGGCCTCGTGGTGCTGTGGCGCGAGCGACGTCTCGGCATCGACCGGGCGCCGCAGGAGGAAGGTCCGCGGCGGCCGGAGATGTAGCCAGCCCGCCGGCTCAGGCCGTGAAGGCCTTGAAGGTGATGATCGTATAGGTGTCCTTGATCCCGGGGATGCAATGCACCTTCTCGTTCACGAAGTGGCCGATGTCGGTCTTGTCGTCCACATAAAATTTCACAAGCAGATCGTAATCGCCGGCAGTGGAGTAAATCTCCGAAGCGATCTCGGCTTCGGCGAGTTCGTTGGCCACCTGATAGGCCTTGCCGAGCTCGCATTTGATCTGGATGAAGAAGGGGGTCATTGCGGTTGGGTCTCCGGGCCGCCCGAGGCGTTTCCCGCAACACAGCAAAATCGCGCCAGCCTGGCAAGACGCGGCAAGGTGAGGCCGGCTGGCGGCGCTTTTGCCGGCATGGCTGATGCGCCCTTGCCTTGGCCTTGCTGCGGGTTTAGGTATTCATGAGCTATCTCGTGGGGTGTCCGGCGTCGCGCCGGACTGAGAGGCCGGAAGTCCGGCTAACCCAACGAACCTGATCCGGGTTATGCCGGCGGAGGGAGAGAGATGCAGGAGCCGACGCCACCACCATTGCGCCAATTTGCGTCGCCGAAGGATCTCGTGTCCGCCACGGCGGACCTGCTTGCGCGCCTGCGCGCGAAATCGCCCCGGGTCCACTGCATCACGAATTCGGTGGCCGAGAATTTCACGGCCAATGTGCTGCTGGCGCTGGGTGCCGTGCCCTCCATGACCCTGTCGCCGGTGGAGATCGGCTCGTTCGTCGGCCGCGCCGATGCCCTGCTGGTCAATCTCGGCACGTTCGGCCGCGAGCGCCGCGAGGCGACCTCTATCGCCGTCGATACGGCGGCGCAGGGCGGCTTACCCTGGGTGCTCGATCCGGTGTTCGTCGATCGCGCACCACCGCGCGCAACCTACGCCCAGGATTTGTTGTTTCTCCGCCCGACGGCGATGCGCCTGAACGCCGCGGAGTTCGCGGCGCTTGCCGGCGTGGGCGATACGCCTGACGAGGTTCGCGCCTATTCCCGCGAACGCAACATCGCGATCGGCCTGTCCGGCGCGCGCGACCTGATCGCTGTTGGCCGCCGCGCCGCATCGCTGACCAATGGCGATCCGCTAATGGCGCGGGTCACGGCCATGGGCTGCGCCGCCTCGGCCATGGTCGGCGCCTGCCTCGCGGTCGAAAAGGACGCCTTTGTCGCGACCACGGCGGCGCTGCTGATTGCCGGTGTTGCCGGCGAGATCGCGTCGGAAAAAGCGCAGGGGCCGGGCAGCTTCGTCGCCGCGATCCTCGACGCCCTCTATTCCATCGACGGCGACGCGCTGGCAGCGCGGGCGCGCGTCGAGTTGCATGAGTAACAATAGATGACTCTCGACCTTCGTCTCTATGCCCTCGTCGATCCGGCGGTTGCCGGCGGCCGCTCGCTGCCTGCGCTCGCGGCGCTGATCGCCGAGAGTGCGACTTTGGTGCAGCTGCGCGACAAGCACGGCTCGACCCGTGTCATGATCGAGGAGGCGCGTGACATCATGGCCGTGCTGCGGCCGCGCGGCGTGCCGCTCCTGATCAACGACCGCGTCGACGTGGCACTCGCGTCGGGAGCGCAGGGTGTGCACATCGGCTGGGACGATATGGAGGTGGCCGACGCCCGGCGTCTGCTCGGTCCGGAGGCCATCATCGGCCTCAGTATAAAGACGGTGGAGCAGGCAGCGGCCGCGCCGCTCGAACTGTTGAACTACGTCGCCATTGGCGGTGTTTATGCGACCACGTCGAAGGATAACGTCTCGACGCCGATCGGCACCGAGGGCCTGCGCGACCTCGCTGGCGTCATTCGCGGACGCAAGCCGGGCTTCCCGATCTGCGCCATCGCGGGCATTACCGCTCAGAATGCCGGAGACGTTATCGCCGCTGGGGTCGATGGGGTGGCGGTTATTTCAGCCTTGTCGATGGCAAACGATCCGGCGCAAGCGGCGCGGGAAATGCGCAGCGCGGTCGATGGCGCGCTGACGACGCGGGGCGCGGCATGACGCCGGTCGCGCTCACCATTGCGGGATCGGATTCGGGCGGCGGTGCCGGCATCCAGGCCGACCTCAAGACCTTTGCCGCAAATGGAGTGTTCGGCACGTCGGTCATCACCGCGTTGACGGCGCAGAACACGCAAGGCGTCTCCGCCATTCACGATGCACCGCTGGTGTTCATCGCGGCGCAGATTGAGGCCATTTTCGTCGATTTCGACGTCGCGGCGGTCAAGATCGGCATGCTGTCGCGCGCCGAGACCATTCGCGTCGTCGCCGGCGAGCTGCGTCGCCGCAATGCGCCGCATATCGTGCTCGACCCGGTGATGGTCGCGACCTCGGGCGACCGGCTGCTGAGCGAGGATGCGGTTGCGGCGCTGCGCACCGAACTGATGCCGCTCGCCGAGATCGTCACGCCCAATCTGCATGAAGCGGCGGTGCTCACCGGCAAGCCGCTCGCAGGCACCGAGCAAGAGATGGAAGCGCAGGCGCGCGACATCTTCGCCTTCGGCCCGCGTGCCGTTCTGATCAAGGGCGGCCACGGTACCAGCGACGAGGCCGTCGATCTGCTGGTTGGCGGCGACGGCGCGGTGACGCGCGTGAGCGCGAAACGCATCGACACGAAAAACACGCACGGCACGGGCTGCACGCTGTCCTCCGCCATTGCCGCCAACCTCGCCAAGGGCGCGCCCCTGATCGAGGCCGTGCGCGCCGCGAAAGATTACGTCACCGGCGCCATCGCCGCCGCGGACCAGCTCAAGGTCGGCCACGGCCACGGCCCGCTCAATCACTTCTACAAAAACTGGAGTACGAGATGACGACACGCCGCCAGTTCGCCCTTAGCGCTGCCTTGGGCGCCGGTCTTGCCGCCACCTCCGCACTCGCCGCGCCGTCGATCGCGCGCGCGCAGACGACGAAATGGCGCATGGTAACGTCGTGGCCGAAACGGCTGCCGGGCCCCGGCATGTCGGCCGAGCGCGTCGCCGAGCGCATCCGCACGCTGTCGAACGGCCGCCTCGACATTGCCGTCTCCGCGGCCGGCGAAGTCGTCCCCGCCTTCGGCGTGCTCGAGGCGGTCGGTACCGGCGTCGCCGAGATGGGCCACACTGCTTCGTTCTACTGGCAGGGCAAGATGGCGGCGGCGCCGTTCTTCACCACCGTGCCATTTGGCCTGACGCCGGCCGAGCATGTCGCCTGGGTCGAGGCCGGCGGCGGCCAGGCGCTCTGGGACGAGATGTACAAGCCGTTCGGCGTCAAGCCGTTCATGGGCGGCAACACCGGCGTGTGCATGGGGGGCTGGTTCCGCCGCGAGGTGAAAAGTCTTGCCGAACTGCGCGGCCTCAAGCTGCGCTCGCTCGGTCTTGGAGGTGAAGTCTATCGTCGCCTGGGCGTGACGCCGCAAACGACATCGCCGGCCGAGATACTGTCCAGCGTGCAGTCCGGCGTGATCGACGGCGCCGAGTTCGTCGGCCCCGGCACCGACATCGCGCTCGGCCTCTATCGCGCCGCGCCGTTCTATTATTATCCCGGCTTCAACAAGCCTAACGGCACCGGCGAGGCCATCGTGTCGCTTAAGGCGTGGGAGGCGCTGCCGGCCGACCTCAAGGCGGTGGTGGCACATGCCTGCGCCACCGAGGCGAACTACGCGCTTGCCGAGATGGAGAAGCTCAACGCCCAGGCGCTCGGCGTGCTGATCAAGGAGCACAACGTCAAGCTGGCGCAATTCCCGGCCGACCTCGTCGCCGCCGCGCGCAAACAGGCCGACGATGTGCTCGGCGACATCGCCTCGCGCGACGCTATGGCGGGCAAGGTGCACGCCTCTTACAGGAGCTTCCGCGACAGCGTTTCCGACTGGTCGCGCGTCTCGATCGAGGCGGTGCTGCGCTCGCGCGTGGGATGAGGCTGTTTGTAATTCGTTAACCACGGTATCGGGGGACGTTGTTTATTCCTGGCCACCGGCGTGCCGAAGAAGACGTCGAAAAAAAGCCCCGGTTCGCCGGGGCTTTTTTCATTTAACCCGCCCTTAACCACACCTGGTCCATCACTATTAACCATACGCAGCAAACGACTGCGTATCGCTATTCGCCAGTCCCGGGGGGCTGGCCCGCGATGGCCAAGACGCCGGCGCGGTTTGTTCAGGGTTCAAGCGCCAGGGCCGGGGACCGGCTCTGGTCAACATTGGAGATCTCAGATGAAGCGTCTATCGATGGCCATGACTGCCGGCCTGTTTGTTGCGACGATGGCAGCGCCGTCGTTCGCCGCTGATCTGCCGCGCCCGTCCTACAAGGCGCCGATCTATGCGCCGGTGTATTATAACTGGACCGGCTTCTATGCCGGCATCAACGCCGGCTACGGCTTCGGCAAGTCCGACTGGTCCGGCGCGGGCGGCACCGGTTCGACCAAGCCGAAGGGCTTCATCGGCGGCGTCCAGCTCGGCTACAACCTGCAGACCGGCTCGTGGGTCTGGGGCCTCGAGGCCGACTTCCAGTACAGCGGCATGAAGGGCTCGGACGCGGGCGGCACCGGCGTGTGCACCGGCGCGGGCTGCGAAACCAAGCTGACCTGGTTCGGCACCGGCCGCGGCCGCCTCGGCTATGCCGGCTGGGATCGCTGGCTGCCTTACGTCACCGGCGGCGTGGCCTACGGCAACGTCAAGGCGACGCCGGCTGTCGGCGGCGACTTCAGCAAGGGCAAGGTCGGCTGGACCGTCGGCGGCGGCGTCGAATACGCGCTGCTCGCCAACTGGACCACCAAGCTCGAATATCTCTATGCCGATCTCGGCAGCGTCTCGGGCGGCACGCCGGGCAACGACGTGACCTTCAAGTCGCACCTCGTTCGCGCCGGCCTGAACTACCGCTTCTAAGCTTTCAGCGCCGCGGCGCTGGAGACCAGAAAGCCCGGGGGAAACCCCGGGCTTTTTTATGCGTGCGCCTCATCGCAGCGCTACGACACGCGCGCTGCGGCGAAATCGGTCCATAAGGGACGAACCTCGCTAACGGTGTCGGAGGCAAGCCCGTTTCTCACCACGATCGCTCCCTTGATCGGAGGCAGCGTCGGCAGATAGAAGTCGCCGGCCGCTATAAGCGGCCGTGCCATGCGCCATGCGGGAAACGCGGCCACGCCGATGCAGGATTCAACGGCGGCAAGTCGCGCCATATGATCCGGTGTGGCGAACACCGTCCGATAGGCAATGCTGTGACGCTCGAAGCAGCGCTCGACATGCTTTTGAATGCAGCCGCCGGGCCAGCCCACCACCGGGATCGGGGACCCGGGGCTCGCAACGAAGTGAGGGTGCCGCGCCCACACCAGAGGCTCCATCCACTCCTCGACGATATCTTCATCGCCGCCATGTTCGCCCAGCAGGCAGCCGACATCGAAGAAACCCTCGCTGACCCCTTTGACGACTTCCGAAGACGAGCAGGAATGAACATGCAAGACAGCGTCGGTTCGCTTCTGGGCCCAGGCCTGTAGAAGTCGCTGCGCGAGTTCGTATGAAACGCCCACGCGAACAGCCGGGCGGCCCTTATGGGTCCCGCCGAGCGATACGATCTGGTCGTTCACTTCGATGAGCTTTCGCGCAAGCAGCAATGCACTTTGCCCGCGCGGCGTGAACGTGAGCCCGCCGGTGTTCTGCTTGTCGAACACCGGACCGCCGACGATCGTTTGCAGCCGCTTGACCTGAGCGCTGATCGCCGGCTGGCTGAGGCCGAGCTTCTCACCAGCTTTCGAGAAACTGCGGGTTTCGGCGATCGTGAGAAACGTGCGCGCAATCTCGACGGGGACGTGAGTGCTGTAATAACGACGCAGCATTCCATGCCTCCTCTGAATGCTGATCACGAGCACCCAAACTGATTCGCGCCTCGCGTGCAAAGTTTCTATGGGCTTATCGATGAGATTGTCGTGAGATGCGACATCTTGATGCTGCCGCCGTCACCGGTGCGGTAATTAAGTGGGTGTACGAGAGAGTTTATAAATCGGTGCGACGTTATAAACACATGGAACAGAGCAGACGTTTGGCCGCTATAGCCGGAAGTTCCAGCGCATTTCATCGCGTCGGTGCGCGCACTAAAACACGCAACACAGCGCACCGCATCGACATTGACTGTGCAATTCGGCGAGCGGCCTGCTTCGGCCGTCTCTGTCTGCGGCAAAGCTTGAAGATCTGGATCCCCGTTTCCCGGTGAAGATGCGCTACGCGCTTTTGCGCGAGATGACCGGAAGGTAGAGCGCGGGGATGACCAGGCAGTTGCGCGCCGTTCCTCAGGATGAAGCGCGTTCTGACAACTCGCTCCGGCAGCCCGCCTCAGAACTTGATCGTCGCTCGTTCGATCTCACCCGGTTGCCGGGTCGAGACTTCGCACACCGGGCACTCGAACTGGCGATATTCCTTGCCGGCGCCGTCGCGTGACACGCGCGCGAGCCACATCGCCGATTGGCACTCGGTACAACGGGGCCGATCGATTTCGGAATTCGGATTGGTGGCCGTCTGCGTGTGCGGCATGCTGCGCTCCCTTTGTCGCGGTGAGGCGAGAGCACGATCGTGTCTCCCAGCCACCGACGCCCAGGTTCGCTGTGCCGATGATGATTTAAGGTAGGCACGAAATGTGGCGGCCACAAGTCAGGCGTGCTGACCTGCTCGGGAACCGCCCCGAGGCGAATTGCCTGGTCGCCGCATACCTCCAGGGCCGAGAAAGCGCCTCATTTCGCTACCGGCTTGCGACCCGGTATCGGGATATTATGATGCCGTTTCAACCAGCATGGAGGGTTCCATGGAGCAATTCGTGCACCGGATGAATCTGGACCGTCTGCGCCGTCTGCTGGCCGAGACCAAAGACGAGACCCAGCGCCGCCAGATCGAAAAGCTGATCGCCGAGGAAGAGGCCAGGGACTTCGCCAAAAAGGCGTGAGGCCGGCCCGCGGGCGTGCCGGCGCCGAGGCGGCCTCCGGCCCCTCCCGCGAGGCGGAACATAGTCCTTGACAGCGTGACGCTCCTAGGGTAGTTTTCCTGCACGCTCGTGAGCTGTGCCCGGATGAGCCTTTCCGCTCCCGGCCGGCCGCCAGTGTTTTTCAGACACATCACCCCATCAGGAGTTCGCCATGGTCAGGAAACCTGTGGCCAGGAAAACCGTGCGGAAGCCTCGCCGTGCGCGCGCCAGCGCGTCCGCCGTCCGCAAACCGGCGCGCAAGGTCGCGCGCCGTCCGGCAGTCAAGAAGAGTGTCGCGCGGCGCTCGCCGGCGAAAAAAGCAGCCAAAGGCGGGCCGGTGCGCGGCACGCCATCGCCGGTGCGCACGCGCATGACGCCGGAACTGCAGGCGCATGTGAAGCGGCTCTACGAGACGACCGATCAGCCCGTCTGCCAGATCGCGCTCGATGTCGGCATCAACGAATCCGTCATCCGCCGCATGGGGCCGCGCGAAGGCTGGGTGCGCTTCGTTGCGCCGCCGCGCGATCTGCCGCCTCTGGCGACATTGCTGGCGGAGGTGGAGGCGTTGGAGGCTTCTCTTTCCCTCCCCCCGCCATCGCGCGCGTCTTCGGCGCGCGATGGCGGTGGGGAGGGTGGCTCCGGCGCGCGTGAGCGCGACGGAGTCGGGTGGGGGGAATCTTCCGTCTCATTTGACGCATGTCTCGAAGGGCCGATGCTGCTGCCCCCCACCCCTAACCCCTCCCCACCGTTCGAAGAGCGAACGGGGGGAGGGGAACAGGACGACCCCATCGCGCGGTTCATCCGCATCGTCACGGCGCATATCGACGAGTTCGAGGCGGTGCGCCGCGACGGCAAGCTGCTGCCCAAACATCACCTGCAGACAGCGCGCGCGCTGAGCATTCTCACCGAAGCCTTCAACCGCTTGCAGCGCCTGCGCGCCTCATTGAATGGACCGAGCCATGACGACTATTCAGACATGCCCGCCGATCTCGATGCCTTCCGTGACGACCTTGCGCGCCGCATTGACGCGTTCATCGAAAGTCGCGCCGACGCGGGAGATGCTCAGGACCTTGCCGCCGCGCCTTCTGGCGGCGCTTGACCGCGACTTCATCACGCTGGCGCATCGCCATCAGGAGCCGCCGGCGCACGCCAGGAATGGCGGCGACTGGACGACCTGGCTGATGCTAGGGGGCCGCGGCGCCGGCAAGACACGGCTGGGCGCGGAGTGGGTGCGGGCGCAGGTGAACAACCATGCGCCTTATGCCGAGCAGCGCGCGCTCAATATCGCGCTGGTCGGCGAGACCGCGCATGACGCGCGCGAGGTGATGGTGGAGGGGCCGTCCGGCATCCTGCGCCACGCGCCGCGCGGCGAGCGGCCGGTCTGGACCTCGTCGCGGCGGCGGCTCGAATGGCCGAACGGCGCGGTGGCGACGACATACTCGGCCGACGATCCCGAGCAGCTGCGCGGCCCGCAATTCGACGCCGCCTGGTGCGACGAACTGGCCAAGTGGCGCTTGCCCGACGAGACCTTCGACAATCTGCAGTTCGGCCTGCGGCTGGGCCCGCGGCCGCGCCAGCTCGTCACCACGACGCCGAAGCCGATCGCGCTGATCAAGCGGCTTGTGAGCGATCCGCGCGCCGCGGTGACGCGCGCCGGCACGCACGCCAATGCCGCCTATCTGTCGCCGGCCTTCATCGAGGCGGTGATCGGCCGCTATGCCGGCACGCAGCTCGGGCGGCAGGAGATCGACGGCGAGATCATCGAGGATCGCGAGGACGCACTGTGGTCGCACGCGATCATCGAGAAGGCGCGGGTGGATGCGGCGCCGGGGCTGCAGCGCGTGGTCGTCGGCATCGATCCGCCGGCGTCGTCACGCGCTGGCGCGGACGCCTGCGGCATCGTCGCCGCCGGCATCGCCGAAGGCGGCGTCATCTATGTGCTGGAGGATGCGACCGTGCAGGGCCTGCCGCCGGACGGCTGGGCGATGCGGGCGATTGCCTTGTATCGGCGGCTTCAGGCCGACGCCATTGTCGCCGAGGTCAACCAGGGCGGCGACATGGTGCGCGCGGTGCTGCAGCAGATTGACCGCGCGGTGCCGGTGAAGGAGGTGCACGCCACGCGCGCCAAATATGTGCGCGCCGAACCGATCGCGACGATGTACGCGCAGGGCAAGGTGAAGCATGTGGGCGCGGGCTTTGCCGCGCTGGAGGATCAGATGTGCGACTTCGGCGTCGGCGGCCTGTCGGGCGGCGGCTCGCCGGACCGGCTCGACGCGCTGGTGTGGGCGGTGACGGAGTTGCTGACGCCGCAACGGCCGGAGCCGAGGATCAGGTGGTTGTAGGGGGGCGTGGAGCTGAAGTGCTAGTTATTTTCGAAATCCGGCCAAGACATTTGAAAACAAGCTCTCGGCCAAGGCCTTCGTATGTTCATTATTTTTATCGTAGTATGCCGCTGCCGCCGCTGTAAAGCCACCTTTCTTTTCACATTCGGCATACAGCCTAACAATCACCTTGCGAAAATCGTCGACGATTTCTCGTTCGTCTGCATTCAGCCATTCTCCTTCTCTGGGGCTAAAACGTGTGAGCTCCGCCTCCAACGTGCTGTTTGATAGTCGCGATATAGGATCGACTTCGTTAGTTCGTGCTGTCCACTCGGATATTTTACTAGAATGCTGCAATTCCGGCTCGATCGAGGCTGGAGAATTGTTGCGGGCTCTTCTCTCGATGAGAGCGGTAAAGCGGAGTTCAGCATAAGAGCGTATTGTTCTCGTATAAAGGAAATAGAAGTCGAGCGCTATCATCTGCACAAATGGCTTCTTAATCGATTCTATTTCCTCCGGCTTAGCCCGCAGTTCGACGAGTTGTTTGTCAATCTCATCGAGAATTGCCTGTTTCTCGGCGACGGGAGGGGTGCCCATTCTATTGCCCCACGCCATTTGCATATACGTTGATTTAGCGCTTATCGCAGCGAGGCGTCGAAGCCGATCTGTCACCAGTTTCGCTTCGTCCAATGTCTGGTTTAATTCGACCTCGACTTGCCAGAGTTTGAAGCTCTTTATCTGCGGCAGAAAAACAAAAACGCCGCAAATAACAAAGCATACCAAAAGTCCGGCCGCTGACGGTAGTTTCCCACTCCAAAACTGAAATGCCGACAAGAGGAGCGTCGATGCGCCAACGACAAAAGCAACGAATAACAAAATTTCCTTAAGCTTGTCCGGCTCACCCATTTTATCTCTCGCTGAATTGAAAATCAGAGTTGGGATGCTACCGCTAATTGGCGTGCGCCTCTGCATAGACCTCAGGTTATCCCCCTTACAAATTCACGCATCCATTCGGGTTCTTGGTTTGGGGTACTTACAGACGGGTCCCTAAGGGGCGGCACTTGCGAGGCTTCCGTACCGGGTCCCCGCTTTCGCGGGGACGAACGGCTCCAACTTCGTCATGCCCGGCCTTGGGCCGGGCATCCACGTCTTCGAAAGCGAAGCAAGGCGTGGATGGCCGGGACAAGCCCGGCCATGACGGCGAGATGTGTGGCCGCCTCCATCCTTCGAGACGCGCCGCGTTGCGGCGCTCCTCAGGATGAGGCGGTGTGAGGATGGTGAGCGCCCCACAAACAAAAACCCCGGGCTCATCGCCCGGGGTTTTGCATTGTAAGAACTGGGTCCCCGCTTTCGCGGGGACGAGCGGAGTTGGAGCTTGCTCAGTGCGCTCCCTCTCCCCGTTGGGGAGAGGGTTGGGGTGAGGGGGCAAGTGAGCCTCGTCAGGCAGTAACCCCTCACCCGGACCGCTTCGCGGTCCGACCTCTCCCTATGGGAGAGGTGAAGCAAGCTTACTTCTTAAACGCGACGATCTTCTGCTTCTGCTCGCCGAGGCCGTCGATGCCGAGGGTGACGACGTCGCCCGCTTTCAGGAACTGCGGCGGCTTCATGCCGAGGCCGACGCCCGGCGGCGTGCCGGTGATGATGATGTCGCCCGGCTCCATCACGAAAAACTGCGAGCAGTACCAGACGAGGTGCTCGGCGCCGAAGATCATCGTCTTGGTGTTGCCGCGCTGGCGCTTCTCGCCGTTGACGTCGAGCCACATGTCGAGGTTCTGCGGATCCTTGACCTCGTCGCGAGTGACGAACCACGGCCCCATCGGGGCGAAGCTCTCGCAGCCCTTGCCCTTGCTCCATTGCGTCCCGGAACGCTCGATCTGGAAGTTGCGCTCGGAGACGTCGTTGGCGAGGAAGTAGCCGGCGATGGCGTCCTTGGCCTTCGCCTTGTCGAGGTAGCGCGCGCGCT
>DATMEX010000057.1:0-123097 GCA_035556455.1 Pseudolabrys sp.
GATCCGAAAACCATCGTGATGAAGCTGAAGGCGCGCTACGACTATGTCCTGTCGGCGCTGTCGCAGCTTTCATCTTATGTGCCTTTCATGCTGCCCAAGCGTGTCGTCGATATCGATCCGGCGAGGCCGATCGACGACTACACCGGCTCAGGGCCTTTCATTTTCAAGAAGGATGAATTCGTTGCCGGCAAGAAGGCGGTCTATCTGAAGAACCCCGCTTATGTGCCGCGGTCCGATCCGTCGTCATGGGCCGCCGGCGGCAAGACCGTCAAGGTCGATCGTGTCGAGTGGACCACCATTCTCGATCAAAGCGCGCGGGTCGATGCGCTGCTGCGCAACCGCGCCGATTATCTCGAAGAGGTGAGCCCGAAACTCGTCGGCCGGCTCGAGCGCAACAAGAACATCGTCATCGGCCGCACCGGCCCCGATCCCTTCGTCGGCATTGCGCGGTTCAATCATCTCACGCCGCCGTTCGACAAGGTCGGCATCCGCCGCGCCGTCATGATGGCGATGAGCCAGACCGAATACATGAAGGCGGCCATCGGCCCGCAAAAGTTCTGGCGAACATGCTACTCGGTGTTCCCCTGCAACTCGCCGCTGACCACCGAGATCGACAGCGACTTCATCAAGACCGGGACGCTCGACAGCGCCAGGCAGGCCTTGCGCGACGCCGGTTATGATGGCGCGCCGGTGGTCATTCTGAATGCGGTCGATATTCCGGTGGTGGCCGACTTCGTCAAGGTGACGGCGGACCGGCTCCGCAAGATCGGCATGAAGGTCGAGGTCCAGGATACCGACTGGGCGACGATGGTGACGCGGCGCGCCTTGCCCGGAGGCTGGAACCTGTTCCTGACCTTCTGGTCGGGCGTGGATCTGGGCGATCCGAGCCACATCGCCTTCTCGGGCGATCCGCAGACCGGCTGGTTCGGCTGGCCGACCGATCGGGAGCTGGAAGACCAGCGCCGTGCGTTTGTACGCACGCAGAATCCCGCCGAGCGGAAAGAGATCGCCGCCAAGATCCAGCAGCGCATGTGGGCGATCGGGGCGTCGGCCTATCTCGGCGAATTTTTCCTGCCGGTTGCCTACAGGTCGAGCGTGGAAGGCGCGATCGTGGCGCCGGTCCAGTTCTACTGGAACATGTCGATCAAATAGATTGGCGGGCTGGGCGCGTACGCTTGCGTGGCCACCCGGCGGCGCCGATGGGCTTGCCCCGCGGCGCAGCCGGCGATGGTCTTTGTGTCCGCCACCAGGGCGCCGACGGCATGAGCGTCGCGCCTCGTCAAAGGTGGTACGATGTTGTTTATTGCAGGCAGCGCATTGATGTCGCCCGGTACGCCGTGCCGACGACCAGTCCATTGACCATGATCAATGCCGATCCAGCCCGCTCGGCGGGAAATAGCGTGCTGACACGACTGGCATGCGTAACGCGTTCCGCGACGTCTGCCAGTCCGCGTCGACACTCAATGCCATGAGTTGCGAACACGCGACCTCAAGGCCGGGCGGCACCTGACGATGGCACCACTGTCCGACGATAGCATTCATGCGCCCGGCTCAGCCGAGACGCAGCCGTGGCAGACGGCCGATGGCGATATGGGGCGTGCTCTTGCCGTCTGTGCGATTGAGCTGATGCATGCATCCGCGCCCGAGGCCCTCATTCCGAATGTCCTGGCGCGTCTTGGCCGCGCTGCCGGCGTGAGCCGCATTCAGGCCTATGAAGGCGCAACGGGTCTGGCGGCCAGCTCGACACTGGCGTTGCGTTACGAATGGCATTCCCCGAAATGCACGCCGGCGGTGCAGGTGCTGGGCATCGGAGCCCGGCCCCTGCCGGGCAAGGGCGACACGCTTGCGCTGCTGACGCGGCAGACAATCGGGCCGCAGCAGGATTCTTTGTCGGCGATGGGTATCCAGTCGTTGCTGTTGACGCCGGTCCATGTCGGCGGCGAGCGGTGGGGCGAGGTCGAATTCGCCGATTGCGACCGCGAGCGCATCTGGTCGGCGGGTGAAATCGACACGCTGAAACTGCTGGCGGAGATGATCGGCGCCGCGCTCGGGCGGGCGCGCGATCTTCAGGAATTCCCAGATGTCAGCTGGATCATCGAGAACAGCCCGGTCATTCTTTATCGGGTCGACGGCAAGCCGCCGCACCGCCTGACCTACATCTCACGCGGCGTTCGTCGCTACGGCTATGAGGCGCGCGAACTGATGGCGTCGCCGGGGCTCTACTTCGATCTCTTGCACCCCGACGATCTTCTGGTCATGAAGGCCGATATCGACGCCTTTGTGGCGGGCCGCACCAGAGAGATGCAGCGCGAGCACCGCCTTCGCGCCGCGGATGGTCATCTCGTCTGGTTCGAGAACCGCTCGCGCGGGCACTATGGTCCACAGAACGAGCTTCTGGAGATCGAAGGGCTTCTGGTTGACATCAGCGAACGCAAGACGGCGCAGGCCGAGCTTGCCCAGGTGTCGTTCTTCGATCCGGTCACCGGCCTTCCCAACCGCCGCGCCTTCATGGCCGAACTCGATCGGGCCTACGCCGCCGCACGCCGCGGCGGGCCGGCCTTTGCCATCCACTACATCGACCTTGATCGCTTCAAGGATATCAACGATGTGCTGGGCCATACCAAGGGCGACGAACTGCTCAAGGCAGTCGCCGAGCGGCTGCGGCGCTTGCGCCGCAAGAACGCCGATGTGCTCGCGCGGTTCGGCGGCGATGAATTCGCCATTCTGCAGGTCGAAATCGCGAGCCCCGCCGACGCCGGGGCCTTTGCCGCGCGGCTGATCGAGCGCATCGCCGAACCCTATAATCTCGGCGTCGAAATCCACATCACCTGCAGCATCGGCATTGCGGTCTTCACGGAGGAGGTGACGGGCACCGAAGAAATGATGAAGCAGGTCGATCTTGCGCTCTACCGGGCCAAGGATCTCGGCCGCAACCAGTTTCACTTTCATTCGGAGGCGCTCGACGCCGCGACCATCGAACGCGTCATGCTGGGCGGCGATCTGCAGCGGGCGGTCGAACGCGGCGAATTGAATCTTGAATTTCAGCCGCAGGTGGAGATCGCGACCGGCCGGATTGTCGGCCTCGAGGCGCTGGCGCGCTGGACCCATCCGAAGTACGGGTCGATCGGCCCGACGCGCTTCGTTCCGATCGCGGAAAGTAACGGTACCATTCTCGCGCTCGGCCGCTGGGTCATCGATGCGGTGTGCCGTCAGATCGTCGAATGGCGCGCGGCCGGTCTTAAACCGCCGCCCGTGTCGTTCAACGTCTCGGTCGGACAACTCAAGGGGGCCAGCGAGTTCGATCGGGAGTTGGCCAGCAGGTTGCGCAGATGGGGGATCGAACCCAAGGCCGTCGAAATAGAATTGACCGAGTCGGTGTTGATGGAGACAACACAACGGCACCGCGACATCATCGATCGGATGTGCGCGCTCGGCGTGCCGATCGCAATCGACGATTTCGGCACGGGATATTCCTCGCTGACTTATCTGCGCAGCTATCGGGTCGACCATATCAAGGTCGCGCAGGATTTCATCCGGGACATCAAGCCCGGCTCCGGCGACATCGCCGTCGTTCGCGCCGCCATCAGTCTGGGCCGCGAGCTCGGCATCGCTGTGGTTGCCGAAGGCGTCGAGAGCGAATTTCAGCTCAATTTGGTCAAGGAGGCAGGCTGCCAGTTCGTGCAGGGCTATTATTACAGTCCGCCTTTGCCGCCGGCGCGCGTCTCGGAGCTGCTGCGGCAAGGCGTGCTGGCGCCCGGCGCGGGCGTCTCGCCGCAAGGCGGCGCCGCGAAGCGTGAAGACGCTACTTCTCCGGCAGGCCGGCCGCGATCATGAACTGGATCTGCCGGTCGGAAGACGCCTTGAATGCCGGGCTGGCGTTCTTCATGGGTGGCGCAACGGTCAGCGCTGTCGTACCCGGCCGCAGCTTGAGACCTTGCTGCATGGCCGCGCGGGCTTCCTCGGTGCGACCGAGCTGCTGGTAGGCGGCGGCCAGCAACATGTGCGTGCGTCCGGTGGCCGGCGTGATCGCGATCGAGCGCTGCAGCCAGGGCAGGGCGCGCTCGGCGTCGCCGAGGACGAGTTGCGCCCAGCCGGCGCCGACCAGCCAGGTCCAGCGCGAGACCGGTGGCGTGTCATAACGATCGGCGAGTTTGAAGGTCCCGAGCGCATCTTCGAAACGGCCAAGATGCAATTGGCCGAGCCCGACCAGAAAATGGGCGAGGCCGTTCCACGGATCGAAGCTCAGCGTCCGTGCGCAGGTGACGAGGCTTTCCGTAAAATGGTTGGTCGCGCTGAGAAAGCGGCAATAGGTTTCCAGCACGGCGATCGAATTGGGCTTCGCCTGCAGGGCGCGCTGCAGCGTCGCGCTTGCCTGTTCCTCGGCCGCGACCGCTTCGTCCGGTGAGTACCAGACCATCTGGATGCCACGCATCTGCAGCGCAGCGAGCGCCACGGCGACATCGACGTTGTTGGGATCGTCATTGAGCGCATTCTGCAGCAGCGTTTGCGCCATGCCGAAGCGCTCGCGCGTCGTCTGGTAGATGGAGGCAACCGCCTGCTCGATGACGACTTTGGTGGTGCCGCCCGCTGTTCCGCTCTTCCTGGCGGAGGCCGCCTCCAGCATCTCGTTCAACCGGCGCGCCAGCGGGTGGCCGACGCCGGCGGCAAGACGCGATTGCTGCAAGTCCGCATCGAGCCCATCGGTGCTGACGGTCACGGCGGCGACCGATTGAACTTCGCCGGTGTTCGCCTTGATCATGCGCGCGCGCAAGGTCCAGGATTGCTCGCCGCGCTGCAGCTCGCCTGTCACTTCATAGTCCGGCGATACCGTTGCGCTGGACGCCTGGGTGGGGCCGGCCGCGTCCGTTCGCGGCGCGATGACGCTGATATTGGCGATCTTGGCGAAGCCGTCGGTCAGGCGCGCCGTCACTTCCTTCGCCATCACCGTGCCGCGCTCGTCGCCGTCGGCGTCGACGATCGGGTTCAAGGCAATGAGCGGTCGTGGCGGTTCGAACATCGCAGCGGGCCTGAAGGCCAGCGCCGCGGCGCCGACGGCGACGAGGGCGAGGACGCCGAAGGCGGCCGCCAGCACGACCGGCCGGCGCAAGCCGAGGAGGGCGCGTGGCGCTTCCGGCGCCGTGGCGCCGGGGGAGTCCGGTGGGGCTTTCGCAGCGGGTGGGGCGGACTGCTCGGTCTCAATGATGACGGTCGGGGTGAACAGGTAGCCGCCGCCGGTGGCGAGCTTGACCATTTGCCGGCGCTCGTCGCCGAGCACGGTACGGATTTCCCGGATGCACTGGAACAGACTGTCTTCGCCGACGAAAACCTTCGGCCAGATCGTCTCCATCAACTCCTGCTTCGTCAGCACCCGTCCGGCATTGACGATCAGAAGTTGCAGCATCTCGAACGCCTTCGGGCGGAGCTTGAGCACTCCGCCGTCGGGACCGCGCAGCTCGGCCCGCTGCTGATCCAGTTCGAACCCGTCAAAACGAAAAACCATATCCCCCGCCCGCGGGCTCTGCGCCGCCGAAGCCGCCACGCATAGCCGAAATATTGTAGTCGAAAACGCCAAACAGGAAAAATCAGAAAACTTCAGAAGATTTTCATGGGCTTCTAAAAAATTGTCAGGTGCGCAAGAAAAAGAGCCCGGCGCCGGTGCGCCGGGCTCTTTGCGGGCTGTTTCGGGTCGCTTGGCGGGGCCTAGACCACGCGCACTTTGCTGGCGGTCGGGCCCGTATCGCCGCTGCCTTCGACGTAGCTGACAGCGGCGCCCCGCTGTAGCGCGTCGAAGTCGCCGCTCAGAACGCTGTTGCGGTGGAAGTACAACAGGCCGCCCGCCGCGGTCATCACGTAACCGTAGTCCTGTTCGGGGTGCATCTCGGCCACCTGGCCCTTCAGCTCATGAGATGCCTCATGGACCACGGCCTGGCGGTGGTCGGACATCTTGTCTTTGACCTGCGCCAGCCGCTGCTGCGCGATGCGGAAAGCCTCGCTGACCGCGTTGTTCACGTCCGGCGTCTGAAACTTGCGTTGCAGGTGTCCCGGCTCGTGGGACACGATCACATCCTTTCGCCCGGGGATCGATACTTCAATGCTGACGACCGGCGGAATGCTTCCGGCGGCGTTCTGCTGGCGCTGGTCGACGCGTACACGGCACGTGGTCATGCGACCGAAATACTGCTCGAGCCGATCGATGTGGTTGCGGATGTCGCCCTTGAGTTCGTCCGAGCCCTCGAATTTATGAAACGAAATTTCCGGTTCGATGTTCACGGCGGTATCCCCAGTGCTGATGCGTTACCGGGATAACGGCCGGCACCTGATGCCGTTCCGGCCTGGCGCCGAAGTTCCGCGCGTCGTCGCGCCTCAGGCCTCTCACGGTCGTGTCGTCCCGCGCGCAGGACATCAGCGGCCCTTCCACTGCGGCGGGCGCTTCTCGACGAAAGCCTTGACGCCCTCGCGGAAGTCCTCGCTGCCATAGGCCGCGCGCACGAGGTCATCGCCGTCGGGCAGGCCGGCATGCTGTAGCCGGCGGATCGCTTCCTTGGTGACGCGCATGGTGACCGGTGCGTTGGCGGCAAGATGCGTGCAGATGGCCTCGATGCGGGCATCGAGCGCGGCCGGCTCGACGACATCCATCAGGAAGCCGGCGGCCAGCGCGTCTTCGGCGGCAACATTCTCGGCCATGAGCATCATGCGCTTGGTGCGCGCCGCGCCGATGCCGGCGACCAGCCGCGCGTAATTGGCGACCGACAGACAGTTGCCGAGCGTGCGCGCGATCGGCACGCCGAATTTCGTGCCCGGCGTGGCGATGCGCAGATCGCAGCAGGCTGCGATGGCCAGCCCGCCGCCAATGGCCCAGCCTTCGACCACGGCCAGAGTCGGCATCGGCAGGGATTCGAGCGCGGTCAGATAGCGCTCCATCTTCTCCTCATACTCGCTGCCCTGCTCGGGCCTCGAGAACTGGAGAAATTGCGCGATGTCGGTGCCGGCGATGAAAGCCTTGCCGCCGGCGCCTCGGAGCACGGTGACGCGGATGCTGTCGTCCTTGGCCAGCTCCGCGCAGGCGGCGGCGAGGCCCTCATACATGCCCCAAGTCATGGCGTTCCGCGCCTGCGGCCGGTCGAACAGAATGGTCGCCACGTTGCCGTCGCGGGTGAGGTGGACTTGGCCGTCGGACATGGGCACTCCCTTGCGTAATGTTCTATTGGCCCCGCGCAAAACTGGGGACCCGGTTCAATATCACATTTTGGATGAATTGCTCGCGGTTCCCGCTGACGCGGGAACGAAGGCAGAAGGCGCTAGACTTGCAGATAGCGCTGTCGCACGCTCATATCGGCCGCGAGTTCGGCCGAGGTGCCGCTCCACACCGTACGGCCTTTCTCGATCACCACATGGCGGTCGGCGATCTTCATCAGTGCGCTGATGTGCTTGTCGACGACCAGAATGGCCTGGCCCTGCTTCTTGAGCAGCATCAGGCAGTTCCAGATCTCGGTGCGGATCTTGGGCGCCAGGCCCTCGGTCGCTTCGTCGAGGATCAGCAGCTTCGGATTGGTCATCAGCGCCCGGCCGATCGCCAGCATCTGCTGCTCGCCGCCGGACAGCTGATTGCCCATGTTGTTCTTGCGCGAGGCCAGCGACGGGAACAGTTCGTAGACACGAGCCAGCGTCCATTGCGGCGCGCCGAACCGCGACGCATTCGTGGCGATCAGGTTCTCCTCGACGCTGAGTGTCGGGAAGATCTGGCGGCCTTCCGGCACCAGGCCGATGCCGGTCTGGGCAATGGAATAGGGCGGCAGGCCGAGCAGCTTCTTGCCGTCGAAGCTGGCCGTGCCGGCCTGCGGCGGCACCAGCCCCATCAGCGTGAAGATGGTGGTGGTCTTGCCCATGCCGTTGCGGCCGATCAGCGTCACCACCTCGCCATCATTGACGGCGAACGAGATGTCGAACAGCACCTGGGCGGGGCCGTAGGAGGCGGCGAGGTTTTCGACGCGAAGCATTATTCGAGCTCCTCGCCGAGATAGGCTTCGGTCACCGCCGGGTCGTTGCGGACTTCATGCGGCGTGCCGCTTGCCAGCACGCGGCCATAGACCAGCACCGAGATCTTGTCGGCCAGCGCGAACACCGCGTCCATGTCGTGCTCCACCAGCAGCATGGCGAAGCGGCCCTTGAGCTTCTTGAGCACGGTGACGATGCGCTCGGATTCTTCCGGGCCGGTGCCGGCCATCGGCTCGTCGAGCAGCAGCAGTTTCGGCTCCAGCGCCAGCGCGATCGCCAGTTCCAGCGCGCGCTTCTCGCCATGCGACAGATGCGCGGCGACGACGTCGGCGCGGTGATCGAGGCTCACTTCGGTGAGCGCGGCCATCGCCTGGTCGTTGAGCTCGGCCTCTCTGGCGGCGGGACGCAGGAAGCGATAGCTCGACCCCGAGCGTGCCTGCACCGCGAGCGCGACATTCTCCAGCGCCGAGAAGCGCGGCAGCACCGAGGTGATCTGGAAGGAGCGGGCGAGGCCGAGCTTGGCGCGATCGTTTGGCGGCATGCCAATGATGTCGGTGCCATTGAGCAGGATGCGGCCGTCGTCCGGGCTCAACGTGCCGGAAATCTGGTGGATCAGCGTGGTCTTGCCAGCGCCGTTCGGGCCGATCACGGCATGCAGTTCGCCCGGGCCGATTTCGAGCGTCACGCCGTCGGTGACGACGAGGCCGCCGAAGCGCTTGCGCAAATTCTCGATGAGCAGCACGGCGTCAGCCACGGGTGAGCCTCGCCTTGATCGAGGTGACGAGGCCGACAATGCCGCCGCGCGCGAACAGCACGATCAGCACCAGCAGCGGGCCAAAGATCAGCTTCCAGTTCTCGGTGAAGCCGGCCAGCACTTCCTCCAGCAGCAGGAACGACGCGGCGCCGACAATGGCGCCGTACAGCGTGCCCAGCCCGCCGAAGATCACCATGATGATGAGTTCGCCCGAGCGCTGCCATGACATATAGGCCGGGCTGACGAATTCGGTGGCGTTGGCGAGCAGGAAGCCGGCGAGGCCGCCAAGCGCGCCGGCGATCACATAGCCGATGCGCTGATAGCGGAACACGTCGAAGCCGATGGTCGCCATGCGCGTCGGGTTCTCGCGGGCGCCGCGGAACACGCGGCCGAAGCGCGAATAGACCACGGCGCGCAGCAGGAAATAGGCTCCGGCGAGGAAGCCGAGCGTGACGTAGTATAGCGCGCGGTCGTCCTTGAACACGGCGAGGCCGAACAAAGTCGAACGCGCCGGCAAGGTGATGCCGTCATCGCCGCCATAGGGCGCCAGCGAGCCGGCGATGAAATAGGCCATCTGCCCGAACGCCAGCGTGATCATGATGAAGTAGACGCCGCTGGTGCGCAGGCAGATCGTGCCGGTGACATAGGCGAACAAAGCGCTGACCAGGATCGCCAAAGGCAGCGTGATCGTCATGTCGGTGACGCCATGCGCGCCGGCGATCGCCACCGTATAGGCCCCGAGGCCGATGAAGGCGGCATGGCCGAAGGTGACGAGGCCACCGAAGCCGCAGAGGAAATCCACCGCCAGCGCCGCGATGGCGAACACCATGACGCGAACGAACAGGCCGAGAATGTAGCTCTGCGCGCCATAGGCGGCGGCGAAGGGCACCAGCGCCAGCGCGATGAAGATCGCCACAACGGCGATCTCGACGCGCGCGGACTTACGCGCCGGCAGGGCGGGAGCGAGCATGCTCATCACGACCGCCCTTTGGCGGGGAACAGCCCGGCCGGCCGGAAATACAAGACCAGCGCCATCAGCACATAGATCAGCATCGAGGCGATGGCGGGGCCCACGGTGCGCGCCGGCGACGGCGGCATGACAAGGCGCAGGATGTCGATCATGAAGGAGCGGCCGAGCGTATCGACGAGGCCGATCAGCAGCGCCGCCATGAAGGCGCCGCGCATCGAGCCGATGCCGCCGATGACGATGACGACGAAAGCGAGGATCAGCACCGAGTCGCCCATGCCGGGCTCGACCGACAGGATCGGCGCGATCATGACGCCGGCGAAGGCGGCGAGCATGGTGCCGAAGCCGAACACGATCATGAACAGGCGGCGGATATCGACGCCGAGCGCCGAGACGATGCGGGCATGGGTGGCCCCGGCGCGCACCAGCATGCCGACGCGCGTTTGCGACACCAGCAGGTACAGCATCAGCGCGACAATGAGGCCGGAGGCGATGATGACAAGCCGCCACACCGGATAGACGAGCCCCGGCATCAGTTGGACGGTGCCGGCCAGCGCCTCCGGGATCGGCAGGTTCAAGGGCGCGGCGCCCCACACCACCTTCACGGCCTGGTTCAGGAAAATGATGATGCCGAAGGTCGCGATCACCTGTTCGAGATGGTCGCGGTCATAGAGATGGCGGAAGACGGTGAATTCGAGCAGCAGGCCGAAGGCCAGCGCTGCGACGAGCGCAAGGATCAGCGCCAGCACGAAGGAGCCGGTCAGCGCGTAGAACATCACCGCGAGATAGGCGCCCAGCATGTACTGGACGCCGTGCGCGAGGTTGATGAAGTCCATGACGCCGAACACGAGCGTCAGTCCGGCCGCGATCAGGAACAGCAGCACGCCGAATTGCAGGCCGTTCAGGGTCTGGACGATGAAGAGGGTGAAGGACATGGCGTCTCTTAATCCCTCCCCCGAAGGGGGAGGGTGGCTCCGAGTGAGCAAAGCGAACGAGGAGACGGGTGGGGTGTGGTCTTGCGAGGGCCCCACCCGGCCTCGCTTCGCTCGGCCACCCTCCCCGAAGGCGGGGAGGGATAAACCGCGTTACTTCATCGAACAATCTTTGGCGTGCGGATCCTGGTAATCCGTGAACACCTTCTTGTCGATCGAGGTGGCGAACTTGTCGCCGACCTGCACCACCTTCACCTGGTAGAAGTCCTGGATCGGGTAGTTGTTGTTGCCGAACTTGAAGTTGCCGCGCAGCGAGGTGAACGGCGCCTTCTTCATGGCCGCGCGCAGCGCGTCCTTGTTGTCGGTCTTGCCGCCGGTCGCTTTCAGCGCGCCGTCGATCAGCAGGCCGGCGTCATAAGCCTGGAAGGCATAGGAGGCCGGGATCGCGCCGCCGAATTCCTTCTCGTAGGCCGCGACGAACTTCTTGTTCTGCGCGTTGTCGAGATCGGGCGCCCAGTTGGCGCCGCCGAAGAAGCCGAGCGCGGCTTCCTTCTGCGCCGGCAGCGTCGATTCATCGACGGTGAAGGCGGAGAGGAACTTGACCTTGTCGGCGAGGCCGGCCTGGCGGAACTGCTTGACGAAGTTCACGCCCATGCCGCCGGGTAGGAACACGAACACCGCGTCGGCGCCGGAGGCGGCGATCTTCGACAGTTCGGCCGAGTAGTCGAGCTGGTTGAGCGGCACGTAGACTTCGTCGGCGAGTTCGCCCTTGTAGAAGCGCTTGAAGCCCGCGAGCGAATCCTTACCGGCCGGGTAGTTCGGCGCCATGATGAACGGCTTCTTGATGCCGGCATCCTGCGCGTACTTGCCCATCACCTCGTGGTTCTGGTCGTTCTGGTAGGAGGTGACGAAGAAGTTCGGGTTGCAGTCCTTGCCGGCGAAGTTCGAGGTGCCGGCGTTCGGCGAGATCAGGATGGTGCCGCTTTCGGTCACCGGCTTCATGATCGCGACGAGAATGTTCGAGAAGATCGGGCCGACGACGAAATCGACCTTGTCGCGATCGACCAGCGCCTTGGCCTTGGACACGGCGACGTCCGGCTTCAATTCGTCGTCCTGCACGATCAGTTCGACCTCGCGGCCGCCGAGCTTGCCGCCGTTTTCCTTGACGGCGAGCTGCAGACCGTTGCGGAGCTGCTGGCCGAGCACCGCGGCCGGGCCCGACAAAGTCGTCACGACACCGATCTTCAGCTTTTCCTGCGCCATGGCGCCCTGCGCGCCGCTCGCGACCATGATTGCGGCCGCGGCAGCCGACATCAGCAATTTGTTGACCATTGCTCTTCCCCTTACCGGATTGACGGGGGCAAGGTTGTGCTTGCCCGCTGCCGAACTATGCCCGGCCACCATTGACCTGGCTACTCCACCTTAGATATTTTAGATTTAAAATATCTCCCTTGGGAAGCCCTATCTTTGAGCATGACCAGGGGCCGGCTGACGCCATTTACTGCAATGCGTGGTTTGTCGTCACGGCGAAAAACCGCGTGCTAGATTGGGGCAAAGCTTCGGCTGAAAGGATTTGCGCTGAAAGGACCAACGCGTTGCCGTACGGCATCCTCCCCGCGACGCTGAAGGCCTGGCTGGATCACCGCACTGCGGCATCGCCGGCCACCGTCCCGGCCGCGCCATCGACCACGAACCATCGGAGTGAAGACATGACGACGCTGACAGCCGGCATCACCAAGGCCGGCACGGGGATCGAAGGGATCTCCTGGAACATCCTCGGCCAGACTTATGTGCCGAAGACGCTGAGCGAGAGCTCGTTCTCCTGGCATGCGACATTTCCGCCGGGCACCTTCGTGCCGCCGCACATCCACCCGACGCAGGACGAGTTCATCTATCTGTTCGAGGGCCGTCTCGATCTGGTGCTCGATGGCAAGGAATTCGTGGCGCAGCCGGGCGACGTCATTCGCCTGCCCATGGGCATCCCGCACGGCATCTTCAACAAGCAGGATCAGACGGTGAAGTGCTTCTTCTGGGTGTCGCCGACCCGCAAGCTCTACGACTTGTTCTGGGCCATTCACTCGATGAAGGAGCAGGTGCCGGACGAAGTGGTCGCGCTCTCGGCGCGTTACGAGGTCATGTTCCTGCCGCCGCCGCCGGCGGCCTAATCCTTGCTGTCATTCCGGGCTCGCGGCCTGAAGGCCGCGTCCCGGAATGACAGCATCTTGCATCACCCCGGCAGCGGTGCATCCGCGTTCACCAGCTTCGCCGCGCGCAGCTCCTGCCAGAACGCCGCCGGCACTTTCTCCTTGAGCGCCGCGCTGTCTTCGGCGATGCGGTCCGGACGGCTGGCGCCGGGGATCACCGCGGCGACCGCCGGATTGGCCAGCGAGAACTGCAGGCCCGCCGCCTTCATGCTGACGCCGTGCCTGCCGGCGATCGCCTTGATCTTCGCGATCTTGTCCGCCATCGCCGGCTTGATCGGCGCGTATTCGAAGTTCGGCCCGCCGACCAGCGCGCCCGACGAGTAAGGTCCGCCGACGACAATGCCGAGGCCGCGCTCGGCCACCTTCGGCATGACGCGCTGCAGGGCGCGGTCGTGATCGAGCAGCGTGTAGCGTCCCGCCAGCAGGAAGCCGTCCGGCCGCGGCGCCTCGAGATCGAGCAGCAGTTCGATCGGCTCGACCCGGTTGACGCCGAGGCCCCAGGCCTTGATCACGCCCTCGTCGCGCAACTTGTCGAGCGCGCGGAACGCGCCGGTGCGCGCGATCTCGAATTGTCCGATCCATTCGTCGCGCCAGAAGTCCTGCGCGATATCGTGCACCCAGGCGATCTCGATGCGGTCGGTCTTGAGCCGCTTCAGCGAGTCTTCGATCGAGCGCAAGGTCGCGTCGTAGGAGTAGTCGTTGACGATCTTGTTCGGCCGGCCGTACTTGAAGATCTCGCCCTTGTCGCCGTTGTCGCGCGCGGCATCATCGACCTCGTCGAGAATGATGCGGCCGACCTTGGTGCTGATGACATATTGATCGCGCGGCTTGTCCTTGAGTGCTTCGCCCATGCGGATTTCGGCAAGGCCGGCGCCGTAGAACGGCGCGTTGTCGTAGTAGCGGATGCCGTCGTTCCAGGCAGCTTGCACGGTGGCGAGCGCTTCCGTCTCGGGAATGTCGCGGAACATGTTGCCGAGGGGCGCGGCGCCGAATCCCAGTTTGCCGGGCAGGATGTTCTTGAGTGTCATGATCTTGTCCAATCGGTTTTCGTGTCGGTTGAGATTTGATGTGGTGTCCGGCGGAATGGCTTGCATTTCCGCCGGACATTTTGGACGTTAGGCTGCAGCTTTGACCCGCTGCCGGTCGAGCGCGGCGATCAGCCGGTCGGCCAGCGGGCGGTCAGAGCGCGGATTCTGACCGGTGATCAATTCGCGGTCCTCGATCACGTTTGGCTCGAAATCGACCGCGCTGGTGATGAGGTTGCCACCGGCCGCTTCCAGCGCATCGACCATGTTGAAGTAGAGCTTGGCCTTGAGGATGTGGTCCTCGACGATCTTTTCTTCGCTGTTCGAGAACACCGTCATCTTGTAGCCGGCATATTGCCAGCCGCGCGCCCATTCGATGGCCTTCTTCACGTCGCCGGCAATCAGCGCGGCGCGGAATTCGCGGGCATGCGGCATCGCCGCGACCGTGGCCATCGGCCCATGGCAGAGCAGGGCGGTCGGCTTTTGCTTGTCATGGAAGTGCGCGAGGATGGTGCGCATGTCGGGGTCCTGCATCAGGTCCACGACCGGCGCCTGGCCGCCCGGCACGAACACGCCGGCGAATTGGTCGAGGCCTTCTTCGACGACTGCGCGCAGCGTGCGCACATTCGTCATCTGCGGGTCGGTCGTGAAGAACGCCTTGGCGCGCTCATAGGCGACCCGGTCGCCGCCGAAATGGTCGGGCGTGTCCGAGGCTTCGTCGATATGCGGCTGGGTGCCGTTCGGCGTCGCCAGCGACTTCGTAGCCGGCCGCAACCAGCGCCATCGCCGGGATCGCGGTTTCGTTGAGATATTGCCCGGTCGCGGCAGTGCCGCCGCCCTGGATTTCGATACGGGTGGCGTTGGATCCGGCGATCAGAACTTTGCCTTTGCTCATGGTGGCCTCCTGCTCGGTTGCGTTCGACGTCGGGGTTTTGACGTCGCTGTCGATGGCCGGACCATGCGCCTCCGCCAAATATTTCAGAAGTTTATTGTTGTGATTTTAGATATTCATATGGCATTATAACTCATGCGCTACGATCTGAACCTGCTGCCGGTCTTCATGGCCCTGATGGAGGAGCGCAGCGTGACGCGCGCCGCGGGGCGGCTCGGCATCACGCAGCCGGCTCTGTCGAATGCGCTGGCCCGCCTGCGCACGACGATGCGCGATCCGCTTTTCGTCCGCGAGCGCTACGGCATTCAGCCGACCTCGGTCGCGCAGGAACTTGCGCCGGTGATCGCCGATGCATTGGCGAAGATCGATGAGGTCGTGCTTGGCCAGCAGGACTTCGACCCGAAAAAGGCCGAGCAGCTCTTCACCATCGCGTCGAACAGTTATGTCGAATACGTGCTGATGCCGGCTCTGGTGGCACGGCTGCGCCGCATCGCGCCGGGCATCAAATTGCGGCTGACGCCCTATGGCAGCGAGCTTGCCGACACCGGGGTCATTTCCGGCACCACGGCGATGGTGCTCGGCCGCATCGTCGATCCGCCGGACAATCTGGTGGTGCAGCATCTAATGGACGAAGGGCTCGCCTGCATCGTGCGCGCCGGCCATCCCGATATCGGCCGCACCATGTCGCGCGCGCAGTATGAGGCGCTCAGGCATATCAACATGGTGCCGCCCGGGCGGCTGCGCGCCGGGCTGTTCCAGGCGCTGGACCGGCAGGGCCTCAAGCGCGAGGTCGCGGTGTCGGTCACGCACTTCCTGGCTATTCCCGAAATCATCGCGGTGACGGATTACTGTTCGACTTTGCCGCGGCTGATCTGCCGTCAACTGGCCAAGGACAAGCGCCTCAAGATCGTGCCGGCGCCGGTCGATCTCGGCACTTTCCCGGTCGAGATGGCGTGGCATGTGCGTTATCGCCACGATCCCGCGCATCGCTGGCTGCGCTCAGTGATCGCGGAGGTGGCGGCGGACGCCGCCAAGGAGTCGCGCAAGAAGTGAGCTTTGCTTTCGGTGCTGGCGGTCCTCTTGGCGCTCAACGCTGTCTTGGCCCGCGAAAGCGGGCCATCCAGTAAATTACCAGTGCCGGCGAATACTGGATCGTCCGCTTTCGCGGACGATGACAAAGTTGGTCATTTCGGGCCGCTTGCGCCGCAGGCCAGTCTGTAGCCCGGATGAGCCACGGGTCGGCGCAAAGCGCCGCCCGATGACAGGCTCCGCGAAATCCGGGGCCAGCCTCGGCTTCGTCCCCGGGTTACGCTTCGCTCCACCCGGGCTACGGGCTCCGCTCGTCATTCCGGGGCGCACCGAAGGTGCGAACCCGGAATCCATACACCGCAGCATTCACTGTCATGGCCGGGCTTGTCCCGGCCATCTCGCTTAGGGGCTCGCTGAACCAACGCAGCGCTCTTTGTTCCGCGCGAAGCGAGGCGGGTGAATCGGAACAGAAGTTGTCAGGCGTGACGATCGCCCTCGCATCCCATCGGCGATGATTGCCGGTGCAAACATCCGAAAAATTGAGTGGCTGTCGCGCAAACCCGTTCACCATAGGTCACTTGCGACGTGAACCGCAGGTTGTCCCACGGTATTCTCTTACGCAATACGGGGTAGGTGGTGGAACTCGTTCTCGTCCTGGAGGTCACGCTGTTCGCGGCAGCGTTCGCGGCATTGCATCGCGCGCTTCGCGTGCGCGAGGCTGCGGCGAGGCATCTTGCGAGTGAGCCGCTCGATGTCGCGGCAAAACGCATTCTGCGAGCTGCGCCTGCGCGCGACGGCGGGGCCGCCGGAATCATGCCGCCTTGTTGACCTGTGTCTTGGCGAAGCCGGCGGTCGAGGCATAGCCGCGCACGATCGCCTTGCGCTCTTCGTAGGACAACACGTCGTCGATGTTCTGGAAGCCGTCCGGCGCGCGCGCTTCGATGGCGTCGATGACGCCTTCCGGGCCGCCCTTGCGGTTCATCAGCACGATCTGCGTCGTCATCGGCAGCCGCTCCTGATCGTACTGCCACAGCGCATGCATGGCGTTGTCGGCCGTGAGCAGCTTGTCGGCGAGACAGCGCGCATCGAGGATCGCCTGCGAGGCGCCGTTGGAGCCGACCGGATACATTGGATGGGCGGCGTCGCCGAGCAAGGTGACACGGCCATGCGACCAGCGCGGCAGCGGCTCGCGATCGCACAACGGATATTCCCAGAACTCGCCGCTCGCCTCGATCAGATGCGAGACGTCGAGGAAGGGCAGGTTGAATTTCTGCACATAAGGCCGCAGATCGTCCCAGCGTCCTTGCCGCGACCAGTCTTCCTTGCGCGGCGTCGTGCCGCCGGCCGCGACCTTGGCCATCACCGCCCAGTTGGTGAGGCGGCGATCGGGCGCCGAACCTTCGGCGATCGGATAGAGCACGAACTTCGCTTCCATGCCGCCGGCGATGATCATTGAGCGGCCGGTCATGAACTGTGGCCAGTCCACCGCGCCACGCCACAGGATCGTGCCGTTCCAGATCGCCGGGCTCTCCTGCGGGAACAGCCTGGCGCGCACGAAGGAGTGGATGCCGTCGGCGCCGATCAGCACGTCGCCGCGCGCGGTGCGGATGTGGCGGCCCTGGCGGTCGAAGAAGTAGGCGGAGACGCCGGACTCGTCCTGCATGAAGTGGCCGAGGCGGTGGCCGGTGAAAATCCTGGTCTCGCCGAGACGGGCGCGGGCGGCCTGGTACAGCACGCCCTGCAGGCGGCCGCGATGGATCGAGAACTGCGGCACTTCAAAGCCGGCATCGGTGCCGCGCAATTCGTGCCACACCGTCTGGCCGAAGCGGTTGGCGTAGAACAACTCGTAGGTGCGGATCGCCACCGCATCGAGCCGTTCGAGCAGGCCGAGGTCCTTGAGTTCCTTGATGGCGTGGGGAAGGGTGTTGATGCCGACGCCGAGTTCGCGGATCGTGTCCGACTGCTCATAGATCTCGCAGTCGATACCGCGAGCATGGCACATCAGAGCCGTGGTCAGTCCGCCGACGCCGCCACCGATAATGATCGCCTTCATCACGCACACTCTTAACTGTTACGCATCTTCCCGGCGTTAATTCATTGCACCCAAGGGCTTAACCGGCAACCCGGACTTCGCAACAGGGTGAACCGGTCTTTCAGAGCCTCAAGCGAGCGCTCAAGCGCTGCAATCCTAGCGCACCGCCGCCCCTGCAGCGAATACTTTATATCTAAAATATTTAGGTTGCTTATATCTCTGGACTTTCGCAGACTGCGCTGGAAACCAGCCACGGAGCGGGCCGATGCGTGCGGCAATGCGAACCGTCATTCTGGGCGGCGGCCCGGGCGGACTTTACTTTGCGATCTCGCTGAAACTGCGCAATCCCGCTCACGAGGTCGTGGTGGTCGAGCGCAACAAGCCCGACGATACTTTCGGCTGGGGCGTGGTTCTGTCGGCGGACACGCTCGACAATCTCGACGTCAACGACGCCAAGAGCGCGAAAGCGATCCGCGACAGCTTCGTGTACTGGGACGACATTGCCGTGCATTATCGCGGCGCGGTGATGCGCTCGGGCGGCCACGGTTTCTCCGGCATCGGCCGCAAGCGGCTGCTCAACATCCTGCAGGAGCGCGCTACCGAACTCGGCGTCGAAATTCGTTATGAGACCGAAGCGCAGCCGGTCGAGGCCTACAAGGATTTCGACCTCATCGTCGGCTCCGACGGCGTGAACTCGCGCGTGCGCGAGGCCTTCGCCGACGTATTCAAGCCGAACATCGACGTGCGCGCCTGCAAATATATCTGGCTCGGCACGCATCAGAAGTTCGATGACGCCTTCACCTTCATCTTCGAGGAGACCGAGCACGGCTGGATCTGGGTGCACGCCTACCAGTTCAATGCCGACACCGCGACCTTCATCGTCGAGTGCACCGAGGAGACCTGGAAGAAGGCCGGCTTCGACAAGATGTCGACCGACGAGACCGTCGCCGCCTGCGAGAAGATCTTCGCCAAATATCTCAATGGCAATGCGCTGATGTCGAATGCGCGGCATCTGCGCGGCTCGGCCTGGCTCAACTTCAACCGCGTCTTGTGCGAGCGCTGGTCGACCGGCAATGTCGTGCTGCTCGGCGACAGCGCCGCGACCGCGCATTTTTCGATCGGCTCGGGCTCGAAGCTCGCCATGGAAAGCGCCATCGCGCTCGCCAATTACATCGACAGCGAGCCGGATATGGCCGCGGCCTTCGCGCGCTACGAGGACGAGCGCCGCGTCGAGGTGCTGCGGCTGCAGAGCGCCGCGCGCAACTCGATCGAATGGTTCGAGGACGTCGAGCGCTATCTGCATCTCGACCCGGTGCAGTTCAATTATTCGCTGCTGACCCGCTCGCAGCGCATCAGCCACGAGAACCTGCGCGCCCGCGATGGTGAGTGGCTCGCCGGCGCCGAGAAGTGGTTCGAACAGCAGGCGACCGGCACCGCGCCGAAGGAAGCGCATCGGCCGATGTTCGTGCCGCTCAAGGTGCGCGGCGTCGAACTCAGGAACCGCGTCGTGGTGTCGCCGATGGCGCAGTATCGCGCGGTCGATGGTCTGCCGACCGACTGGCATCTGGTGCATTACGCCGAGCGCGCCAAGGGCGGCGCCGGTCTCGTCTTCACCGAGATGACCTGCGTGTCGGCGGAAGGCCGCATCACGCCCGGCTGTACCGGCATGTATGCGCCGGAGCACGAGGCGGCCTGGAAGCGTATCGTCGATTTCATCCACGCCGAATCCGGCGCCAAGGTCGCGCTGCAGCTCGGTCATGCCGGCGCGAAGGCCTCGACGCAGCTCGGCTGGGAAGACAGCGACGCGCCGCTCAAATCCGGCAACTGGCCGATCGTGTCGGCTTCCGCCGTGCCGTGGAGCCCGCAGAACCAGACGCCGCGCGCGGTCACCCGCGCCGACATGGACCGGATCCGCGACGATTTCGTCCGCGCCGCGCAAATGGGCGAGCGCGCCGGCTTCGACTGGCTCGAATTGCATTACGCCCACGGCTATCTGATGTCGGCTTTCATCACGCCGGTCACCAACACACGCACCGACGAGTATGGCGGCAGCCTCGACAACCGGCTGCGCTTCCCGCTCGAGGTTTTCCACGCGGTGCGCAAGGTATGGCCCGACGACAAGCCGATCTCGGTGCGTATCTCGGCCAATGACTGGGTCGGCGACAAGGGCATCACGCCGCAGGACGCCGTCGAGATCGCGCGCATCCTGCACGAGGCTGGCGTCGATATGGTCGATGTGTCGGCGGGCCAGACGTCCATCGAGGCGAAGCCCGTCTATGGCCGCATGTTCCAGACGCCGTTCTCCGATCGCATCCGCAACGAAGCCGGCGTGGCCACGCTCGCGGTCGGCAACATCTACGAGCCGGACCACGTCAACTCGATCCTGATGGCCGGCCGCGCCGATCTCGTGTGTCTCGCGCGCCCGCATCTGGCCAATCCCTATTGGACGCTGCATGCGGCGGCCGACGCCAACGAGCGCGGCGTGACCTGGCCGAAGCCGTATTGGCCGGGCCGCGACCAGATGTATCGCCTCAAGTCGCGCCCCGATGTCATGACGGGGAAGGTGTGATGGCGCTGCTCGCCGGCAAGCACGCACTGGTGACCGGCGGCGGCTCCGGCATCGGCGCCGCCATTGCCCGCGCGCTGGCGGCCGAGGGTGCGTCACTCTCGCTCGTTGGCCGCCGCGCGGCGCCGCTCGAGGCGATGGCGAAAGAATTGCCGAAGGCAACCGCGATCGTGGCCGACATCACCAGCGGTACCGAATGCGCGGCGATGGCCAAGGCGGCGCAAGCCGCGCATGGGCCGATCGACATCGTCATCGCCAATGCCGGCATGGCCGCGAGCGCGCCGGCCGCGAAGATCGACGCCGCGCATTGGCAGCAAATGATCGGCGTCAATCTCACCGGCGCTTTCAACACCGTGCAGGCCGCGCTTGCTAATGTGACGCGAGCGCCGGGCGGCCGCATCGTCTTCGTCGCCTCGACCGCCGGGCTCAAAGGTTATCCTTATGTCGCGGCCTATGTCGCGGCCAAGCATGGTGTCGTCGGCCTGATGCGCGCGCTCAGTGTCGAACTCGCCGCCAAGGGCACGACGGTGAATGCGGTGTGCCCAGGCTTCACCGATACGCCGCTGCTCGCCGGCGCCGTCGATACGATCGTGTCGAAGACCGGGCGCGACGCGGAGGCGTCGCGTGCCGAGCTGGCGAAAGACAATCCGCACGGCCGGCTCATCACGCCGGAAGAAGTGGCGCAAACCGTGCTCTATCTGTGCGCGCCATCGTCCGGTTCGGTAAACGGTCAGGCCATTGCGGTCACGGGAGGCCCGGTATGACGAATGCGAGGCTGAAAGCGTCGGCCCGCCCGCTCAGCAAGCAGCGCCTGCGCTTGTGGCTGCGCCTGTTGCGCGCCACACGGCTCATCGAGTCGGAACTGCGCGAGCGCCTGCGCAAGGAATTCGCGATCACGCTGCCGCAGTTCGACGTCATGGCGGCGCTGGCGCGCAAGGAAGACGGCATGACGATGACGGAACTGTCGCGCATGCTGATGGTGTCGAATGGCAACGTCACCGGCATCATCGACCGGCTTACCGCCGAGAAGCTGGTGCTGCGGCAGGCGCCGGCCAGCGATCGCCGCTCGTTCATCGTGCGTCTGACGCCGAAAGGCGCGGCGCAGTTCGCCGTCGTCGCCAAAGTCCACGAAGACTGGGTCGATCAACTGCTCGCTGATTTTGACGCCGCCGAGGCGGATCACATCATCGAAATGCTTGGCGGTCTGGCGCAATTGAGCCGGGGAGAAACGCAATCATGAACATGGCTGACTACAAACCGCAGCATTTCAACTGGCGCGTCGAAGGCAAGGTCGCGGTGATGTCGCTCAATCGCCCCGAGCGCAAGAACCCGATCACCTTCGAATCCTATGCCGAAATGCGCGACGCCTTCCGTCATCTCACCTACGCCGACGACATCAAGGCGGTGGTGATCGCCTCGAACGGCGGCAATTTCTGCTCCGGCGGTGACGTACACGACATCATCGGCCCGTTGCTCGACAAGGACATGAAGGAATTGCTGGCGTTCACGCGCATGACCGGCGATCTGGTCAAGGCGATGAACGAGGCGCCGCAGCCGATTATCGCCGCGGTCGATGGCGTCTGCGTCGGCGCCGGCGCCATGATCGCGCTGTTCTCCGACATGCGCATTGGCACGCCGGCGGCGAAGACGGCCTTCCTGTTCACGCGCGTCGGCCTTGCCGGCTGCGATATGGGCGCCTGCGCCATGCTGCCGCGCGTCATCGGCCAGGGCCGCGCCGCCGAGTTGCTCTACACCGGCCGCGTGATGGCGGCGGACGAAGGCGAGCGCTGGGGCTTCTTCAACAGGCTGATCGATGCGACACAGCTCGAGGCCGAGGCCATCAAGCTGGCGCAACAACTCGCCGCCGGGCCGACCTTCGCGCACATGATGACCAAGACCATGCTGGCGCAGGAGTGGTCAATGTCGCTGCCGATGGCGATCGAGGCCGAGGCGCAGGCCCAGGCGATCTGCATGCAGACGCGCGATTTCCGCCGCGCCTATGACGCCTTCGTCGCCAAGGGCAAACCGGTCTTCGCGGGGGATTAAGGCGAATGCTTCGCTACATACTCCGCTCATTCCCGCGAAAGCGGGAATCCAGTTCTTGGCTTTCTGGGTCCCCGCTTTCGCGGGGACGAGCGGGTGAGGTTGCTTGCATCCGAGTGTATGATGATGCCCGATAAATCCTTCCTTCACTGGCCGTTCTTCGCCGACGCGCACCGTGACTATGCAGCGAAGATTGACGCCTGGGCGCAGGCCAATCTGCAGTCAGTCGATCATCACGATGTCGATGCGGCCTGCCGCAAGCTGGTGAAGGCGCTCGGGCAGGGCGGCTTCCTCAAGCACACGGCGCCGGCGACCGAGGCCGACAAACTCGATGTCCGCACGCTGGCGTTGTCGCGCGAGACTTTGGCGCGGCATTCCGGGCTTGCCGATTTCGCCTTCGCCATGCAGGGCCTTGGCGCCGGGCCGATCTCGCTGTTCGGCTCGGCCGGGCAGCGCGCCGCGTGGCTGCCGAAAACGCGCGCCGGCGAGGCCATCGCCGCCTTCGCGCTGTCGGAAGCGGCCTCCGGCTCCGATGTCGCCAACATCACCACCAGCGCCAAGCGTGATGGCGATAGCTATGTGATCGACGGCGAGAAGACCTGGATCTCCAACGGCGGCATCGCCGATCTCTATGTCGTGTTCGCCCGCACCGGCGAAGCGCCCGGCGCCAAGGGGCTGTCGGCCTTCATCGTCGAGGGCAACAATCCCGGTCTCTCGATTGTCGAACGCCTCGAAGTCATCGCGCCGCATCCGCTGGCCCGCATCGGCTTCAAGAATTGCCGTGTGCCGGCCTCGGCGCTGATCGGCAAGCCGGGCGATGGCTTCAAGATCGCCATGGCGACGCTCGATGTGTTCCGCACCACGGTTGGCGCCGCGGCGCTCGGTTTTGCCCGCCGCGCCCTCGATGAAACGGTGAATCGTGCCGGCTCGCGTCACCTGTTCGGCGCGCCGCTCGGCGAATTGCAGATGGTGCAGGGCCACATCGCCGATATGGCGCTCGATATCGATGCGGCGGCGCTGCTGGTCTATCGCGCCGCCTGGACCAAGGACATGGGCGCCGCGCGCGTGTCGCGCGAAGCCGCCATGGCCAAGCTTTACGCCACCGAGTCCGCGCAGCGCGTCATCGACGCCGCCGTGCAGATCCACGGTGGCGATGGCGTTCGTTCCGGCCATCCGGTCGAGACGCTGTATCGCGAAATTCGTGCGCTGCGCATTTACGAAGGCGCGTCGGACGTGCAGAAAATCATCATCAGCCGGGCAGTCACCTCAGTAGCGGAGCGCTAAGAATGCCCCAGATCAAACTCGGCCCCACTGCGCATGTGGATACGTTCACGCGCGACAATCTTCCCCCGTTCGATCTGTGGCCAGAGATCCTGCTCGATCGCCCGGAATTCCAATACCCGGAGTATCTCAACGCGGCGGTGGAACTGACCGACCGCATGGTCGAGCGCGGCCTCGGCGATAACATCGCGCTGATCGGCAATGGCCGTCGCCGCACCTACAAGGAACTGACCGACTGGTCGAACCGGCTCGCTCATGCGCTGGTCGAGAATTACGGTGTCAAGCCGGGCAACCGCGTGCTGATCCGTTCCGGCAACAATCCGGCGCTGGTCGCCGCCTGGCTGGCCGCGACCAAGGCCGGCGCCGTTGTCGTCAACACCATGCCGATGCTGCGCGCCGGCGAACTGACCAAGATCGTTGACAAGGCCGAGATCAGCCTGGCGCTGTGCGATAGCCGCATCGCCGACGAATTGATCGCCTGCGCCAAGACCAGCAAGTTCCTCAAGCAGGTTGTCAATTTCGACGGCACCCAGAACCACGACGCCGAACTCGACCGCATCGCGCTCGACAAGCCGGTGAAGTTCGATGCGGTGAAGACAGGCCGCGACGACGTCGCGCTGCTCGGCTTCACCTCGGGCACGACCGGCGAGCCGAAGGCGACCATGCATTTCCATCGCGACATCCTGATGATCGCGGATGGCTATGCCCGTGAGGTGCTCAAGGTCACGCCGGAGGATGTGTTCGTCGGCTCGCCGCCGCTGGCCTTCACCTTCGGTCTCGGCGGTCTGGCGATCTTCCCGCTGCGCTTCGGCGCCGCCGCGACCTTGCTGGAGAATGCGTCGCCGCCGAACATGATCCAGATCATCGAGACCTATAAGGCGACGATCTGCTTCACCGCGCCGACGGCCTATCGCGCCATGATGGCGGCGATGGACAAGGGCGCCGACCTGTCGTCGCTGCGCATTGCCGTGTCGGCGGGCGAGACCTTGCCGGGCCCGGTGTTCGAGCAGTGGACCACGAAGACCGGCAAGCCGATCCTCGACGGCATCGGCTCGACCGAGATGCTCCATATCTTCATCACCAACCGCATGGGCGAAGCGCGTCCGGGCGCCACCGGCAAGCCCGTGACTGGTTATGTCGCCAAGGTTGTCGACGAGCAGATGAAAGAAGTGCCGCGTGGCGAGATCGGTCGTCTGGCGGTGCGCGGGCCGACCGGCTGTCGTTATCTTGCCGACAAACGCCAGACCAGCTATGTGCGCGACGGCTGGAATATCACCGGCGACACTTTCATGCAGGACGAGGATGGCTACTTCCATTTCGTCGCCCGCGCCGACGACATGATCGTCTCCGCCGGCTACAACATCGCGGGACCGGAAGTCGAGGCGGCGCTGCTGTCGCATCCGGACGTTGCCGAATGCGCCGTGATCGGCATGCGCGATGAGGAGCGCGGCGAGATCGTCGCCGCCTATATCGTCCTCAAGGCGAATGTCGAGGCCGACGAGCTCTGTCGCAAGAAGCTGCAGGACCACGTCAAGGCGACCATCGCGCCCTACAAATATCCACGTGCCGTCAATTTCGTCGAGGCCTTGCCGAAGACGCAGACCGGCAAGATCCAACGTTTCAGATTGCGAGAGCAGGCATGAGCATCGACATTCTTCAACCGCAGGGCTGGGCGCCGGCGAAGGGCTATGCCAATGGCGTGGCGGCGGAAGGCCGGCAGGTGTTCATTGCCGGCCAGATCGGCTGGAACGAGAAGTGCGAACTCGTCAGCGACGATTTCATCGCCCAGGTCGAGCAGGCGCTCAGGAACATCGTCGCGGTGCTGAAAGAGGCAGGCGGCGGGCCGGAGCATCTCGTGCGCTTGACCTGGTATCTCACCGACAAGCGCGAATATCTGTCGCGGCAGAAGGAACTCGGCGAAGCCTATCGCCGCGTCGTCGGCAAGAATTTTCCGGCGATGTCCGCATTTGTAGTGATGGCGCTGATCGAGGATCGCGCCAAGGTGGAGATCGAGGCGACGGCCGTGATCCCGCGCTGACGCGCGGGGTTAGCTCAGCCGCTGTGTCGGCACTTCGGAATTGAGGACGCCGGCGAAACGAGTGTCGCCGTCGCGGTCACCGATCAGCATGTCTCGGTAGAGCTGTTCCAGCCGCAGATAACGCTCGCGGCTTTCCTCGTCATGGGTCGCGGCGGCAAGCTGCGCACAGGTATCCGCTTGGCGCTGCAGGCGTTTTGCGATCTGCATAGTCGATCCCTCCGACTATTCGAGTCCATTGCATTGCAGCATCAAAGCCGGTGCATTGCAACAAAAAATCCACACGGCTGTCATAATGTGATCAACGCGGTCGCCCCGTCGCTGGTTCTCCCGCTGCGAGCCGTTAGGCGGCCCTGAGGGCTGGCACAATCCTTGCTCGAAATCTTGTCCATGCGCGGTCCATCGCGCGAGCCCCAACGGCGGGGCGTCAGTCGGCAACGGCGCCGGCTCGTACGGCAACCGTTGGAGAGGCCCATGACTCCCGAGCAAGTGACGATGGTGCAGGACAGTTTCAGGAAAGTGGTGCCGATCGCCGGCACCGCGGCCGACCTGTTCTACAACCGGCTTTTCGAGATTGCCCCGGAGGTGCGACCGCTCTTTCCCGCCGATCTCGCCGATCAGAAAAAGAAGCTTATCTCCATGCTGGCCACGGCGGTCACCAACCTGCATCAGATCGACACGATTGCGCCGGCCGTCGCGGGTCTTGGCAAGCGTCACGTGACTTACGGCGTTACCGCGGCGATGTACGAACCGGTCGGCGCCGCGCTGCTGTGGACCCTGGAGCAGGGGCTCGGTCCGGATTTCACACCGCCGGTCAAGGCCGCCTGGACCGAGACTTACGTCACTTTGGCCGGCGTGATGCAAAAGGCCGCGGCCGTCTGATTCCGGGGGCCATGGAACGGCTTTTGCATGACACCAATTCGAAAACATGGGTTCGTGTCCGGGGCGGTTGCGGGGGCAACCGCCGCGGTGGAGAGCTTGTCGGTGGTTGAAACGCGGAAAGGTTCGGATCCCGGCTCGCAGCCGCAGGGCGGCCCGCGCGACGCGTCGCTCAAGATCGTCATCGTCGATGAGAGCCCGGTGCGCGCTGCCATTCTCGAGGACGGCCTGCGCGAGGCGGGGTTCGTCCAGGTCCAGCGCATCGAGGAGACGCGCAACCTGTTGTCGCGCATCTACGCGCTCGATCCCGACGTCATCCTGATCGACCTGGAAAACCCCAGCCGCGACGAACTCGAGCAGATGTTCCAGATGAGCCGCGTCGTCAAACGACCGATCGCGATGTTCGTCGACCAGAGCGACACCGCCTCGATCCAGGCCTCGGTCGATGCCGGCGTTTCGGCCTATATCGTCGGCAACCTGCAGAAGGACCGCATCAAGACCATCCTCGATCTCTGCATTTCGCGCTTCAACGCCTTCTCGCGTCTGCAAAGCGAACTCGATGAGGCCAAGGGCGCGCTCGAGGAACGCAAGATCATCGACCGCGCCAAGGGCATCCTGATGAAGGCCAAGGGCCTTACCGAGGAACAGGCCTATTCCCTGATGCGCAAGACGGCGATGAACGAGAACAAGAAGATCGCCGACATCGCCCAGTCCGTGATTACGGCCGCGGAGCTGTTCAAATGAAGACCAATCTGCGCATCGGCTATATTCCGCTCATCGACGCGACTCCGATCCTGGTCGCCGTCGATCACGGCTTTGCCGAAGCCGAAGGCCTCACCATCGACCTTGTCCGCGAAGTGTCGTGGTCGAACGTGCGCGACAAGCTCAATCTCGGCCTGTTCGACGCCGCGCATATGCTGGCGCCGCTGCCGATCGCCTCCAGCCTCGGCATCGGCCACGTCAAGGTGCCGCTGATCGTTCCGTTCACGCTGGCGCTGAACGGCAACGCCATCACCGTATCGCCGGCGCTGTTCGCCGAACTCGCCGCCGTGGCCGATGGCGACATCGGCGATCCACGCGTCTCCGCCCGCGCGCTGCACCGCGTCGTCGCCGATCGCCGTGGCCGCGGCGCGCCGCTGCTGAATTTCGGCATGACCTTTCCGTTCTCCAATCACAACTACCAGCTCCGCTTCTGGATGTCGGCGGGCGGCGTTGACCCGGACGAAGATGTCCAGATGGTCGTGCTGCCGCCGCCTTACATGGTCGAGAGCCTGACCAGCGGCCATGTCGATTGCTTTTGCGTCGGCGCGCCCTGGAATTCCGTCGCGGTCGATAATGGCGTCGGCCACATCCTGCACTTCGGTAACGATATCCTGCGGCGCATGTCGGAGAAGGTGCTGGCCGTGCGGGACAACTGGGCCGGCAGCAATCCCGACACCCTGTCCGCGCTGATCCGCGCGCTGGCGAAAGCCGCCGCCTTTGCCGAAAATCCGGCCAACCTCGATGCGGTCTGCGTGTCCATCGGCGCGCGCATCGGCGCCACGCCGGAAGTCATCTCGCGCACGCTCAAGGGCGTGCTCAAGGTCTCGACCGACGGCCACACGCGCGCCAGCGACGAGTACATTCTGCTGGAACGTCGTCAGGCCAATCGCCCCGACAAGGCGCATGCTGCCTGGATGTATGCCGATATGGTGCGCTGGGGGCAGGTGCCGCAGAGCAGCGAGCTGCAGGCCACCGCCGAAAGCGTCTTCCGCCCCGATCTCTACGATCTCGCGCTCGGCCATCCACCGGCGGCGTCGGTCATCGAGCCGCCGGACCGCATCGGCGCGTTTTACGGGCCGGATTTCGAACCGGCCGACCTCGCCGGGCATCTGGAGGCCTGGCGGCTACGCCACAACGGCCGCCCGCGGTTAACGCTCGTCCGCTGATCTCGCATTGCACAAAAAGGCTGCAGCCTGCGCCTGCGGCAGGCAGCCGCGCGTGCCGACGTCCCGGTGCTCGATCAAACAACCCGATTGATTCATCGAGATATTCTGTCGTGGCTCGGCGTGGCACGCGTCTTGAATAGGAATAGCTGACAGGCACGGCGCGCAAGCGTCGCGCCAACGGTCCAATGAGGGGCCAACGGGCAAAGCCGCTGTCTTCGGTTCGCGCTTTTAAAGCGCGGGCGGAAGCTGCGGCTTTTTTTATTGCCTTGATGACGACGACTTTAAGCGACCGCGGCCGGGGATCCGCAACAGCAAACAGGACGATGAGACCAATGAGCAAGCACAGCAAGACCGGCAAAAGCGTAAGCCGCCGCACTTTTCTGAAGGCCGGGGCCTCGACCGCCGCGCTGATGAGCGCCGTTGCCACGCAATTCCCCTTCGGCGTTCATGTTGCCGAAGCCTCCGGTCCGGAAGTGACCAAGGCCAATCTCGGTTTCATCGCGCTCACTGACGCCGCGCCGCTCTTCGTCGCCAAGGAAAAGGGCATCTTCGCCAAATACGGTGTCAAGGACGTCGAGGTTCTCAAGCAGGCGTCTTGGGGTGCGACCCGCGATAACCTCGTGCTCGGCGGCGAGGCCAACGGCATCGACGGCGCGCACATCCTGACGCCGATGCCTTATCTCATCTCCGCCGGCAAGGTGACCCAGAACAACGTGCCGACGCCGATGTACATCCTGGCGCGGCTCAACCTGAACGGACAGTGCATCTCGGTCGGCAAGGAATATGCCGATCTCAAGGTCGGCGTCGATACCACGGCGTTCAAGGGCGCGCTGGAGGCCAAGAAGGCATCGGGCAAATCGATCAAGGCCGCGATGACGTTCCCGGGCGGCACGCACGATCTCTGGATTCGCTACTGGCTCGCCGCTGGCGGCATCGACCCCGACAAGGACATCGAGACCATCGTTGTACCGCCGGCGCAGATGGTGGCGAACATGAAGGTCGGCACGATGGATTGCTTCTGCGTGTGCGAGCCGTGGAACCTGCAGCTCATTCACCAGGACATCGGCTACACCGCGATCACCACCGGAGAACTCTGGAATCTGCATCCCGAAAAGTCGTTCGGTATGCGCGCTTCCTACGTCGATAAGAATCCGAAAGCCGCGTCGGCCATCCTCATGGCCGTGCTCGAAGCCCAGCAATGGTGTGAGAAGCCGGAGAACGCGATGGAAGTTGCGACCATCTGCTCGCGCCGCCAATGGATCAATTGCCCGGTCACCGACATCGCCGATCGCGTGAAGGGCCGCTTCGATTACGGTATTCCCGGCAAGGTCGTGGAAAAGCATCCGCAGATGATGCGCTACTGGAATGACTTTGCCTCCTATCCGTTCCAGAGCCACGACCTCTGGTTCCTCACCGAAGACATCCGCTGGGGCAAGTTCGAGCCCGGCTACGACACCAAGGGGTTGATCGCCAAAGTCAACCGCGAGGACATGTGGCGCGACGCTGCAAAGGCCATCGGCGTGCCGGATGCGCAGATTCCGAAGTCGACGTCGCGCGGCAAGGAAACCTTCTTCGACGGCAAGGTCTTCGATCCGGAGAATCCGTCGGCCTATCTCAAGAGCCTGTCGATCAAGCGCGTCGAAGTGTGAGTCAACAGCGGGCCGCCTGACGCGGGCGGCCCGCTCCCCGCAACTGCCATGGAGACAGCGCGATGAATATGCCTTTGGCCAAAGTGGCCGTCACATCTGCCGCCGTGACGGCGGCGAAGCCATCGACCGCGACCGTGTTGCCGATTGTGCCGAAGCGGTCCCCGCTCAAGGCGCGGGCGCTCGCACTTGCCACCAATGCCTTCGTCACCATCGTGCCGCCCGCGGTCACGATCGCGCTGGTCCTCGTCGTCTGGCAAATCCTTTGCAGTCAGCCTGGCGCCACGCTGCCGCCGCCGCTGACCGTGCTCAACGATACGTGGGAGTTGATCGTCGATCCGTTCTACGATCGCGGCGGCATCGACAAGGGCCTGTTCTGGCACATGTCCGCGAGTCTGCAGCGCGTGGCGCTGGGCTATGCCATGGCTGCCGTCGTCGGCGTGGCACTTGGCACGTTGGTCGGCCAATCGACCTGGGCGATGCGCGGACTCGATCCGATCTTCCAGGTGCTCCGCACCGTGCCGCCGCTCGCCTGGCTGCCGCTGGCGCTGGCGGCGTTCCGTCAGGGCCACCCGGCGGCGATCTTCGTCATCTTCATCACCGCCATCTGGCCGATCATCATCAACACCGCGGTCGGCATCCGCAACATTCCGCAGGACTATCGCAACGTCGCCGCGGTGCTGCGTCTCAATCATCTCGAATTTTTCTACAAGATAATGGTGCCGTCGGCGGCGCCGTACATCTTCACCGGCCTGCGCATCGGCATCGGTCTGTCGTGGCTCGCCATCGTCGCCGCGGAAATGTTGATCGGCGGTGTCGGCATCGGCTTCTTCATCTGGGACGCCTGGAATTCGTCACGCATCAGCGAAATCATTCTCGCGCTGATCTATGTCGGCATCACCGGCTTCATCCTCGACCGTATTGTCGCCTTCGCGGCGACCCTGGTCACGCGCGGCACCGCCGCCAACTGAAGGAAACAGCATTATGGCCAGCTATCTTCAGATCGATCATCTCGACAAGAGCTTCCTGCGCGGTGGCATCATCAGCGAGGTGCTCAAGGATGTCACCTTGACCATCGAGCAAGGCGAATACGTCTCGATCATCGGGCATTCGGGGTGCGGCAAATCAACCTTGCTCAACATCGTCGCCGGTTTGCTGCCGGTGAGCGCCGGCGGCGTGTTGTTGCAGGGCAAGGAAGTCAACGAGCCGGGGCCGGATCGCGCCGTCGTCTTCCAGAACCACAGCCTGCTGCCCTGGCTCACGGTTTACGACAATGTGCGCCTCGCCGTGGACAAGGTCTTTTCCTCGACCAAGTCGCGGGCCGAGCGTCATGCCTGGACGATTCACAATCTCGATCTCGTGCAGATGACGCATGCCAAGGACAAGCGGCCGGGCGAAATCTCCGGCGGCATGAAGCAGCGTGTCGGCATTGCCCGTGCGCTGGCGATGGAGCCCAAGGTACTGCTGCTCGACGAGCCTTTCGGCGCGCTGGACGCATTGACCCGTGCTCACCTCCAGGACTCGATCATGAGCCTGCATCAAAAGCTCGGCAACACGGTGATGATGATCACGCATGACGTCGACGAGGCCGTGCTGCTGTCCGATCGCATCGTGATGATGACCAATGGTCCCTCCGCGCATATCGGAGAAATCCTCGAGGTGCCGCTGGCGCGGCCGCGCAATCGGCTCGAGCTGGCTTCCAACCAGACGTATCTCAAGTGCCGTCAGCGCGTCCTCGAGTTCCTTTATGAGCGGCATCGCTTCGTCGAGGCGGCTTAAAAGAAGCGGGCGCGACATGAGCGAGCCTCTTGTCATCATCGGCAACGGCATGGCCGCGGCAAAGCTGGTCGAGGAGCTCAACGCCCGCGCGCTTGGCCGTTATGCAATCTGCGTGATCGGCGATGAGCCGCGCCTGGCCTACAATCGTGTGCTGCTGTCGTCGGTGCTGGCGCGCGAGGTGTCGCATGGTGACATCGAACTCAAGTCGGCCGACTGGTGGCGTGCTCACGGCGTGACGCTGCTTTACGGCCACCGTGCCGTGGCGATCGATGCCGATATCCGCCGCGTCAAGCTGGCCAATGGCGCGAGCTTGCCGTTCGGCAAGTTGGTGCTGGCGACAGGTTCCAAGGCGATACGCCTGAACGTGCCGGGCATGGACATGCCGGGTGTCGTCACATTCCGCGATCTCGGCGATGTCGCCTCGATGGAGCGGGCAGCGAAGACACACGAAAAGGCGGTCGTCATTGGCGGCGGGCTGCTCGGCCTGGAGGCGGCTTACGGTCTCGCCAAGGCCGGGATGAAAGTATCCGTCATTCATCTGATGGATCGGCTGATGGAGCGTCAGCTCGATGCGCGGGCTTCGGCGATGCTGAAGGCCGCGGTCGAGGCCAAAGGCATCAGCGTTTATCTCAACGCCGAAACCGCGGCGATCAAGGGCGAGCGCCGTGCCGGCAAAGTGATGTTGAAGGATGGCCGCGCGATCGACGGCGACCTTGTCGTTGTTGCCGCCGGCATTCGCGCCAACAGCGATCTGGCTGTCACTGCCGGGCTCGACATCAACCGCGGCATCGTCGTCAACGACCGTCTGCAAGCGAGCAAGGCCGACATCTACGCCCTCGGCGAATGCGCCGAGCATCGCGGTGTCTGTTATGGCCTGGTCGAGCCGGCTTATGAGCAGGCCCGGGTTTTGGCCGCGCACCTGGCCGGCGGCAAGGCCGCTTATGTCGGCAGCGTGCTTGCCACCAATCTCAAGGTCTCTGGCGTCAGCGTATTCTCGACCGGCGACTTCATGGGCGCGCCGGGCACCGAAACCATCGTGCTCACCGATCCCGGCCTTGGCAGCTACAAAAAGCTTGTGCTGAAGGACGGGCGGCTCGTCGGCGCGGTGCTGTTCGGCGATACGGCCGACGGCCTCTGGTACGCCGAACTGATCCGCGGCGCAGCGCCCGTCGGCGCGATGCGCGGCGATCTCATCTTCGGCCGCGCTCTGGCCGAGCGATCAATGACAAAGCCAGAGCAAATGAAATCAGCCCCAACATATCTGGCTGCTTAAGATGGCGAACGAATCTCCTCATTTTCCGTTCATTCCCGCGCAAGCGGGAATCCAGTTCTTTCCTTTCTGTAGCTTTGGGTCCCCGCCCTCGCGGGGACGAACGGTGAGATAATGTCTAGCGACTTCACGCCGGACCAGAAGAGATACCTCGAGGGTTTCGCCTCGGGACTGACCGCGGCGCGCGCCGCGCGCGGCACCTTGCCGAAAGGCGGCGGCGCCGAGCCGAGCGGACCGGATGCGATCCACATCAAGGCGCAGGATGCCACGGTCGCCAAGGGCGGCAAGCTCAACGATCAGGAGAAGATCAAGCGCGAGCAGCATCCGTTCGATGCCTATGATCGGCTCAAGAGCCAGGCGCGCAATAATGAGGCGCCGAAGCCCGCCGACAATTTCCGCTGGCGGTATTACGGCCTGTTCTACGTGGCGCCGGCGCAGACCTCTTATATGTGCCGGCTGCGCATTCCGAACGGCATCCTCAAGCACTGGCAGTTTTCGGGTCTCGCCGATCTCACCGATCGCTATGCCGGGCCGTACTGCCACGTCACCACGCGCGCCAACCTCCAGATTCGCGAGATCGAGCCGAAGAACGCCGTGGAGGTGGTCGAAGGCCTCGTCGATCTCGGGCTGGGCTCGAAGGGCACCGGCGCCGACAACATCCGTAACGTCACCGGCACGGCGACCGCCGGCATCGATCCGCAGGAACTGCTCGATACGCGGCCTTATGCGCGGGAGTGGCACCACCATATTCTCAACGAGCGGGCGCTTTACGGCCTGCCGCGCAAGTTCAATGTCGCTTTCGACGGGGCCGGTCGCATCGCCGCCCTCGAGGACACCAACGACATCGGTTTCCAGGCGGTGGAGGTGACGGCTGGATTTGGCGTCGAACCGGGCGTCTATTTCCGGCTCGCGCTCGGCGGTATCACCGGGCACCGCGATTTTGCCCGCGATACCGGGGTTATTCTCAAGCCCGACGAGGCGACGGCGGTCGCGGATGCCATTGTCCGGGTCTACAGCGAGCACGGCGACCGCACCGATCGCAACAAGGCGCGGCTGAAATACGTGCTCGATGCCTTCGGATTCGAGAAGTTTCTGGCCCATGTCGAGGAAAAACTGGGCCGAAAGCTCGTTTTTGTGCCGGCCGAGGCCATCGCGCCGCGCCCTGCTTTCGATCGCACCGCGCACATTGGCGTGCATCCTCAGAGACAATCCGGATTCAATTGGATCGGCGTCGTCTTTCCGGTTGGGAAGATGGATACAGCGCAGATGCGCGGGCTCGCCAGGGTCGCGCAGGATTTTGGCGACGGCGATATCCGTCTTACGGTGTGGCAGAACCTTCTGATCTCCGGTGTTACCGATTCGCGCGTGGCGGAGGCAAGGGCTGCTATCGCGGCGCTCGGCCTCAAGACCGAAGCAACACCGATCCGCACTGGCCTTATTGCCTGCACTGGCGCGACCGGCTGCCGCTTCGCAGCCGCGCATACCAAGGAAGACGCCGAAGCCATTGCGGAATGGTGCGAGCCGCGTGTCCGCCTCGACTCACCGGTAAACATCCATCTCACCGGTTGCCATCACTCATGCGCCCAGCATTACATCGGCGATATCGGCCTCATCGCCTGCAAGATCGACATGGGCGAGGAGGCCGATCCAGCCGAGGGCTATCATATTCTGATTGGTGGCGGACATGGCCCCGATGTCGGTCTCGCGCGCGATCTCTATCGCGACGTCAAGGCGGTGGACGCGCCGCACACCATCGAGCGCGTGCTGAAAGGCTATCTGGCGCATCGCGACGGTGACGAAACGTTCCTGACGTTTTCTCGCCGCCACGACGTCGCGGCACTCAAATCCATGTTCAAGGCGGAGGCGGGCGAATGACCCAGAATGTTCCGTCGCCGCTGCCATCGCTGGTGCCGGAAACCGCGCCGTTCTCCGACGAACAGCGCTTCTGGCTCAACGGCTTCTTCGCCGGTTTGATCGCGCTCGACAATAGCGGCGTCACCCCGTTGTCGGCCGACCAGGCGGCCGGTCTGCTTGCGGGCGGGGTGCCTGCGAATGCAGACGACGACGATGGCGGTGCACCGTGGCACGACCAGACGCTGCCGATCGCGGAGCGCATGAAGCTCGCCGAAGGCAAGCCGCTGCGCTGGAAGATGATGGCCGCCATGGCGCAGCAGGATTGCGGCCAGTGCGGCTATGATTGCCGCAACTATTCCGGCGCCATCATGTCCGGCGCCGAGACGCGGCTCAATCTGTGCGCGCCGGGCGGCAAGGAAACGGCGCGCATGGTCAAGGCACTGGTCGAGCAGATCGGCAGCGAGCCGAAGGCGGCGACAGTGCCGTCCGCCGTTCCCGCTGAGGCGAGGCCCGCGGCGGCGAAGCCAGGCACCTCGCGCGACAATCCCTCCTTCGCAAAAGTGCTGTCGCGCACGCTGCTGAACAAGCCGGGCTCGGAGAAGGAAACCTGGCATGTCGAGATCGATCTGACGGGGGCGGGCATCGAGTATCAGGTCGGTGATGCCTTTGGGCTTTTCCCCCACAACGATCCGGTACTGGTCGCAGAAGTCATCAAAGCGCTGGACGCTCAGCCCGATCATGACATCGGCGGTCGCACGCTTCGCCAGGTTTTGACGGACAGCGTGTCACTGTCGCCCGCGCCGGACATGCTGTTCCAGCTGTTCTCTTACATCACCGGCGGCGAACGCCGGAAGAAAGCCCGCGCGCTGGCGACCGGCGAGGATCCGGACAAGGACGCCGCGACGCTGGATGTCCTGGCGGCGCTGGAGAAGTTCGACGGCGCCGCGCCGGACCCGGAAGCTTTCATCGAGGCGCTCGATCCGCTGCAGCCGCGGCTATATTCGATATCGTCGTCACCGAAGACCGATCCGAACCGCGTCACGCTGACGGTCGATACCGTGCGCTATACGATCAAAAATCGCCAACGCCTCGGCGTCTGCTCGACCTTGCTCGCCGAGCGCATTGAGCCCGGCGCGGTGCTGAAAGTCTATGTGCAGAAGGCGCATGCTTTCGCACTGCCGGCCGATCCAAATGTTCCGGTCATCATGATCGGGCCGGGCACCGGCGTCGCGCCGTTCCGCGCCTTTCTGCATGATCGTCTCGCCGACAAGGCACCGGGCCGCAACTGGCTGTTCTTCGGGCATCAGCGCTCGGCCAGCGATTTCTTCTATGAGGACGAACTGAAGGCGATGCGCGCCTCCGGCTTCCTCACGCGGCTGTCGCTCGCCTGGTCGCGCGACGGCGACGAGAAGATCTACGTCCAGGACCGCATGCGCGAGACCGGCCGCGACATCTGGGCGTGGCTGGCCGACGGCGCGCATATCTATGTCTGCGGCGACGCCAAACGCATGGCGAAAGACGTCGAACTGGCGCTGGTCGATATCGTCGCCGAGCACGGCGGCAAAGCCGGCGAAGACGCGGTGCTGTTCGTCAGCGACCTGAAGAAGAAGGGCCGCTATCAGCAGGATGTGTATTGATGAACGCCCCGGCGCAACATCCGCCGGCGGTGCGCACGACGTGCCCATACTGCGGCGTCGGCTGCGGCGTACTGGCAAAGCCCGATGGCCGCGGCGGCGCGTTGATCGCCGGCGATCCAGAGCATCCGGCGAGCTTCGGCCGGCTGTGCTCCAAGGGCTCGGCGCTCGGCGAAACGCTCGGTCTCGGAACCCGGCTGTTGCACCCGATGGTCCGCACGGGCGGTGTTCTCGATCGCGCAAGCTGGGATGACGCGCTTGGCCGAGTGGCGAGCGGCTTCGCGCGCATTGTCGAGCAGCACGGCCCCGATGCGGTCGCGTTCTATCTATCGGGGCAGTTGCTTACAGAGGACTATTACGTCGCCAACAAGCTGATGAAAGGCTTCATCGGTACGGCCAATGTCGACACCAATTCGCGGCTGTGCATGGCGTCGTCGGTGGCAGGCCATCGTCGCGCTTTCGGCGCCGATACGGTGCCGGGCGCCTACGCCGATCTCGATGAAGCCGATCTCATTATCTTGGTCGGCTCCAACGCCGCGTGGTGTCACCCGGTCCTCTATCAGCGCATGATGGCGAACAGGCGCAAGCGCGGCGCGAAGCTCGTCGTCATCGATCCGCATCGCACCGCCACGGCCGAGGAGGCCGATCTGTTCCTTGCCGTTGCGCCGGGCATGGACGCGGCGCTGTTCTGCGGCCTGCTGGTGCATCTCGCCGAAACACCGGCTTTCGATTTCTCCTATGTCGATGTCTACATCACCGGTATTGCCGAGGCGTTGACCCGCGCGAAAGAGATCGCGCCTGATCTGAAGACGACGGCGGCGCTGTCCGGCCTCGCGGCGGCCGATGTCGTGCGGTTCTTTGAACTGTTCGCCGCAACGCGCAAGGTCGTCACCTGTTATTCGCAAGGCGTGAATCAGTCGGCGCAGGGCACCGACAAGGTCACGTCGATCATCAATTGCCATCTGGCCACCGGCCGCATCGGCCAGCCGGGCATGGGGCCGTTCTCGCTCACCGGGCAACCCAACGCGATGGGAGGCCGCGAAGTTGGGGGCTTGGCGAACCAACTCGCCGCACACATGACCTTCGGTCATGAATCGGTCGACCGGGTCGGCCGGTTCTGGAACGCCAAGGCGATGGCGCGGCGGGAGGGGCTCAAGGCGGTCGATATGTTCGAGGCCATTTTCCGCGGCGAAATCAAGGCCTTGTGGGTGATGGCGACCAACCCGGCGGTATCGCTGCCGCGCGCCGGCCATGTCCGCGATGCGCTGAAAAAGCTCGATCTTCTGGTCGTCTCCGAGAACGTCGCCAGCAACGACACGATCCGCGCGAATGCCCATGTCCTGCTGCCGGCGGCGGCCTGGGGCGAAAAGGACGGCACCGTGACCAATTCGGAGCGGCGCATCTCGCGCCAGCGCGCCTTCCTGCCGCTGCCTGGCGAGGCGAGGCCCGACTGGTGGATCGTCACCCAGGTGGCCCGGCGCATGGGGTTCGGCGAGGCTTTCGCCTATGAAAGCGCGGCCGACGTGTTCCGCGAGCACGCCGCGCTGTCGGCCTTCGAAAACAACGGCACGCGCGCTTTCGACATTGGCGGTCTGGCCGGCCTCAGCGACGATGAGTTCGACGCCCTGAAACCGGTACAATGGCCGGTGCGGGCCGGCGCGCCGCGCGAGGACTCGCGTTTCTTCGCCGCAGGCGGCTTTTATACGCCGGACGGCAAGGCGCGCATGATCGCGCCGGAAATGCCGAAACCCCAGGCGGCGCTGTCGCCGGACTATCCATTCCGCCTCAATACCGGCCGCATCCGTGATCAGTGGCACACCATGACGCGCACCGGGCTTTCGCCGCGGCTCGGCGCCCATTTGCCGGAGCCGTTCGTCGAAGTGCATCCCGATGACGCCGCCAAAGCGGGCCTCAAGCACGGCGGCTTTGCGCGCGTCACGACATCTTACAGCGCCTGCGTGCTCAAGGTGATCGTCAACGAGGGCCAAAGGCGCGGCTCGCTGTTCGCGCCGATCCACTGGAGCGACGAAACGGCCTCCTCGGCGCGCGTCGGTGAACTGGTGACTCCGGCGACCGATCCCTATTCCGGCCAGCCGGAATCCAAGGCGACGCCGGCGGCGATCGCGCCGGTGGCATTAAAGTACCGTGGCTTTGCCTTGTCGCGCAGGCGCCTGGCGCTGCCCGATGCGACCTGGTGGGCGCGGGTCGCTGTAACCGGCGGAGAAGGTGTCCTGCTGGCGTCGGATGGCACCCCGGAGAGCTGGCGCACCTTCGCCGCATCGGTATTCCGGGGTCTGGAGATTGCCGAATATATCGACGCGGGATCCGGCAGCTACCGCATCGCCGCCTTTGCCGGAGGCCGTCTCGTCGGATGTCTGTTCATCGGTCCGTCCGAAAACGCGCCGCAATGGGATGCGGTAAAGGCGTTGTTCGAGGCCGAGACGCTTGGCGACGTGCAGCGGCGCGGCCTGCTCTCCGGCAAGTCGAGCGACGGCATCGCCGATCCGGGGCCGGTGGTGTGCGCCTGTTTCGGCGTCGGCCTCAACATCATCCGCAACGCCTTGCGCGACGGCAGCGCCGCGACGGTCGAGGACATCGGCAAGGCGCTGCGCGCCGGCACCAATTGCGGCTCGTGCCTGCCCGAACTGAAGAAGATCGTCAGCCAGAGGATTGCCAGCCAGAGGATCGTCAGCGATGTCGCGCCAGCCGTCTGAATCGCGCCCGGAGAGAATGACGACGCTGGCGCGCCTGCCGGTGTTCTTCGCATTGACCGGCAAACGCGTGGTGCTGGCCGGCGGCTCGCACGCGGCGGCGTGGAAGACCGAACTGATATCGGCCGCCGGTGCGCGGGTCGATGTTTATGCGGGCGAATTCTCCGACGAGATGCGCGCCGTCGCGGCCGATGCGCCGGATGGCGAGATCGTGCTGATCGAGCGCGGCTGGACGCCGACCGACATCGCCGGCGCGGCCATGGCCATCGGCGCCTTCGAGGATGACGGCGAGGCGGCGGCCTTCGCCGATGCGGCGCGGGCGGCGGGCGTCCCGGTCAATGTCATCGACAAGCCTTCGTTCTGCGATTTCTCCTTCGGCGCCATCGTCAATCGCTCGCCGCTGGTCATCGGCATTTCGACCGACGGCGCGGCGCCCGTCTTCGCACAGGCAATCCGTGCCAAGCTGGAAGCGCTGCTGCCAAACGGTTTTGCGCACTGGGCCGCCGCCGCGTCGCGCTGGCGCGACAAGGTGAAGGCCACGGGCCTGTCTTTCGCCGCACGCCGCAAGTTCTGGCAAATGTTCACCGTGCACGCGATGACAAACGCTGAGGCTTCGCCGTCCGAGGCTGACTTCGATCGCTTCGTCGCCGACGTGCGCGGCCTCGGCGCCGCGGTCGACAGCGGCACGGTGACGCTCGTCGGCGCCGGCCCGGGCGATCCGGAATTGCTGACCTTGCGCGCGGTGCGCGCGCTGCAATCGGCCGACGTCATTTTGTTCGACGATCTCGTGTCGCGCGGCGTTCTCGATTTCGCGCGGCGCGAGGCGCGCAAGCTCCTGGTCGGCAAGACCGGTTTCGGTCCGTCCTGCAAACAGGACGATATCAACGCGCTGATGGTGTCGCTGGCGAAGCAGGGCAAGCGCGTCGTGCGCCTCAAAGGCGGCGATCCGCTGATCTTCGGCCGCGCCGGCGAGGAACTCGATGCCTGTGAGGCCGCCGGCATCAAGGCCGAGGTCGTGCCCGGCATCACCGCGGCGCAGGGCGCGGCGGCATCGCTCGGTCTGTCGCTGACCGACCGCAAGCATTCGCGGCGCCTGCAATACATCACGGGCCACGCCAAGAGCGGCGCGCTGCCGGATGACATCGACTGGCGCGCGCTCGCCGATCCAGTGACGACGACGGCGATCTATATGCCGGTGCGTACACTTGAAACGCTGGTGATGCGCGCGCTCGCCGAGGGACTCGATCCAGAGACGCCGGCCGCCGCCATTGCGCGCGCGACGCGGCCCGATCAGCAGGTGATCCGCAGCACGATCGGCGAACTAAATGCGCGCCTTGATGACGCGAAGTTGCCGGGCCCCGTGCTGGTGATGCTCGGCCGCACATTGCAGGCGCGCGATGCAGTGACATGTCGCGCCGCCGTTATGGCGTAACGCCACACCACGGCAGGCTTTCAAATCCCTGATGCCTCGCGCTGTGAAAGGCGCATGCGTTCGCACGTTCGCGCATTACGCGATTGACGGTATGCGACGAAAGTCGTCTAATAGTTCTGCAAATAATTTTCGCATTCCGAAAACGGAAGCGTTGTTTAAAAAAGGCAGAGCATGCCGGGAGAGAAACGGGTCAAGGCCGCGCAGGGCAGGTCCATTGTCGGGCGCATGACGCGCGGGCAAATGGCACCTACACCCGTCATGGCCAGCAGCACTGCGGCGGCGCGATCCGACGCCGACGAAGATTCGCGCAATCTCGTCAATTCACTCGCCAAGGGCCTGCGCGTTCTCGAAGCCTTCACGGCCGAGCGCCCCGAACTCACGCTCAGCGAAGTCGCGGGTCTCGCCAAAATCGACCCCGGCACGGCCTTCCGCATGCTCAACACGCTGGTGATGGCCGGTTATGTCGCGCGCGTGCCGGACAGCAAGCGCTTCCGCCTCACCTTGAAGGTTACCGATCTCGGCTTCCACGCCATTGCCCGCGCCGATCTGCGCGAACTGGCGCGGCCGATCCTTCGCTCGCTCGTTGGCGAGGTGAACGAGGCGGCGTCGCTCGGCGTGCTCGACGGCGCCGACATTCTCTATGTCGAACGCGTTCGGGCCGGATTGACGCGCATCGGCGTCGATATACGCATCGGCACCACGATTCCGGCATTCTGGAGCACGATCGGCGAGGCGATGCTCGCTTTTCTGCCACCGGCCGAACTCGAGCGCGTCCTGGCGCTCAAGCCGCGGCCCGGCTCATTCCCGCACAAGCCGATGAAGCGTGACGAAATCGACGACAGCCTGCGCAACGTGCGCGAATGCGGCTATTCGCTGCGCGATTCCTATTTCGGCAGCGGTTTGCGCGTTCTCGCCATGCCGGTGCTCGATGTGGATAATTACCCGCTCGCTTCGGTCAGCGTGGCGGTGCCGCAAATCCAGATGTCGTCGAAAGAATTCCGTGAGCATGCGCTCGGCGCAGTGCAACGCGCCGCCGCGGATATTGCCCGCGCCATTCAGGCGAGCGGCTCGGTCTCGGTCGCCGTGTGAGGAGAATTTAGAGAACCCGATTTTTTCCAACAATACGAGATGGCGCCAAAGCCATCCGGATGGAAACGAAACGTCAAGGTGGAAGGCTGAACAATGACTTTTGCTGTCGATGCACCGACTGCTGCCGGAATCGGCGCCGCGGCCGTCGCAAAAACGCAGGCCGCGCACTCGCCGCTCATCGCGGTGAAGGATGTCGTCAAGATTTATCCGACGGTCGCGGGCGAGGCCGTCCTTGCGCTCGACCACGTCAACCTGAATATCGGCGAAGGCGAATTCGTCTGTCTCGTCGGCCCGTCGGGTTGCGGCAAAACCACGTTGCTGCGCCTGCTCGCCGGCCTCGACACCTCGGATCACGGCACCTCGTCGCTCGCCGGCAAGGCCCTGAACGGCCCGTCCGAAGAGGTCGGTGTCGTGTTCCAGCAGGCCAATCTGCTGCCGTGGTTCACGGTGATGGAAAACGTCCTCCTGCCGCTCAGGGTCGGCGGCGCCAGGAAGACCGAGCAACTGATCGGGCAGATCAAGGCGCTGCTCAAGGTCGCGGGCCTCGAAGGCTTCGAGAACAAGTATCCTTACGAATTGTCCGGCGGCATGCAGCAGCGCGCCGCCATCGTGCGCGCGCTGGCGCGCGACCCGAAACTCCTTCTGATGGACGAACCGTTCGGCGCTCTCGACGCGCTGACGCGGGAGCGCATGAATGCCGAATTGCAGCGCATCTGGATGGCGAGCGGCAAGACTGTGGTGCTCATCACCCATTCGATCGACGAAGCGATCTTTCTCGGCGACCGCATCATCGTGATGTCACCGCGGCCGGGCCGCATCGTCCGCGAGCTCAAGGTCGATCTGCCGCGCCCGCGCGTCGCAACCGAGATGCTGGGCAATGAGACCCACACCGCGCTCGCGCGCGAAATCCGCATGCTGCTGGAGTAATCGCCATGACCGACATTCGGACCCAATCGAATGCGATGGAGATGATCGCGCTTTCGTCGGCGGCGGAAAAGAACCGCCTCCGCAACGTACGCTTTCGCAACATCGGAATCGGCTTCGCGGGCTTCCTGACGCTCATCCTGGTGTGGAAGCTGTCGGTGAACCTGTTGAGCGTGCCGTCCTACATCCTGCCGGCGCCGGAGCAGGTGGTGGTCGCGCTGTGGAGCGGCATTGCCGTTCCAGTCAGCAGTCCGCTCGGCTGGTACCTGCCGCTGTGGAGCACCATGTCCAACGCGCTGGCCGGCTTTCTCATCGGCGCGCTGCTCGGCCTGTTCTTCGGCTCGCTGATGGCCGAATTCCGCGCGGTCGAGACCGCGCTGATGCCTTATGCCTTCGCGCTGCAAAGCTTGCCCAAGGTCGCCATCGCGCCGCTGATCGTCATCTGGTGCGGCTTCGGCGACGGCTCCAAGATCGCTATGGCGGCGCTGCTCGCCTTCTTTCCGATGATGGTGAACACCTTTGCCGGCATGCGCGCCGCCGAGGTCGAGCGCATCGAACTGATGAAGGTGCTCTCGGCTTCGCGTCTCGAAACCTACCGCCTCGTCAAATTGCCCTCGGCCGCGCCTTATATCTTCGCCGGCCTCGACATGGGCATCGTCTATGCGCTGCTCGGCACCATCGTCGCCGAGTTCCTCGGCGCCCAGGAGGGCATGGGCGTCGCCATCACCAAAGCTCAGGCCGTTACCGACGTTGCCGGCGTGTTCGCGGCGCTCGTCGTGCTCGGCATCACAGGAATCCTGTTGCACCTCATCGTGCGCCGGGTCGAGCGGTCGCTCATTCACTGGGCGGATCGTGGAAAACGCTAAAAAACAAGCACGGAGGAAACAATGACCACACGTCGTACAGTCGTCAAAGGCATCGGCGCGGTCGCGCTGGCCGGGGTTGCCGCGCCGTCCATCCTGCGCGCGCAGGAGCTGAAGAAGATTTCGATGGGCTTCGGCATCAAGTCGATCAACCCGATCATCATCAATATCCTGATCGGCAGCGGCCTGGGCTACTACAAGGAAGAGGGCCTCGACTTCACCGCGCGCCCGCTCGGCGGCAATTCGAATGCGCAGATCGCGCTCGACAAGGGCGAGACGCAATTCGCCGTCGGCACGCCGAGCTTCCAGATGCCGCTGTTCGCCAAGGGCGAGCTGCCGCCGATCGTGAACTACTACGAATACACCTATCCCTATAAGTGGGACGTGGCCGTGCTCGAGAATTCGAGCCTCAAGTCCTATGGTGAGCTCAAGGGCAAGAAGATCGGCGTATCGGATCTGGCGACCACCGATTATCCGGTCACCCGCGCCGTTCTCAAGAACATCGGCATCGATCCGGACAAGGATGTCACCTGGGTCGCGGTCGGCGCCGGCGTCACCGCGGGCGTCGCCCTGCAGCGCGGTGTCATCGATGCGCTCGCCTATTTCGACACCGGCTTCGGCCAGATCGAAGCGGCCAACATTCCGATCCGCATGTTGCCTCGCCCCAAGGACGTGCCGCTGATCGGCGGCCTGTTCATCTCGACCATGGCGAAAACGCTGCAGTCCGATCGCAAGACCTGCGTCGGCTTTGCCCGCGCGGTGGCGAAATCGTCGGAATTCCTGCTGGCCAATCCGGAGGCGGGCGCCCGCGTCTTCCTCAAGCTCTATCCGGAGACCGCGCCGCGCGGCGCCTCGGAAGCGGACGCCGTCAAGTCCGTGCTGTTCGCGGCGCAGCGCCGGATCCCGCTGTTCCGCCCGCCTTACGAGAACACCAAGATGGGCTTCATCCGCGAGGACGAGTTGCAGCGCGACGCGCAGTTCCTCGGCCTCGATATCAAGGATGTGAAGCCGCTGATGTCGAACGAATTGATCGACGAGATCAACGATTTCGAACGCGCCAAGATCATCGAGCAGGCCAAGAACTACAAGGCCTGACAGGACGGCGATGCTTCGGACAGCCACAAAAACGATGCGCGGGGCCCGCTTTGCGGCGGAGTCCCGCGCGTTCACCGACCCGGGATCGGGGCGGCGGGTGCGGCAGGTGACCGATCACGCCGGCATTCATCACCATCCGTTCTTCTTCGTGCCGGCCTATGACCGGGCGGGCGGCAAGCTGTTCTTCGTGTCGCATCGCACCGGCAAGCCGCAGATCTACTACGAGGACCGCGCGGCGGGCGAGATCGTGCAGGTCACCGATCGCGACGATCTGGCCGAATGGTCGATCTATCCCGCGCCGGATGGCCGCTCCGTCTATTACGTCGCCGGCACCGGCGCCTGGCGCGCCGACCTCGCCGACTTCAGCGAGACGCAACTCGCCGATTTCGGCGCCGTCGAGATGCGCGAGAAGGGCATGGTCGGCGCCGCCATGGGCACCACTGCGCTGTCCGCCACCGGCCGCTGGTGGGCGATCCCGGTGAAGTCCGGCAAGGTGTCGCGTTTCGTGCTGATCGACACCGAGGCCGCCACCAGCCGCGTCATTCTGGAGCGCGACACCATCGGCCATCCGCAGTTCTGCCCGGACGACGACAATCTCATTCTCTATGCCGGCCCGCTGACTGACCGCGTCTGGACCGTAACGCGCGATGGCGTCAACAAGCGCGTCTACGAGCGCGAAGACAAGATGCAGTGGGTGACCCACGAAGTGTGGCTGCCGGGCAAGAAGTCCATCGCTTTCATCGACTGGCCGCGCGGCATGCGCCTGATCGATATCGATACCGGCGAGGCCAGCTGGCTCAACCGCTTCCCGGCCTGGCATGCCGCGCCGGACGCGACCGGCACGCGCTTTGTTTGCGACACTAATTTTCCCGACAAGGGCCTGCACATCCTGCCGCTCGACGGCCTTGGCGGCGGCGAGCCGCAGTTTCTTTGCGCCAGCGAGGCGACCTCCGAGGGCGCGCACTGGGCGCACCCGTTCCCCTACAATGACGGCCCGGTCGCGGTCGAAGCGCGTCAGCACACCCATCCGCATCCGCGTTTCTCGCCGGACGGCACGCGCGTCGTCTTCACCTCTGACAAGACCGGCTTCGCCCAGCTCTACGAGGTCGAACTCGACAGGGGCGCGGCATGAAGACTGACGCACTCCTCGAAAGCCAGCGCGTGCGCGCCGATATTCGCGCCGGCCGTTACACCGGCTCGAGCCGCGGCAAGGCGCACGGTTTCGTGCAATGCAATCTCGCCATCATGCCGAAGGCCTATGCCTTCGACTTCATGCTGTATTGCCAGCGCAACCAGCGCGCCTGTCCGGTGCTGGAAGTGCTGGAGGCCGGCGATCCGGTGCCGCGCAAGCTGGCGCCGACCGCTGACCTGCGCACCGATCTCGCGCGCTACAGCGTCTTCATCGACGGCCAGCGCCAGGACGACCGCACCGATATCACCGATCTATGGCGGGACGACCTGGTGTCGTTCCTGATCGGCTCCGGCATCACCTTCGACGATGCTTTCGAGCGTGCCGGTGTGCCGACCGACAAGGATCGCTGGGTGCTGCGCACCACGACGCCGACCGAGCCGGCCGGTCCGTTCAAGGGCGATCTTTTCGTCACCATGCGCTGGCTGACGCCGCAACAGGCCATCATCGCGACGCAGGTGTCGGCGCGGTTTCCGTTTAATCACGGCGCGCCGATTCATATCGGCGATCCAACCGGCATCGGCGCCGATATCGACCGTCCCGTGTTCGGCGGCCCGGTCGGCCCGATGCCGAAGGACAAGACCGCGCTGTTCTGGGCTTGCGGCGTGACGCCGCAATCGGCGGCGGAAGCGGCGAAGCTGCCGCTCTTCATCGTGCATGCCGCCGCGCACAGTTTCATCACCGATCTTCGGGCGACAAGCCTGATGACGCCGTAAGACGTGAAGTGGAGTGACCTAAAGTGGATGCGAAACTAGTTCAGGGACGTCTGCGCCTGTCCGCCGACGTCGGTGGCACCTTCACCGATGTGGCAGCCTTCGATGAGCCGACCGGCAAGCTGATGCTCGGCAAGACGCTGACTACACATCAGCGGCTGGTGACCGGCATCGAGACCGGCGTCGAGAAGGCAGGCGCCTCGTTTCCGCAGGCGCAGTTGTTCCTGCACGGCACCACGGTGGCGATCAACACCATCCTCGAGCGCACCGGCGCGCCTTGCGCGCTGCTGACGACGCAGGGCTTCCGCGACATCTACGAGATCGGCCGCGTCAACCGGCCCGAGGCCTACAATCTGTTTTTCCAGAAGCACAAGCCGCTGATCGATCGCGACATGCGCTTCGACATCCGCGAGCGCTGCGACGCGCAAGGACGCGTGCTCATCCCGCTCGACGAACAACAGGTGCTCGACACGGTCGCCGAAGCGGTGAAGAAGGGCGTCAAGGCCATCGCCATCCTGTTCCTGCACTCCTACCGGAACCCGACGCACGAGAAGCGCGCCAAGGAGATCGTCGAGAAGGCATTCCCCGACCTCTTCGTCACGGCCTCGCACGAGCTGTCGCAAGAGTATCGCGAATACGAGCGCACCTCGACGACGGCGGCGAACGCCTATGTCGGCCCGCGTGTGCGCCGCTATCTCGGCGAGATGGACGAGCATCTCGCGGAAACCGGCTTCACCGGCAACTTCCTGGTGGTGCAATCGACCGGCGGCCTGTTCGACATCGAGGAAGCGCAGCAGTCCTGCATCCGAATGCTGGAATCCGGGCCGGCGGCGGGCGTCATCGGCTCGAAGGTGCTGTGCGACCAGATCGGCCTGAAGAACGCCATTGCCTTCGACATGGGGGGCACCACGGCGAAGGCCGGCGTCATCTATCAAGGCGACGTCTTGATGACGGGCGGGCAGATCGTGGGTGGCTATGCCTCGGGTCTGCCACTGCAGATTCCGATGATCGACATTCAGGAAGTCGGCACCGGCGGCGGCTCGATCGCGCGTATCGAAGCCGGCGCGCTGCGCGTCGGTCCGGAAAGCGCCGGCTCGTCGCCCGGCCCCGTGTGCTACGGCCTCGGCGGCACCGAGCCGACCGTGACGGACTGCAATCTCGCGCTCGGCCGCCTCGCGCCGGACCGCTTCCTCGGCGGCGAGATGAAGCTCGATCTCGACGGCGCGACAAAAGCGATCGAATCGAAGATCGGCAAGCCGCTCGATCTCGGCGCGCTGGAGGCGGCCGATGGCATCCTCCGCGTCGCCGTCACCAAGATGGCGCATATGGTGCGCTGGGTTACGACGGAGCGCGGCCTCGATGCCGCCGATTTTGCTATGATCGCCTATGGCGGCGCCGGGCCTCTGCATGCCGCGATGATCGCGCGTGAACTGCGTATCGGCAAACTCATCATCCCGTTCGCGCCGGGGCATTTCTCGGCCTACGGCATGCTGTTCGCCGATTTGCGGCGCGACCTGGTCAACACCTGGTTCAAGCCGTTCGCCGACGTTTCGTTCGAAGAGATGGAGGCGCTCTATCAGGCGATGGAGAAGGCCGGCGCCGAGGACCTGGCGCGCAGCCGCGACATGACGGTGGATACGGTGTCATTGCGCGGCGCCGACATGCGCTATGTCGGTCAGGAACATGCGGTCACGGTCGATATCCCGATGGAGCTGTTCCGGAACAAGGACCGTGACGGCATCAAGAAGATGTTCGATGCCGTGCATGAAACGCGCTACGGCTACCATAATCCCGAAGAAAAGGCCGAGATCGTGTCGCTGCGTTCCGCGACCGTCGGCACGATGAAGAAGCCGGACCGCGAGAAGCTGCCCGGCGGCGGCGCTTCTGCCGAAGCCGCCTTCCGCGGCAGCCGGAAGGTCTATTTCTCCGGTGTCGGCAGCGTCGATACGCCGACCTACGACCGCACGAAGCTGGCGGCCGGCAACCGCATCAACGGTCCGGCGCTGATCGAAGAGCATGCCTCGACCACCGTGGTGTTCCCGCAGGACAAGGTTGAAGTCGACGCCTTCGGCAATCTGCATATCGAAATCGGAAGGGCCTGATCATGGACGCCATCAACAAGCAGGGCTCGTCCCGTACCGCGATTGATCCGGTCGTCACCGAAATCGTGCGCAACGGTCTCATCGCCGCGACGGAGGAGATGAAGACCAATCTGATGCGTACCGCCTACAACATGATCATCTACGAGGCGCTGGACTTCACCGTCGGCCTGTTCGATGCCGAGGGCAACACGGTGTCGATCGGCCTCGGCCTGCCGATGTTCATCCGCGGCATGAGCGAGACGGTGAAGGCCAAGATCGCGCACTTCAAGGGCGATATCGATCCGGGCGACATCCTGCTCACCAACGATGCCTACATCACAGGCTCGCATCTCAACCACATGACCTTCACGGTGCCGATCTTCCACGACGGCGACCTGGTCGGCTTCTCCTGCTGCATGGCGCACTGGCCGGATGTCGGCGGCACGCTTTCGGGCTCGACGACGGATATCTATTCCGAAGGCCTGCAGATGCCGATCGTCAAGATCTACCGCAAGGGCGTGATCAACGAAGAGCTGGTCTCGATCATCAAGACCAATGTGCGACTGGCCGACCGCGCCATGGGCGATTTCCGCGCCCAGATCGCCGCGGTGAAGACCGGCGAGAAGCGCTTCCTCGAAATGCTGCGAAAATACGGCCGCGATGACGTGCTCGGCGCTATCGACGCCATCATGGACCAGAGCGAGCGTATCGCGCGCGAGCGGGTCGCGGCCATGCCGGATGGCGTTTACGAAGCCGAGTCGTTCATGGACGACGACGGCGTCTCCGTCGGCGTGCGGGTGCCGATCCGCGTCAAGGTCGAGATCAAGGGCGACCGCATGTCGGTCGATCTGTCGGAGGTGTCGAAGCAAGTCGGCGGCTTCTACAATTCGGGCGCCACGGCGGGCATGTCGTGCTGTCAGGTGGCGTTCAAGTGCCTGACCTCGGCGCTCGACATGCCGATCAACGAAGGCCAGTTCCGCGCCCTCGACATCATCCTGCCGGCGGGCAGCGTCGTCTCGGCGGTGAAGCCGGCCGCGATGCGCATGTGGATGACCTATCCCATGACAGTCGTGGACACGATCTTCAAGGCGGTGGCGCCGGCGATGCCTAAGCAGGTTGCCGCCGGCCATCATGCCGATCTCGTGGTCGGTCGCGTCAACGGCCGCAAGGCGTCCGACAACTCGTTCTACATTTATCTTGGCGGCCTGATCGGCGGCGGCTGGGGCGCCAAGTACAACAGCGATGGCATGAACGCCACGATCGCCATGAACGATGGCGACACCCATAACGGTCCGTCGGAGCAGGTGGAGGCGAAATATCCGCTGCTGGTCGAGCGCTATTGCCTGCGGCCCGATTCCGGCGGCGCCGGCAAATTCCGCGGCGGTCTCGGCACCGAGCAGGTGATGCAGGCTATCAACCAGATCAATTTCTCGTCGCAGATGGACCGCGTCGTGTGCAAGCCGTGGGGCGTGTTCGGCGGCCTGTCCGGCTTCGGCAATTCGGTCGCCATTCATCGCGGCGGCGCGACGGAGGAAACGCTGTTCCCGAATGGCAAGGCGATCAACCAGGTGCTGAAGTCGGGCGACGCCTATATCCTTCGTTCCGGCGGCGGCGGCGGCTACGGCTCGCCGCTGGAGCGCGACATCGAGGATGTGGCGCACGACGTACGATGTGGCTACATCTCGCGCGAGCAGGCGGAGACGAGCTACGGCGTGGTGTTCAAGGCCGACGGCTCGATCGACGCCAAGGCCACCGATAAACGCCGCGCCGACATGAAGAAGGCGGGCCTGCCGATCGACGAGCCGATCGCACCGACGCCGGTATTCCCGGCGCAGCTGGCGGTGCAGCAGCCGCAACGCAACGAAATCCCGGAGAAGCTCACGGAAGAGGAGCGCATGGTGTTCGCGATGAACTGCCGGTGCTGTTCGTAGGAAATTGCCCTACACTCCGCTCATTCCCGCGAATGCGGGAATCGAGGAGGGACATATTCTGACCCATCGTTTTGTCCTTCTGGACCCCCGCCTTCGCGGGGGTGAGCGGAGGAGGTCATGCTAGGCGGCCTTCTTGCGCTTCTTTCCGCGGTCACCTTCGCCTTCGCAAATGCAACGGCGCGACGTGGCGTGCTCACGGGTTCCGTGTTGCAGGCGGTGGCCATCAGCTGCTTCCTTGCGCTGCCGTTGTTTCTCCTTGCATTGGCGCCGTTCGGCATCGGCGAAACGCTGCGGGCCTTCGACGGCCGGTCGGTGCTGCTGCTGGCCACGGCCGGCGTCATCCACTTCGCCGCGGCGCGCTACGCCAACTACCGCGCGGTCAAGGCGATCGGCGCCAACCTCGTCGGACCGGTTCAGAACTACAGCCTCGTCATAACCCTCGTTTTGGCGGTGTTCTGGCTGGGCGAAGCCGTGACGGCGCTACGCATCGTCGGCGTCATCATGATCGTGGTGGGGCCGTTGATGGCGCGCCGCGCCGCCCGCGGGCCGGCCGCACCGCCGTCGCGTGATGCCAGCGCGCCGACATTCACGCCCCACTATCGCGAAGGCTATTTCTTTGCCGGCCTTTGCGCCCTGGGATATGGCATCAGCCCGATTCTGATCGGCATGGCGCTGCCTCAAAAGACGCTGGCCAGCGGCATCGCCGCGGGCTTCATCTCGCATCTGGCGGCGACCGTTGTTGTGGTCCTCCCCATGTTGATGCCGTCGCAATGGCCCGGGTTGAGGTTTATGGACTGGCGCGCGACCAGGTGGTTCGTTGTCTCCGGCGTCTCGGTCAGCCTGTCGCAGATGTTCCGGTATATGGCCTTCGCGCTGATGCCGATCGCGGTGGCGACCTCGATCCTGCAACTGCATCTCATTTTCCGCGTGCACCTTTCGGCCGTGCTCAACCGCGATCACGAAATATTCGGTGGCGGGTTGGTGGTCGGTACGGTTGTTTCCCTGGCCGGTGCTGTCGTGTTGACCGTGGACGCTGCCACGGTGATTGCGGCTCTATCGCTGTCGGGAGGATTGGCCGATATTCTCGGCTGGAGCTGGCGTTTCCGCTGATGTGAGCCGGCGCTAGGACTTCCCGGTGCCTTGCGCTAAACAAGGAAGCCGCGTCCGCGGCCGAGGGTCCTATGGAAGGTTCGACGCTGAAAAGCCGGGCTGCCTTGCGCGCCAACGGAGCGACGCGCGATCCCGAGCGCACGCGCGCGGCCATCCTGCGCGCCGCCACCGACGAGATCACCGCCAAGGGTCTGACGGGTGCGCGGGTCGATGCCATCGCGGAGCGCGCCGGCATCAACAAGCGCATGCTTTACCATTACTTCGGCGACAAGCAGGGCCTGTATCTCGCCGTCCTCGAGCACACCTACTCGGCGATCCGAACCGCTGAAATCGGCCTGAACCTGACGGAGCTCGACCCGGTCGCCGGCATGCGCAAGCTGGTGCTGTTCACCTGGCAATATTTCATCGACCATCCGGAATTCCTCAGCCTGCTCGCGACCGAAAACATGAACCGGGCGGCCAATCTGAAGAAGTCGCAGAGCATCCGTCCGTTGCACCGGCCGCTGACCGGCATGATCGAAGGGCTGCTGCAGCGCGGCGTCAAGCAGGGCCTGTTCCGCAAGGGTGTCGATCCGGCGGAGCTTTACATCACCATTGCCGGCCTCGGCTTTTTCTACATGCAGAACCGGCACACTCTTTCGGTGATTTTCGGCGAGGACCTGAGCGCGCCCGCGCGGCTGGCAAAACGCGGCGAGCACATGGTCGAGGTCGTCCTCGCTTACCTGAAGCCCCCTGAGAAGAAATGAGATTTTGAGCCTCTTGACGGCGGACCGGTTTCGGTCCGATAGTAACCGTCTAGTTACTTAAGAACGGCGCCGTCAGACGCCGGCACACAATTGGAGGAAAGCGCGTGGCGACCCGCAGGCTCGGCATTGTCATGAATGGCGTCACCGGACGCATGGGGCTCAATCAGCACCTGGTGCGTTCGATCGTGGCCATCCGCCAGCAAGGTGGCGTTGTGCTGCCGAACGGCGACAAGGTGATGCCCGATCCGATCCTGGTCGGCCGCAACGCCGAGAAGGTTGCCGCGCTGGCCAAGCAATACGGCATCGAGCGCCACACCACCGATCTCGACAAGGCCGTGAACGACAAGAACGATGAAGTGTTCTTCGACGCGGCGACGACGCAGATGCGCGCCGACCTGCTGATGCAGGCGATCGCCGCCGGCAAGCATGTCTATTGCGAAAAGCCGATCGCCGACACGATGGAAAAGGCGATCGCCGCCGCCAAGGCCGCCAAGGCCAAAGGCGTCAAGAACGGCGTGGTGCAGGACAAGCTGTTCCTGCCCGGGCTGCGCAAGATCAAGCTGCTGAATGACGCCGGCTTCTTCGGCAAGATTCTCTCGGTCCGCGGCGAGTTCGGCTACTGGGTATTCGAAGGTGACTGGGGTCAGCCGGCGCAGCGCCCGAGCTGGAACTACAAGCTGAATGAAGGCGGCGGCATCATCCTCGATATGCTGTGCCACTGGCGATACGTGCTCGACAACCTGTTCGGCAATGTCGAGGCGGTGAGCTGCCTTGGCGCGACGCATATCCCGACGCGCGTCGATGAAAACGGTAAGACCTACAAGGCCGATGCCGACGACGCGGCCTATGCCACGTTCCAGCTCGCCGGCGGCGTCATCGCCCACATGAACTCATCGTGGTGCGTGCGTGTGCAGCGCGACGATCTCGTCACTTTCCAGGTCGACGGCACGCATGGCTCGGCCGTTGCGGGCCTCACCAAGTGCGTGACGCAGTCTCGCGTCAACACGCCGCGCCCGGTCTGGAATCCGGACGTGCCGCAGACCATGAAGTTCGCCTCGCAGTGGGAAGAGGTGCCGGACAACATGGTCTACGACAACGGCTTCAAGATTCAGTGGGAAGATTTCATTCGCCACGTCGTCGCCGACACGCCGTGGAGGCACGACTTGGTCGAAGGCATCAAGGGCGTGCAGCTCGCCGAACTGGGCCTCAAGAGCTGGAAGGAGCGTCGCTGGCTCGACGTTCCGGAAATCAAGATCTGACCGGTCATTCCGGGGCGCGGCCGCAAGGCCGCGAACCCGGAATCCATAACCACGGTGCTGCGGCGTCTGGATTCCGGACCTACTCGCTACGTTCGTGTCCCGGAATGACGGACGTCTAACGGAGAATTACATGGCGACGATTTCGCTTCCCACCGCCGACCGGACCTTCGCGCCATACACGACCGGCGAGCCGATCCGGTTTCCGTCAAAGGAAGAGACGGCGAAGTTCAATCGCGTCGCCTATGCGGCGGCGCATGTCGTCGCCGATCCGCTCGCCGACAACGATCCGTGGCTCGACGTCGCTATAGACTGGGACAAGACGATGGCGTTCCGCCATTACCTGTGGGACCTCGGCCTCGGCGTCGCCGAAGCCATGGATACGGCGCAGCGTGGCGGCGGTCTCGACTGGAACGGCGCCCAGCAACTCATCAAGCACGCCCTCACGGCGGCCAAGGGCCGCCCCGGCGCCAGGATCGGCTGCGGCTGCGGCACCGATCATCTCGAGGCCAATGATCGCGTCACGCTCGACGACATCATCCGGGCCTATGAGGAGCAGATCGCGTTCATCGAAGCCGAAGGCGGTCAGATCATCCTGATGGCGTCGCGCGCTCTGGCCCGCGCCGCCAAATCGCCGGCCGACTACGAGAAGGTCTATGGCCGCATCCTGCGTCAGGTGAAGCAGCCCGTCATCATTCACTGGCTCGGCGAGATGTTCGATCCGGCGCTGGCGGGCTATTGGGGCTCCGCCGATCACATGGCGGCGATGGAAACGTGCCTCGCCATCATGACGGACAACGCCGACAAGATCGACGGCATCAAGATCTCGCTCCTGTCGAAGGAGAAGGAGATCGCCATGCGCCGCCGGCTGCCGCAAGGCATTCGCATGTATACCGGTGACGACTTCAACTACGCCGAACTGATCGCCGGCGATGAGGAAGGCCATTCCGACGCGCTGCTCGGCATTTTCGATGCCATCGCGCCGGCTGCTTCGGCCGGCCTCGCCAAGCTCGCCAACAACGATCTGCAGGGCTTTCACGGCATCCTGGAGCCGACGGTGCCGCTGTCACGGCACATCTTCAAGGCGCCGACCCGGTTCTACAAAACCGGCGTCGTGTTCCTGGCCTGGCTCAACGGCCTGCAGGACCACTTCTCGATGATCGGCGGACAGCAGAGCGCGCGCTCGGTGCTGCATTTTGCCGAACTGTTCCGGCTCGCCGACAAGGCCCGCGTTCTGCACGACCCGGATCTCGCCGCATCGCGCATGGGCAAGTTCCTCAGCGTGCAGGGCATGGCGTAGACTGCAAGCGTGAGCCGGCAATCAAAAAGCCGGCCATAATTTCCAAACGGCAACACAAGGGAGGACTGCAATGTTACGTAGTTTGATGCTTACGGCCGCAGCGATCGTCGGGCTCACCGGCGCCGCGTCGGCCCAGAGCTATCCGTGGAAACCGACCAAGCCGATCACGATCATTGTGCCATGGGGCGCCGGCGGCTCGACCGATCAGGTCGTTCGCCTGATCGGCAAGGAAGTCGAAAGCGCGATCGGTCAGTCGGTGGTCATCGTCAACCAGCCCGGTGCATCGGGCTCGATCGGCACCAAGGCGGTGCTAGACGCGCCCAAGGACGGATACACGATCGCTTCGGGCGCCGCCAAAGACGCCGGCACCTACGCCGTGACCGGTCTGCTGAACACCAAGCTCGATGACTGGCACCTTTTCCTGGCGGTCATCAACTCGTCGGTGATCGGCGTCAACGCCAACTCGCCTTACAAGACGCTCGACGACCTCATCAAGGCCATGAAGGACAAGCCGGGCACCGTCACGGTTGCCACCGCCGGCATCAACTCTTCGGGCGGCGCCGCGCTCGGTGCGTTTTCGACCGGCGCCGGTGTCGAGGCCAAGCACGTCACCTATGACGGCGGCAACCCGGCGGTCATCGCGACTGCTGGCGGCGAGACGAGCGTCACCACCCAGCTTGCCGTCGAGCAGGCGGAAATGATCCGCGCCGGCCGCATTCGCGCGCTCGCCGTTGTCGGAACCAAGCCGCTCAATCTCGAGGGCGTGCCGGAAATCTCGCCGGTCACCAAGTTCATCCCGACGTTTCCGGCGACGGACAACTACTTCGGCATCTTCCTGCCGAAGGGCGTGCCGGACGAGGTCGTGAAGACCTTCGAGGCGATCTGGACCGACAAGCTCGCCAAGTCCGAAGCACTCAAGAAGTACGCCACCAGCCGTGGCGCTATCGTCGCCGTCGTCCATGGCGATGCCGCCAAGGCCGCTGTCATGCCGGCAGTGAAGGAAACCGCCTGGGGCCTGTGGGATCGCAAGCAGGCCAAGGTCGATCCGGCCAGCGTCGGCATTCCGCGCTGAAGCCTCTCTAACGACCGCGGTTCGGCCTCGTGCCGGACCGCGGTCCTTTCGCGTTTCTGAACGGGATTTCCGATGCAGCAAAGACCGCTTGCGAGAGCCGATCTCATCACCGGGCTTGTCTTGACGGCGCTGGGTGCCGTCACCGCCTTCGAGTCCTACCGCATGCCACGTCTGGAAGAGCGTTCCATCGATCCGTGGACTGCGCCGGGTATCGTGCCGGGCAGCCTCGGGATTATAATTTTCGTGCTCGGCGCAGCGCTGGCGCTGCGGTCAGTCGCCGCCGGCGCATTTACTGCGACGTTCGAGGCCGAAGACGACCCGGCGGAAGCACGCGCCGGACGATTCCGCTTCTGGCTTTGCATGGCCCTATGCCTGATTTACGCCGTTGGGCTCGTCGGTCATGCGCCGTTCTGGCTCGCGACGCTTCTATTCGTCTTCAGTTTCATCGTGGCGTTCGAGTGGAAGAGCGACGACAGCCCGCGTTCGCGCGGCGTCAAGCTGGCGCTCGCCGCAGCTATTGCGGTCGCAACGGCGGGCTTCGTGCCTTTCCTGTTCGAAACCCTGTTCCTTGTGCGGCTGCCGTGATCGGAGCGGTGAAAGAACATGCTTGACGGTCTTGCGACATTCGGCGCCGCCTTTGCGGTGTTCGCCAATTTCACCACGTTGTTCAACGTGGCCTGGGCGACACTGATAGGCATCGTTATTGGTGCGCTGCCTGGCCTCACCGCCACCATGGCGGTGGCGCTTCTGACGACGCTTACTTATCGTATGGTGCCGGAGCAGGCGATCCTCGTGCTCATCGCCGTCTATGTCGGCGCCATCTATGGCGGCTCGCGGTCGGCCATCCTGCTCAATATCCCCGGCACGCCGGCCAATGCGGCGACGACGCTCGACGGTTTCCCGCTCGCCAAACAGGGACTGGCGGGAGAGGCGATGGGGCTTGCCACCAGCGCCTCGGTGCTCGGCACCATTATCGGCGTGCTCTTCCTGGCCGCGCTCGCGCCGATGCTTGCTGAATTCGCGCTGAGCTTTGGCTCCTACGAGTTCTTCTGGCTGGCTATCTTCGGCATCGTCATCGCCGGCCAGATGACCTCGTTCGAAGATGCGCTGAAAGGCTGGATCATCGGCTTCCTCGGTTTGCTGGTGGCGATGGTCGGGCAGGAAGGCATCCACGCCGAGCCGCGCTTCAGCTACGGCAACTCCGATCTCGCGGGCGGCATTGCGCTCATCCCGGCGCTGGTCGGCGCCTTCGGTTTTGCCGAAGTACTGAGCGTGATGAAGGAGCGCGCCGCGGAGATGGCAGCGCGCACGGTCGATCGCGTCGTGCCGGGTCTTGCCGATCTGTGGCGCTACAAGCGGACGATCGGCCGGTCCGGTCTGATCGGGACCATCGTCGGCATCATACCGGGTGTCGGTGAGGATATCGGCGCCTGGGTGTCCTATGGCGCGGCGCGGCGCGCCAGCAAGGAAGCCGATCAGTTCGGCAAGGGCTCGCGCGAAGGCCTGATTGCCGCCGAAACCGGCAACAACGCTGCGATACCCGGCGCGCTCATTCCGGCGCTGACGCTGGCCGTGCCGGGTTCGGCGCCGGCTGCCGTCCTGCTCGCCGCCATGTTCATCCATGGCATTCGGCCGGGCCCGCTGATCATGATCGAGGCGCCGGAGTTCGTCTATCAGGTGGTCTGGATGGTGCTGCTGGCGACGGTCGCCATGGGCGTCTTCGGCCTGGCGCTGACGCGGCCGCTGCTCACCGTTCTGCGCGTGCCGCGCGAACGGCTCATGCCGGTTGTCTTCGTGCTATGCGTCATCGGTCCCTATGCCATCAGCCAGCGCCTGTTCGACGTCTATGTCATGTTGTTCTTCGGCGTGGTCGGCTTCATCCTGCGCGAGATGAAATATCCGATGGCGCCGCTCGTGCTCGGCATCATCCTCGGCGACATCCTCGACAAGAACCTTCGTCGCGCGCTGGTTCTGTCGGACGGCGACCTGACGCCGTTCTTCACCCGCCCGGTCAGCGCCGTGTTGTGGGTCACGACCGCGCTCATCATCCTCTTTGCCCTGCCGCCGGTGCGCCATGCGACGGCACGCATGATGGGTTGGAACAAGAGCGCATGAGGATCGGTCTGTGCAATGAGGTGATCGCGGACCGGCCATTCGCCGCGCAGTGCGACCTGGCGGCAAAGCTCGGTTATGACGGTCTGGAGGTCTCGCCCTTCACGCTGGGCGACGAGCCGCACCGGCTGTCGTCCGAGGAGCGGCGGGCGCTGCGCCGCGCCGCCTCCGACGCCGGCATTGTCATCACCGGACTGCATTACCTGATGCGGGCGCCGGCCGGTCTGTCGATCACGTCGCGTGACAAGGCGCAGCGTGACCGGACCGTCGGCGTGATCCGCGATCTGTGCGAACTGGCAGCCGATCTCGGTGGCACGGTGCTGGTGCATGGCTCGCCCGACCAGCGCAAGCTTGAGACCGGCTTCGAGACGGAGGGCCGCCAGCATGCGATCGACTGTTTCGCGGCGGCCGGAGAAGCCGCGGCCAAGGCCGGCGTGATCTACTGCATCGAACCGCTGTCTCGGCGGCAAACCGATCACATCAACACGGTGGAGGAGGCGGCCAACATTGTAACGACCGTCGGCAACCCGGCGCTGCGCACCATGATCGACTGCTCGTCCGCCGCACCGACCGAGCCGATGTCCATTCCGGATACGATCCGGCGCTGGCTGCCGACCGGCATGATCGCGCATGTTCATCTCAACGATCCGAACCGCCGCGGGCCGGGGGAGGGCGATCTCGCCTTCGCGCCGATCTTCACGGCGCTGCGCGAGCAAAACTACGAAGGCGATTACGGCATCGAACCTTTCGTCTATGTCCCCGATGGACCGACCTGCGCTGCGCGAGCCATCGGCTATGTGCGCGGCACGATGGAGGCGCTGCCATGAACGCCCCCCGCCTGCGCCTGATCGACGTGCGCGCCTATGAGCGCCCCGTGACCCTGCGGCTGCCGTTCCGCTTCGGCGTCGTCACCCTGCGCGAAGCGCCGCAACTGTTCGTGCGGGCTCGCATCCGCACGGCGGATGGCCGGGAAGGCGAAGGCATCGCCGCGGAATTGCTGGTGCCGAAATGGTTCGACAAATCGCCCGGCCTGTCCAATGAAGACAATTTCGACCAGTTGCGCCGCTCGCTGGCGAGCGCGCAGCGTCACGCCATCGCCGTCGGCGAAGACACCGCTTTCGGCATCACCGCGGCCGCCAATGCCGGCCATCGCGCGCTCTGCACCAAGGCGGGGCTGAACGGATTGGTGGCGTCTTTCGGTCAGGCCTTGATCGAGCGCGCCATTATCGATGCACTCGGCCGGCTCGAGGGCGTGCCTGTTGCCGAGCTCGTGCGCGCCAATCGTCTCGGGATTACCCCGGCGCTGACGCCGGATCTTGACGGCTTCGGTCTCGACAGGTTTCTGGCGACCCGGAAGGTGGCTGCGAGTATCGCCGCGCGCCATACCGTCGGTCTGGTCGATGCCATCACACGGGACGAGACCACGGGCAGGCGGCTCGACGACGGCTTGCCGGAAAGCCTCGAGGAAGTCATCGCCGTCTACGGCCACCGCTATTTCAAGCTCAAGGTCGGCGGCAAGGTCGAGGAGGATATCGAGCGCCTTGCTGCAATCGCAGCCGTTCTCGACCGCGACGCCGGCGCCTACCAGGCGACGCTGGATGGCAACGAGCAATACGAAAATGTCGATGCCGTAATGGCATTGTGGAAACGCATGGGTGAGGACGCACGGCTCAGGAATCTGAAGGCGTCGCTGCTGCTGATCGAACAGCCGATCGCCCGCGCCGAAGCGCTCAGTAAGCCGGTGCATCCGCTGGCGAAGGACATCGCCGTCGAGATCGATGAATCCGACAGCGACTTCGACGTGTTTCCGCGCGCCCGCGCGCTTGGCTATACCGGCATCTCGTCAAAGTCCTGCAAGGGTTTCTACCGCGCTCTGCTCAACAGCGCCCGCGTCGCGCATTACGGCGCCGACGGCGGACATTATGTCATGTCGGCGGAAGATCTCACCACACAAGGCGGCATCGCCGTGCAGCAGGACCTGACGCTGGCCTCGCTGGTCGGCGCCACGCATGTCGAACGTAACGGTCACCACTATGTCGACGGCATGGCCGGCGCGCCGCAGGCCGAGCAGGACGCGTTTCTCGCCGCGCATGGCGATCTCTATGCCCGCGCCGCCAACGGTCGCGTGCGGTTGTCGATCAAGGGCGGCGACATCGCGCTGGGCTCGATCGCGCGCGCGAGCGGGCTTGGCAGTGCCGTGATGCCGGATTGGGCGGCGATGCGCCCCAGTACGGCGATTGCCAACGCGTGAATTCCTGAAGGACAAAGCGATGAAGACCGAAGGCCTCTCAATCAACCTCGCCACCGTGCGTCAGCAATGGAAACTGCCCGAAGCGGTGGCGGCCTGCGCCAAACTCGGCATTCCCTACGTCGATCCGTGGCGCGATCAGGTCGCGGCTGTCGGCCTCGATACGGCGGTGAAGGCGATCAAGGACAACGGCCTCAAGGTCTCCGGCTATTGCCGGGGCGGCATGTTTCCGGCGGCCGACAGCGCCGGCCGTCAGGCTGCGATAGACGACAACAAGCGCGCGCTCGATGAGGCGGCGGCACTGGGCGCCGAGTGTCTGGTGCTGGTGGTCGGCGGACTGCCGGCCGGGACGCGCGATATCGGCGCGGCACGGCAGATGGTGCAGGACGGTCTCGCCGCCATTCTGCCGCATGCGCGGGCGGTGGGCGTTCCGCTGGCCATCGAGCCGTTGCACCCGATGTATGCCGGCGACCGCGCCTGCGTGAACACGCTCAAGCAAGCGCTCGACATGGCCGGGCAACTGGGCAACGACGTCGGTGTCGCCATCGATGTGTATCATGTGTGGTGGGACCCGGAGGTCGAAACGCAGATCGCGCGCGCCGGCCGCGAGAAGCGCATTTTCGGCTACCACATCTGCGACTGGCTGGTGCCGACCAAGGACCTGCTGCTCGACCGCGGCATGCCGGGCGACGGCGTCATCGACCTGCCGCGGTTCCGCAAGTTGATCGAGGCCGCCGGCTACCAGGGCCCGACCGAGATCGAGATTTTCTCGGCGCAGGACTGGTGGACCAGGCCGGGCGACGAGGTGCTGAAAACCTGCATCGCGCGCTACAACGACACGTTCAAATGATGCGACGGCGGTGCAGACGCCGGCCTTAAGACAGGCTAGAAGATGTCCCGACCAAGCGCCCGTAGCTCAGCTGGATAGAGCATCAGACTTCGAATCTGAGGGTCGGGAGTTCGAATCTCTCCGGGCGCGCCATTTCCTACGCAATGGCGGCTTTGGGCTTCCGGCAGTCGAACATCATCAAGCGATAGGGCGCCACCTCTTGCGGAATGGCGCCCCCATTTTTCGTCGGCCTCAGCGATGTCGTCAGGCCAGATGGCTGACGAACTTGGCCTGCAGGTAGGCGTTGAGACCCTCGATACCGCCTTCGTGGCCGTAGCCTGAGTCCTTGATGCCGCCGAACGGCGTCTCCGGCAGCGCGATGCCGAAGTGGTTGATGCTCAGCATGCCGGCGTCGATGGAATCGGTCAGCTTGGCCGCGGTCTTGGCGTTCGTGGTGAAGGCATAGCTGGCGAGGCCGAAAGGCAGGCTGTTGGCCTGCTCCAGCATCGCATCCGTGTCCTTGAACGGCATCATCACGGCGACGGGGCCGAACGGCTCCTCGCTCATGATGCGGGCGCTCTGCGGCACGCCCGTCAGCACCGTCGGCTCGAAGAAGTTGCCGGCATTGCCGATGCGCTCGCCGCCGGTCTCGATCTTGGCGCCCTTTTCCTTGGCGTCGAGAATGATGCTTTCCATCGCATTGACGCGGCGCGGATTGGCGAGCGGGCCCATCTTGCTGGCCGGGTCAAAGCCGTCGCCGACCTTCACCGCCTTGGCGAGGTCGATGAACTTGGACACGAACTTGTCGTAAGCCTTCTCCTGTACGAAGAAGCGGGTCGGCGACACGCAGACCTGGCCGGCGTTGCGATACTTCATCGCCGCCATCAACGTCGCCGCGCCGTCGGCGTCGGCATCGTCGAACACCATCACCGGCGCATGGCCGCCGAGCTCCATGGTGGCGCGCTTCATGTGCAGGCCGGCGAGCGAGGCGAGCTGCTTGCCGACCGGCACCGAGCCCGTGAAGGAGATCTTGCGGATGGTCGGATGCGCGATGAGGTATTCGGAAATCTCCGACGGCACGCCGTACAGGAGATTGACGACGCCGGCCGGCACGCCCGCATCCTCGAAGCACTTGACGAATTCGATCGGCGAACCGGGCGTTTCTTCCGGGCACTTGACGATGATCGAGCAACCGGCGGCAAGCGCGGCGGCGATCTTGCGGGCCGCCTGCGTGACCGGGAAGTTCCACGGCGAGAAACCGGCGACGGGGCCGACCGGCTCCATGATCACCATGTTGCGCACGCCGTCGGCGCGCGCCGGGATGATGCGACCATAGGCGCGGCGGCCTTCGTCGGCGAACCACTCCAGGATATCGGCCGAACCCATGACCTCGAGCTTGGCCTCGGCAAAGACCTTGCCCTGCTCGAAGGTCAGCGCGGTGGCGATCTGCTCGGCGCGCGAGCGGACGAGATCGGCGGTCTTGCGCAGCAGCTTGGCGCGCTCGAAAGACGAGACCTTGCGCCACGTCTTGAAGCCGGCCTCCGCCGCCTTCAGCGCGGCGTCGAGATCGGCCTTTGACGCATAGCCGAGCTTGCCGATGGGCTGATTGGTCGCAGGGTTGACGACATCCTGGCCCTTGCCGGACGTCGGCTGCACCCAGGCGCCGTTGATGTAATGGTCGAGCTTGGAAAGATACTGCGGCGTGGTCATTTTTTACTCTCGCTGCGCTGCAAAAAAAACCAAGACGCCTGGCAGGACCGCCAGCGGCGTCGAGGGCCGTTTGTTCGCACACTTCCCACAGGTTGTCGATCTGGCGGCGTGCGCCAGTGACTTCAAGACCGCATCCATTCGGGCGAGGCAGGGAACGAAGCAGCGGGCCCGCCTGTTCTCCATCCGCAATATGGAGAAGTTGGACCATGGACACGCGATATTCCGTCATCCGCAAAGATAGTTCCTCCTGGACGGTCGACCACGACGGCGATGTTGGCGGCGAGTACGCCAGCAAGGAAGCCGCCTTCGAGGCCATCGTCGCGGCCGCTTCCAACTCCATTCGTGACGGTCTCGGCGTGACCATCACGGTGCCGTCGCCGGCTGCCGGCGAAAATGTGCTCGGTACGAAGGACAACGCATGACCACGGCCGCCGACTTCGAACGCTTCGCAAAGGCCGCCGAACAAGCGGCCGCCGTCCACCGCGACATCCAGGCCAAGATCGATGCCAAGGAGAAGGGTGCAGGCAAGAAGAACGGCGACCAGAGCGACGCCAAGGAAAAGGCGATGCAGGCCGGCGCGCGCGAATATCCCGAACTGCCGATGCCGAAGCAGCATCTCAAGAAGCCAGGCATCGAAGCCGATCTCGAGCTGGCGCCGATGGTCGACGCGCCGCATTACCTCGGCTCGGAAAAGCTCAAGGACAAGGTGGCGATCATCACCGGCGGCGACTCCGGCATCGGCCGCGGCGTCGCCGTGCTCTATGCACGCGAAGGCGCGGACGTCGTCATCGTTTATCTCAACGAGCATGAGGATGCGCGCGAGACCCAGCGGCTGGTGGAGAAGGAAGGCCGCCGCTGTCTCGCCATTGCCGGCGATGTGTCCGACCCGGAGTTCTGCCGCGCCGTGGTGGCACGCACGGTCGAGGAGTTCGGCCGTCTCGACGTTCTGGTCAATAATGCCGCCTTCCAGGAGCATGTGCAGGACATCGAGGACCTCACCCAGCAGCACTTCGACCGCACGCTCAAGACCAATCTCTACGGCTACTTCCACATGGCGAAAGCGTCCGTGCCGCAAATGAAGCGGGGCAGCGCCATCGTCATGACGGGATCGGTCACGGGCCTGATGGGAAGCGCCAATCTGCTCGACTATTCCATGACCAAGGGCGGCATCCACGCCTTCGTGCGTTCGCTGGCGACGCACCTCGTGCCCAAGGGCATCCGCGTCAACGCGGTCGCGCCGGGGCCGGTCTGGACGCCGCTCAACCCGGCGGACCGCAGTGCCGAAGCGCTGACCCAGTTTGGCGGCAGCGTGCCGATGAAGCGTCCGGCGCAGCCGGAGGAGATCGCGCCGGCTTTCGTCTTCCTCGCAGCGCCAAGCTGTTCCAGCTATATCACCGGGGAAATTCTCCCGATCATCGGCGGCTATTCCGGCGGCTGACGACGGCCTTTCCGCCTCGCGAAATTTGGCTACACTCCCGGGCAAATGACAAATCGCCCGGGGGAATTGCCTTTGCAGGATGCAGGTTCGTTCGATTACATCGTCGTCGGCGCGGGCAGCGCCGGATGCGTATTGGCGGAGCGCCTCTCGGCATCGGGCAGGCACAGCGTGCTGCTCCTCGAAGCCGGTGGCCGCGACCGCAATATCTGGATTCACATTCCGCTCGGCTACGGCAAGTTGTTCACCGACGCCCGCGTCAACTGGCTTTATCAGACGGAGCCGGAGCCCGAGCTGAACGGCCGGCGCATCATCCAGCCACGCGGCAAGGTGCTGGGCGGTTCGAGCTCGATCAACGGACTGCTTTACATTCGCGGCCAGCGCGAGGATTTCGACCAGTGGCGCCAGCTCGGCAATGCCGGCTGGGGCTTCGACGACGTGCTGCCGTATTTCCGCAAATCCGAAGACCAGGAGCGCGGCGCCGACGATCTGCACGGCAAGGGCGGGCCGCTCTGCGTCTCGGATGTCGAGACGCATCCGCTCTGTGAAGCCTTCATCGAAGCGTCGGAGCAGGCGGGCTATCCGCGCAATGACGATTTCAACGGCCCGAGCCAGGAAGGCGCCGGTTACTATCAACTGACGGCGCGCAACGGCCGGCGCTGCTCGACGGCGAAGGGCTATCTCAAGCCGGCGCTGAAGCGGTCCAATCTGAAAGTCGTCTCGGAGGCTTTGGCGACGCGCATCCTGTTCGAGGGCAAGCGCGCTGTCGGCATCGAATATCGCCAGCATGGCCAGATGTTCAAGGCGCGGGCGGCGGGCGAAGTCGTGCTGTCCGGCGGGGCCTTCAATTCACCGCAATTGCTGCAGCTGTCCGGCGTGGGGCCGGGTGAACTGCTGCGTTCGCACGGCATCGAGGTGCGGCACGAGATGCGCGGCGTCGGTGCCGATCTGCAGGATCACTTCCAGGCGCGTTTCCAGTATCGCTGCACCGAGAAGATCACCGTCAACGACACGATGGCGAGCTTCGCGCGGCGCGTTGGCGCGGCGCTCGATTACGCGATCTATCGCAAGGGGCCGCTGTCCATCGGCGCCGGCTATGCTGGCGGCTTCTTCAAGACCGATCCGTCACTGGCGTCGCCTGACGTGCAGATCCACTTCATTCTGTTCAGCGCCGACAGCGTCGGCCAGAAGTTGCACACGCATTCTGGCTTCCTCGCGTCGGTCTGCCAGTTGCGTCCGCACAGCCGCGGCACCGTGCATATCAAATCTGCCGATCCGGCCGAGGCGCCGGCCATCCAGGCGAACTACATGTCCGCGGCTTTCGATCGCGATGTCATGGTCGCGGGCATGAAGCTGACGCGGAACATCATGAGTCAGCCCGCCATCACACGCTACGTCGCGGAGGAAATCACGCCCGGCCCGCAGACGCAGAGTGATGAGGCCCTGCTCAACTTCGCACGCGAGAAGGGCACGACGGTGTTCCACCCCGTCAGCACCTGCCGCATGGGGCCGGATGTCAATTCCGTGGTCGATGAGCGTCTGCGCGTGCGCGGCATCGAAGGCCTGCGCGTCGCCGACGGCTCGATCATGCCGACCTTGGTGTCGGGCAACACCAATGCGGCGATCGTCATGATCGGCGAGAAATGCGCGGACATGATGCTGCAGGATGCGATGCGGCCGGCAGCGGCGGCCTGAGGCCGTTCAGACCTGCTCGGCGTTGAGGTAAGCCAGCCGCGCGCCGCAGAAGGCGCAGAACACGCCGAGGCCGAGCGCGGTCAGACCGGCGATCACGTCGATGGTGCCGCCGAGATTGCCGCTTTTGCTCATGACGCCGCCCGCGGTCGCCATGGCGAACACGACGGCGATGAGGAAGCGCTGCGCCAGCCGCGCCATGAACTCGCGGCCGCGCGCCGCCGCGATGAGATAGGCGCCGGTGCCCCAGCCGCCAACGAAGCCGGCGGCGGCGATGGCCCACCAGGCGATCGCGGACGCCATCTGCTTGGCGTTGCCGGCATCGGCCTCGCGCAGCACGGCGTCGAGCCCGACGCCGAACACCGTGAGCAGGATATGCACCACCAGCGCCGCGAACGCACCGCAGCCGACGGCCGCGGCGTAATGAAGTCTGCGCAGGATGTCGCTGTCCATGATCCGTGACTTCGGGCGTTTTCGGCAGGAAGGCTTTAAGCCGCCCTCGAGCCTAGCGCAACGCCGGGCGCGGCGCCCGTCCCATCAACGGCCCGCGGTCTTCAGAATACCCAGGACCACCAGTTCATGAAATTCGCGCTCCAGCGCGTCGAGCGCGGCGCGGCGGGCGGGTGTCATCAGATTGACCCAGCCGTCAGCGTGTTCGAAGCGCTCGGCGTATCCGGCATCATGGCCGGCGTCGGCGTCGGCGGCAGGCTGCAGGGGAGGGGCTTCTTTAAGGGCGAGGCGCATGGAGAATTCCGGGCGGCAACGTGTTTCCGGCACAGCTATCTGAGTCGGCAGCCTGCGGATAAGTCCTCCGCGCAAAAATATCGGCCGGCCGTCGGCCGCCGAAATTCAAGAATTATCAACGATTTGATGGGCCGTTTCGCGCTCCGCGGCCGGCAAAAAGCTTGCTCTCGACCCAGCCGAGGCCGACCAGCACGACCAGCGTCAAGACGACGCCGATGATGACGAGATGCCAGGCGGCCAGCGCGCAGGCGATGCCGATCGCGGCCGTGACCCACACCGACGCCGCGGTGGTCAGTCCCTCGACCGTGCCGGAGTCCTTGTTGCGCAACACGACGCCGGCGCCGATGAAGCCGATGCCGGTGAGCACGCCCTGCAGCACGCCCTGCACGACGCGGCTGAGCGCATCGGGATCATGGTCGAGGCCGCGGTAATCGACAGCGGTAAGGGCGGCGATGGCGGAGCCCAAAGCGACGAGAGCGAGTGTCCGCATGCCGAGCGGCTTGCCCTGCATTTCGCGGTTAACGCCGATGGCGATGCCGGCGCCGGCCGCCGCGAGAAGTCGGAATATCTCGTCCCAGGCGTTGCTGTCCATGGCGCCTAGAACGGGGCCGGACCGGCAAAAGTTCCATCGGGGGCCTGAGGCCGGTCAGCGCGTCCGGCTGCGCTTTCGGCGATCGGAGGGTTTGCTGCCCGGTCTGGCATCTTCCGTTTTGCGGCCGGCCTGCCTCGCACTCATCTTGAGCGCCTCGCGGAAATCGGCGGTGCGGCCGTACTTCTTCAGCAGGTCGCGGAAGGCTTCCTCGGTGATCTCGTCGAGGTCCTTCATCTGCTCCCGCATCATCAGGGAGATAGCATCGAAGGTGGCGCGCTCGATCCTGATGCGCTTGCCGACGAGATCGTCGTCAATGGACGAGCCCCCCGATATCGCGCGGTCCTTTGCTTTCCCGGTCGTGCTCTTCTTGCGGGCCATGAGGCCAGCATAACGCGCCGGCTGCCGAATGGCTCCCTGGCTGGCGGACATACGGCGAGGCGGTTAAAACATCCCGGCTTGTCCCACCGGTATCCGCCATGAGCCTTTTTGCCGCCAGCACCAGTCAACTGCGCGTCCGTGGGGGTCACGAGAGCAGCCGCGTCACCTATGTCGAATTGTTCTTCGACCTGGTCTTTGTATTCGCGGTAACCCAGTTGTCGCACGGCCTGCTGGCGCACCTCAGCCTGACCGGTCTTGCTCAAACAGCGGTGCTGCTCATCGCGATGTGGTGGGCCTGGATCAACGCCGCCTGGGTTACGAACTGGCTGGACCCGGCGCGGCCGGTGGTCCGTGTCATGCTGTTCGCGCTGATGCTGGCCGGCCTCGTGTTTTCAGCGGCCTTGCCGAAAGCCTTTGACGACCGCGGTGGGGCGGTGGCGGCTGGCTATGTCGCCATGCATGTGATCCGCGATGGCGTGATGCTGTGGGCGCTCTATCGGCACGACAAGGCCAACTTCCTCAACTTCGTACGCATATCGCTCTGGCATCTGGCGGCAGCGCCGTTCTGGCTGGCGGGATGTTACGGCGAGGCGGCATGGCGCCTTGAATTATGGGCCCTTGCGGTGGCGATCGAGACGGCGGCGCCTCTGCTCGGCTACCGGGTGCCGCGACTCGGCCGCTCGATAACCGCCGACTGGGCTGTTGCCGGCGCCCATATGGCGGAGCGCTGCGGGTTGTTCATCATCATCGCGCTGGGCGAGTCGATCCTGATTACCGGCGCGACGTTCGCATCGCTCGACTGGACCGCTCCTGCGATCGGGGCCTTTCTCGTGGCCTTCATGGGAAGCGTCGGGTTGTGGGCGGTGTATTTCAACATTGGCGCGGAGCGGGCGAGCCATCAAATAGAAAAGTCGAGTGACCCTGGACGGCTGGCGCGCGCCGGCTACACCTTCATGCATATCCCGATCGTCGCCGGCATCATCGTCGTCGCGGTGGGAGACGAACTGGTGGTGCAACACCCCGGCGGTCATGTCGAACTGCCGGCGTTATGCGCGCTGGTCGGCGGCCCGGCGCTTTATCTGATCGGCAGCGCGCTTTTCAAACGACTGTCAGCGCCGAACCTGCCGCTTTCGCATCTGGTCGGGCTGGGTTTGCTGGCGCTCTCGGTGCCGGCGTCATTCTTTCTGACGCCGCTTGCCTTGTCGGCCATCACCACCGCGATCCTGATCGTTGTCGCGCTCTGGGAATGGCTGTCGCTGCGCCAGCGCAGCGAGGCTTGAACCGCCTCAGCCTTCGCCGATTTCTTTCAGGATCTCCGTCGTATGCTCGCCGAGCTTGGGCGAGGGGCGGTCGCTGGCGGCGCGCCAGCCGTCCATCACGATCGGCGTGCGCACGCCGGGGATCTTGCCCGCCTTCGCGTCGGCGCTGGGATATTCGAGCTTCATGCCGCGATGGATGACCTGCGGGTCTTCGAACACCTGCTCGACGTTGTTGATCGGGCCCGCGGGAACGCCCTGCGCCTCGAGCTGCTTGAGCAGATCGTCGCGCTTCATCTTCGAGGTCAGCGCCGACAGCTTGCCGATCAGTTCATCGCGCCGCGTCAGGCGGCCGGTGTTGTCGGCATAGGCCGGATCGGTGCCGAGTTCAGGCGCGCCGAGAATGTTGCACAGCTTGACGTACTGGCCGGTGTTGCCGGTGGCGATGATGACATGCCCGTCCGCGACCGGGAAAACCTGATACGGCACGATGTTGGCGTGGGCATTGCCGATCCGCTTCGGGACATTGCCCGACACAAGATAGTTCAGGGCCTGGTTCGACAGCACGCCGACTGTGGAATCCACAAGCGCCGTATCGACGTAGCAACCCTTGCCGGTGGCCTTGCGTTGGTGCAGCGCAGCAAGAATGCCGACGACCGAATAGACGCCGGTAAAAATGTCCGACATCGGAATGCCGATACGGGTCGGCTCGCCATCGGCCATGCCGGTGAGATCCATCACGCCGCCCATGCCTTGCGCCATCAGATCGTAGCCGGCGCGCTTGGCGTAGGGGCCGTCCTGACCGAAGCCGGTCACCGAGCAATAGATCAGATGCGGGAACTCTTCCTTCATGCTCGCATAATCGAGCTTGAACTTGGCGAGACCGCCGACCTTGAAATTCTCGATCAGAATGTCGGACTTGGCCGCCAGCTTGCGCACGATGCGCTGGCCTTCCGGATCCTCGAAATCGAGCTCGATCGAGCGCTTGCCGCGGTTGGCGGCGTGAAAATAGGCAGCGCCCAGATGATCGCCTTGCTTGCTCTCGACGAAGGGAGGGCCCCACTGGCGGGTGTCGTCACCCGCGCCCTTGCGCTCCACCTTAATGACGTCGGCGCCGAGATCGGCCAGCGTCTGTCCGGCCCAGGGACCCGCCAGGATGCGGGCGAGTTCGAGGACGCGGACGCCTTGGAGCGGCTTGGACATATTCTAAATCTCCGGGAACTTGGGGCAGGGCAGGTCGGTGGCGCTTATAAAGGCATCACCGAATGCTGGCCATACCGGAATTTCGCTGAGGGCCAAGGGGTTGCGCAGGAATTGCCGGCCGCGCTATGGCGCTGTGCGGCAGCGGCGGATAATGTCGCCTGGGGGCAAATTCCGTAGCTGCCGCTATTCTGTCGATGCGATATTGGGCGGGTGAAATCCGCCACAACAAAAGACTGCAAAACGAGATGGAGGAAAATCGAATGACCAAAAAACTGACCACCCTGCTGGCGGCCGCGGCCGTCGTTGCGCTCTCGGCCTCGGCGCAGGCCCAGATCACCATGAAGGCCTCGCACCAATTTCCGGGCGGCAAGGGCGATCCGCGCGACGAGATGGTGCAGATCATCGCCAAGGAAATGAAGGCCGCCGGCGTCGACATCCAGGTTTATCCGGGCGCATCGCTGTTCAAGCCGAACGATCAGTGGAATGCGCTGGTCAACGGCCAGCTCGACTTCGCCGCTTTCCCGCTCGACTACGCCTCGGGCAAGGTCGGTGCTTTCTCGGCCACGCTGATGCCCGGTCTGGTCCGGAATCATGACCGCGCCGCGCGTCTCAACACCTCGCCCTTCATGAAGGACATCAAGGCCAAGATCGAGAAGGCCGGCGTCGTTGTCGTCGCCGATGCCTGGCTCGCCGGCTCGATCGCTTCGAAGAAGGGCTGCATCCGCAAGCCGGACGACATCAAGGGCCAGAAGATCCGCTCGGCCGGCCCGACCTTCGCGCAGATGTGGCAGCAGGCCGGCGCCTCGATCGTCAACATCCCGTCCAACGAAGTCTACAACGCGCTGCAGACCGGCGTTGCCGACGGCACCGACACCTCGAACGGCAGCTTCATCTCGTTCCGCATCTACGAACAGGTGAAGTGCATCACCGCGCCGGGCGAGAACGCGCTCTGGTTCATGTATGAACCGGTGCTGATGTCGAAGCGGAGCTACGACAAGCTCTCGGCCGACCAGAAGAAGGCGCTCGCCGAAGCCGGCAAGAAGTCCGAAGAGTACTTCAACAAGGAAAGCCGCCTCCTCGACGAGAAGATGGTGGAATCTTTCAAGAAGAACAATGTCGAGGTCGTCACGCTGACGCCGGAGGAGTACGACGCCTGGATCAAGATCGCGCAGCAGAGCTCGTACAAGGTGTTTGCCGACGAAGTGTCGGATGGCAAGAAGCTGATCGACGAAGCGCTCGCCGTTAAGTAACTCGTATCCGCGAACGATCGGCCGGCCTCGTGCCGGCCGATTTTTATTGAGAGATCGACCGAGGGGACCATGGAACTCTTTACCCGCATCGTGCGATGGCTTTCGGTGACGTTCGGCCTGATTGCGGCGGGGCTTACAGCCGCCGGCGTGGTCGTCGTCTGCCAGATGGTATTCGTCCGCTACGTGCTCAATCAGACCACGATCTGGCAAACCGACTTCGTCACCTTCAGCCTCGTCGCCGCCACTTTCCTTGGCAGCCCTTACGTTCTGCTGACCAAAGGCCACGTCAATGTCGACGTGCTGCCGATTTACGCCGGCCCGCGCGCGCGCTGGTGGCTGGCCTTCTTCGCCGTGTCCATCTCGCTGGCGTTCGTCGCGGTGATGGCCTGGCTGACTTTCTCGTTCTGGCTCGAGGCCTATGAAAACAACTGGCGCTCGGATTCGATGTGGCGCGCGCGGCTGTGGATTCCCTACATGGCCATGCCGGTCGGTCTCGGCATCCTCACCCTGCAATACATCGTCGACTTCCTCGACCTGGTGACCGGGCGCGAGCCGCCCTTCGGCATCACCGGCGAAGGTCCCGCCGTTTCGATCAAGGAGACCGGCATATGAGTCCGGCCACGCAAGGCATTCTTGTCTTCATCGTCACCGTCGCCGTCTTCCTGACCGGCGCACCGGTTGCCTTCGCGCTCGGCGCCGTCGGCATCGCCTTCCTGGTCATCTTCCAGGGGCCGGCCGCGCTGCATGTCGCGGCCGAAACGCTGTACTCGGGGCTGCACGACTTCACGCTGGTGTCGATCCCGATGTTCATCATGATGGGCGCGGCGATCGGCTCGTCGCCGGCCGGACGCGATCTCTACATCGCGCTCGATCGCTGGCTCTATCGCGTGCCCGGCGGCCTCGTCGTGTCTAATCTCGGTGCCTGCGCCATCTTTGCCGCACTGACCGGCTCGTCGCCCGCGACTTGCGCCGCCATCGGCAAGATGGGCATTCCGGAAATGCGCAAGCGCGGCTATCCGGATGAGGTCGCCACCGGCTCGATCTGCGCCGGCGGCACCTTGGGCATCCTCATCCCGCCGTCGATCACCCTGATCCTGTACGGCATCGCCACCGAGACCTCGATCGGCCGTCTGTTCCTCGCCGGCGTGTTGCCGGGTCTGCTGCTGACCGCGCTGTTCATGGGCTGGACCGTCTTCTACATCTGGAAGTCCGGCTTCCGCGCCTATGCGGAAGGCTTCCGCTATTCGTGGAAGGAAAAGTTCGCGTCTATTCCGAAGGTCGCGCCGTTCCTCGTGATCGTCATCGCGGTGATGTACGTGCTGTATGGCGGCATTGCGACGCCGTCGGAAGCGGCCGGTGTCGGCGCCGCGTTCTGCGTGCTGTTCGCGGTTCTGATCTATCGCATGTGGAACCCGATGCAGTGGTGGGACATTCTACGTTCCACGACGCGCGAGTCGGTGATGATCCTGATGATCATCGCGACCGCCGTGTTGTTCGGCTACATGTTGACGTCGCTCTACATCACCCAGACGCTGGCGGAGGCGATTGCCGCCCTGAACGTCAACAAGTGGGTGTTGATGGGCCTCATCAACCTGTTCCTGCTCGTCTGCGGCTGCTTCATTCCGCCGGCGGGCATCATCCTGATGACGGCGCCGATTCTGCTGCCGATCATCACCGCCGCTGGGTTCGATCCGATATGGTTCGGCGTCATCATGACGATCAATATGGAAATCGGCCTGATCACGCCGCCGGTCGGCCTGAACCTGTTTGTCGTCAATGCGATAGCGCCGGACGTGCCCACCAGAACCGTGCTCTGGGGTTCAGTGCCCTATGTCGGGATGATGGTTCTCTGCATCGTGATCTTGTGTATCTTCCCCGAGATCGTCACATGGCTCCCAGACTATTTGATGGGGCCCGTTGTCAAATAAAGTCGCTATGATGGGAGCGTCATGAACACCTCGTTTTTCGGCGATCTCCTGCAAACCATATCCGACCGCGGCCGGGCTCTGCTCGACCGCGGCCGGCGCGGCGACACGGCGGCGCGCTCGGAGAGTTTTGTCGAGCTCTGCGAAGACCTGCTCTCCGGCCGCGGCGAAGCCTCCGGCGTGGCGCGGGCCCGCGACATCCTGTCCCGCTATTCCGAACTGACGATCGGGCCCCGCATCGCCTTTTTCGAAGCGCTGGCCACCCGCTTCGGCGTCCAGCCGGAAAAGGTCAGCGAGGCGATTGCCGCCTGGAAGGCCAATCCGAACGACGAAACTGCCGCGAAACTGCATGTCGCCTCCGAGCCGCGCCGGCAGGAGCTGTTTCGCCGTCTCAATCTGGCGCCGGGCGGCACCGCGGCGCTGGTGCGCATGCGCGAACATCTCATCGACGTGCTGCCGAACCGGCCGGACCTGCAGCCGGTCGACGAGGACTTCGTCCACCTGTTCACGTCGTGGTTCAATCGCGGCTTTCTGGTGCTACGCCATATCGACTGGTCGACGCCGGCGAACATTCTGGAAAAGATCATCCGCTATGAAGCGGTGCACGAGATCAGCGACTGGGACGACCTGCGCCGCCGCATCGATCCGCAGGACCGGCGTTGCTACGCGTTCTTCCACCCGGCGATGGTCGACGATCCGCTGATCTTCGTCGAAGTCGCGCTGACCCGCGACATTCCGGAGGCGATCGCGCCGATCCTGGCGCCGGAGCGCGAGCCGGTCGAGACGGACAAGGCGCGTACCGCAGTGTTCTATTCGATCTCGAACTGCCAGCGCGGGCTGGCGGGCGTGTCGTTTGGCAACTTCCTGATCAAGCAGGTGGTCGAGGAGGTTTGCCGCGAACTGCCCAAGCTGACGACGCTCGTGACTTTGTCGCCGGCACCGACCTTCGCCAAATGGCTCAAGCGCGAGCGCGCGCAGGACACCTCGCCGGCCATCAACGACGCCGACAAGCAGGTGCTCACTGCGCTCGACGAGCCCGGCTGGTGGCGCGACGCCGACAAGGCGTCGCAACTGCGCGAGCCGATGCTGCGCGCAGCCGCCTATTATTATCTGCGGGCCAAGACGCCGCGCGGGCTGCCGGTCGATCCGGTGGCGCGCTTCCATCTCGGCAATGGCGCGCGGCTGGAGCGTATCGACTGGCTTGCCGACCTCTCGGACAAGGGTATCGCGCAGTCCTACGGGCTGATGGTGAACTACCTCTACGATGTCGAGCACATCGAGAAGAACCACGAGGCCTTCGCCGAGCAGCGTACCGTGGTCGCGTCTTCGTCTGTCCAGCGCTACGTGCGTCCGTCGCTCGAGCTGGTGCAGATAACCGGTTAGGAGCGGCCGTAAACCGGCACGACGCCGCCGCGCGTGACGGCGTTGTCCGGCGAGGCGAGGAAGACGATCGTCGCCGCGACCTCCTCGACCTTCGGCCATTTGTCGAAATTGGCTTTCGGCATGCCCTTGCGATTGGCCGGCGTGTCCATGATCGACGGCGCCACCGCGTTCACAAGGATGCCGTCCTTGGCCACTTCCTCGGCAAGCGCGATCGACAAGGTGGCGACGCCGGACTTGGCGATGGTGTAGGCGCTCATGCCGGCGCCCGAGCGCGGCTCCAGCGCCGGCCGTGCCGCGACATTGACGATGCGGCCGCCGCCACCCGCGGCCTTGATGGCCTTGACCGCCGCGCGGCAGCACAGGAAGCAGGAGACGAGATTGCCGTCGATCTGTTTCATCAGCGCGGCCTTGTCGGTGTCCTCGACGGCGCCCGCGGCGAAACCGCCGGCGATATGGATCGAGGCCCACAGCTTGAGCCCGCTGTAGAGCCTGTTGACGACCGCCTCGTCGGACAGATCGCCGGCCGCGATCAGCTTGACGCGGCCGTTGTCGCGATGGGCGAAGCGCTGCGCGTCGGCTTCGTCGCGATAGGGCACAACGCATTGCCCGCCTTGCTCAAGCAGCGCGCCGACCACCGCGAGGCCGAGCGCGCCGGTGCCGCCGGTAACGAGGACGAGTTTGTCGGTGAAGGGCATGGCGCTTTCCTCGATGTCATCGCCCGCGAAAGCGGGCGATCCAGTATCCGCGAGCCTCACGGCGCCGTCGAGCCTCAGAGAATACTGGATGCCCCACTTCCGCGGGGCGTGACGGCGGCCTAACCCCGCCCGCGCTTCACGCGCATCGGCAGCACCTGGTATTCGAGCCAGTTCGCGATCTCGCTGACGCGGCGCTTCTTGTCGAGCACGTTGAGGCTGATGCCATGGCGCCAGGCCAGCCGCTTACATCCGGGATCGAGATCGAGCGCCTCGAGGTCGTGGGCGAATTCGCTGAGGTCGGCCTCGCCGGCAAAGAAGCCTTCGCCGATCAGCCGCGTGCCGATGCGGCGCACGATGACCGCCAGTTCCTTGAGCGGATATTCGGGATGATACTGCACGCCCCAGGCGGTCGAGCCCGCCGTGCGGATTTCCACGGCCTGCACCTTCGAGACGGCATTGCTGGCCAGCACGACGGCGTTGTCGGGCAGAGTGACCACTTCGTCGAGATGCACGGTGGGCGCGTTGAAGACATCCATCTTGCCCGCATACATCGGATGCTTGCGGCCTTCGTCGGTGAGACGGATGCCGCGGCCGAAGCCGATCTCGCGGCCGTTCGGGTTCTTGCGGACAACGCCGCCGGCGGCAGTGGTGATGATCTGCAGCCCCCAGCACGAACCGAACACCGGGGTTCCGGTCTTTAAAGCCTCGCGGGCCAGATCGATCTGCCGGGTCACCTCGGCGCCGCCGCCGTAGATGTGCAGGCCGGAGCCGGTGATGGCGATGCCGTCATAGCCCTCAAGCGCCTGACCGGAGGGCAGCGTTGCCGTCACATCGGCGGGATAGCAAATGTCCACCTCGGCGACCGGCAGAAGCTCGCGTAGCAGGCTGGCGTAACCCCGGCTGGCCTCGGTGCCGCCGAACGAGACGTGTTCGGCCATGGTGGCGGGGTTGTTACCTTCGATAACGAGCAGACGGGGGGACGGCATAGCGACCTTGAGGAAAAGGGACGTAACGTCGAACCGTAACAGCAAAGAGATATGTCGAAGCCAAGGCGCTGGCAAAGGCATTTGGGCCCAATGGGGCGGTTTTTTGAGTTTTAAACGACGTTAACGCCGGGTCGCCTAGATTGGCGCCGGGCAATCCGCCCGCTCGCCGCCTTCCAGGACCGGCCGCCGAACCGGAAGAAATTCATGGCCAAGACCCCCCAGGCCGATTCCGCCACGGCCGATTACGACCTCGCCATCATCGGCGGCGGCATCAATGGGACCGGGCTCGCCCGCGACGCCGCCGGGCGAGGGCTCAAAGTGCTGCTGGTCGAGATGAACGACCTGGCGGCGGGCACGTCGTCGGCATCCTCCAAGCTCGTTCATGGCGGCCTGCGCTACCTTGAGCATCGCGAAATCCGGCTGGTCAGAGAAGCCTTATCGGAGCGCGAGGTGCTGCTCGGCATCGCGCCGCATGTCGTGCGCCCGATGCGGTTCGTCCTGCCGCCGGCCGCCGGCCAGCGTTCGCCGCTTCTGCTGCGTTTCGGCCTGTGGCTCTACGACGTGCTCGGCGCCCGCAAGCTGCTGCCGAAGGCGCGGACCGTCGATCTGACGCACAACGTCGTCGGCCAGCCGCTCAAGCGCGCCTTTCGCTACGCCTTCGAATATTCCGATTGCTGGGTCGATGACAGCCGGCTGGTCGTGCTCAACGCGCTCGATGCCGCCGAACGCGGCGCCTCCATCCGCACCCGCACGCGCTGCGTCCGCGCCGATCGCCGCGGCGGCGTCTGGGAACTGGTGCTGCACGATCATGGCCGCCGTGACACTGCCACCGCGAAGGTGCTCGTCAACGCCGCCGGCCCATGGATCGGCGAGGTTGCCGACAATGTGCTGCGCCACAAGCTCAAGGCCCGCCTGCGGCTGGTCAAAGGCAGCCACATCGTCGTGCGCAAGCTGTTCGACCACGAGAGTGGCTACATTTTTCAGGCGCCCGACAAGCGCGTCGTCTTTGCGCTGCCGTTCGCCGGCGAGTTCACGCTGATCGGCACCACCGACGACAATTTCGTCGGCGACCTCAATTCGCCGGCGCCGAGTGCCGCCGAGCTGCTGTACCTGTGCGATGTGGTTAACCGCTATTTCCGCCATCCGGTGACACCGGATGAACTGGCCTGGTCGTTTTCCGGCGTCCGCGCGCTCTATGATGACGGCAAGGGCAAACCCGAAGACGTGACGCGGGATTACCATCTCGAGCTCGAGACCCCGCGCAACGAAGCACCGCTGCTGACCATCTATGGCGGCAAGATCACCACCTATCGCCGTCTCGCCGAAGTAGCGCTGGCGAAACTCGGCCGCATTTTTCCCGGCCGTGCAGCGTGGACCGCGCAGGTCAAACTGCCGGGCGGCGAGTTCGAATGGGCGAACCTGAAGGAAGTGCTGGCGGAAATGCAGACCCGCTGGCCGTTTCTGGCCGAGCCCACGGCGCGGCGCATGCTGCGCGCTTATGGCCTGCGCGCCGAAAAATTCCTGGGCGATGCCGAAAACATGGGGGCGCTGGGGCCCGTGCTCACCGGCGATCTGACCGCGGCCGAAATCCGCTACCTGGTCGAACATGAATGGGCCGAGACCGCCGAGGATATTCTCTGGCGGCGCGGCAAGTTCGGCCTGACCGCCACGGCGGACGAACGCGAGGCGATTGACAGGCTGATCGGCGCGCTGAGACGGCCCGCTCAGGGTTAACGGGTCGCCAACGGCTTCGTTGCAATTGGGTTGCCGGCATTCACCTCGTATCGACGCGGTTGTGCTCAAATGACGCGGTGAAGACACCGCCATTGGGGCCGTCTATGCAATACGATTCCAGGGAGCTCGATCGCCGTCTTGAAAGGCTGAAGGTGCTTGTCGTCGACGACGAGCCTTTCATGCGCAAGGTCGTGCGGACACTGCTGACCGGCATGGGCGTGCGCAACATCGTGGAGGCGCATGACGGCATGCATGGCCTCGATGCCATTCGCCGCGAGCAACCGGATGTCGTCATTCTCGACTGGAGCATGCCCGGTCTCGACGGCCCGGCTTTCGTGCGCATGGTGCGCTCGCCGGAAACCTTCCCGACGCCGGATATCCCGATCATCATGCTCACCGGCCACGGCGAACGCACCAAGGTGATCGAGGCGGTCGAGATCGGCGTCAACGAGTTCCTGCTCAAGCCGGTGTCGACCAAATCGTTGCGTGACCGCATGGCCGCGGTGCTGCTCAATCCGCGGCCGAATATCCGCTCCGGTCATTATTACGGGCCGGCGCCGCGCAAGCTCGTCGATATTCATCGCGACGAAGACGAACGCAAGTCGCTCATTTATCTGAACTGATCCGGCCTTTTCATTCGCGCCGCGACGCCTTAGCCTCGCCGCACTGAAGCGGCCGGGGGCTTGAAGTGTCGTATCTCATCGCCATCGATCAGGGCACGACTTCGACGCGGGCCATCGTCTTTGACGCCGCGCTGAAGCCGCGCGTGCTGGCACAGCGCGAACTGCCGCAGATCTTTCCCGCGCCGGGATGGGTTGAGCACGACCCGGAAGAGATCTGGCGCGCCACGGTCGCGGTGGTGCGCGAGGCGATTGCCAAGGCCGGCGTTGCGGCGACGGACATCGCCGGCATCGGCATCACCAATCAGCGCGAAACCACGGTGGTCTGGGATCGGGCGAGCGGCGCGCCGATCCACAATGCCATTGTCTGGCAGGACCGCCGCACCGCGGCCTATTGCGACGGCTTGCGCGCCGGCGGGTACGAGGCCGAGATCACGGCGAAAACCGGATTGATCGTCGATCCTTATTTCTCCGCCAGCAAGATCGCCTGGCTGCTCGAGCATGTCGATGGCGCAAGGGCCAAGGCGGACAGCGGCGCGCTCGCCTTTGGCACGATCGACAGCTTTCTGTTGTGGCGGCTCACCGGGGGCAAGGTTCACGCGACCGACGCCAGCAATGCGGCGCGCACCAGCCTGCTTGATATCGGCAGCGGGCAATGGGACGAAGGACTGTGCCGGCTGTTCGGCGTGCCGATGGCGATGCTGCCCGACGTGCGCGATTGCGCCGGCGCCTTTGGTGTCACCACGCCCGATTTGTTCGGCGCGGCGATTCCAATTCTTGGCATGGCGGGCGATCAGCAGGCGGCGACCGTGGGGCAGGGCTGCTTCACGCCCGGCATGATGAAATCAACCTACGGCACCGGCTGCTTCATGCTGCTCAACACCGGGGCCGAACGCGTCACATCGCGGAACAGCCTGCTCTCGACCATCGCCTATCAGCTCGACGGCAAGCGCACCTATGCGCTCGAAGGCGCGATCTTCATCGCCGGGGCGGCGGTGCAATGGCTGCGCGATGGCCTGAAGATCATCGCCAGATCGTCGGAGGCGAGTTCGCTCGCCGCCAGGGCCGATCCGGCGGAAGAGGTTTATCTCGTGCCGGCTTTTGTCGGCCTCGGCGCGCCTTATTGGGATGCGCAGGCCCGCGGCGCCATCTTCGGCCTGACGCGCAATTCCGGCGGCGCCGAGATCGCGCGCGCCGCGCTTGATGCGGTGGGCTATCAGACCCGCGACCTGATTGAAGCCATGCACGCGGACTGGCCGGCATCGCGCGGCGCGCACACGGTGTTGCGCGTCGATGGCGGCATGACGGCGAGCGACGAGACCATGCAGTTTCTCGCCGACATTCTCGCCGCGCCGGTCGATCGTCCGGTGGTAATGGAAACGACCGCGCTGGGCGCGGCCTATCTCGCCGGCCGTGCCGCCGGCCTGTGTCCCGACCTCGATGGTTTCGCCGCGCAGTGGCAACTCGACAGGCGCTTCTCGCCGCACATGGATGCACAAACGCGCGAGCGGAAATATGCGGGCTGGAAGGATGCTGTTCGCAGGACGCTGACGCAGCCCTGACGCGTCAGGGTTTCGGCTCGGCCGGCACGGTTTCGGCCGCCGGCTGCGCGCCGCCGCCGGTCAGCCGTTCGATCGCCGAGCGAACGGTGTCACGGGCGTTGCGCTCGCGTACGGCATTGAGCAACGGCGCCGCCGCGCCGGAGCGGCGAATGAGCGCTTCGGCATCCGGCAGCATGATCGGGTCGTCCCACGAACCTTGCACCACGAACGGCAGGCCGAAGGGCGGCGCGCCGGCGCGGCTTGCGACCACCAATGCGGCGGTGCCCTTGAGATCGAGTTCGCGATCGGGAATTGACGCCGTGCCGGCAAGGACGAGGCGCACCGCGGTGCTTTCGACCTTCATGTCCTGCACATCGACGGTGCCTTGCGCGACGCGCAGCGTCACGTCGATCTTGTCGTAAGGCGTGCGGCCGGTGCGGAATTCGCCGCCGCCGGACAAAGGCCGCCGTTCCAGCCGCTTGAGCAACTGCTCGACATTGAGCCCGGCGATGGCGCCTTCGCGACCGGTGAGGGTCGCGGTGCCTGCGAGCGTGCGCGTCATGGCGAGAATACTGTCGCCGCTGCCGTCGAGCGCCATCGACATCGTGCCTTTGCCTTCGAGCCGCTTGAGGCCGAAAAGCTGGCCAAGGCAGGCTTCGAGGTCGACGTCGGCGAACTGCAGTTGCGATCTGAAATCGACACCGGTGACGGAATTGGTCAGCGCCAGCGAACCCTTGATGACGCCGCCATAGGCCAGGGCTTCGCCGATGGAAACCGACAGCTTGCCAGCGCGCAGATTGGCGCCGATGGCGGTGCGGCCGAGTTTGGCGGTGCCCATGATGACATTGGCGGCCGAGAGGCGCAGATCGAAGTCGAGACCGTTGAGGCCGTCCGGAGTCAGTCGCGCGTCGTTCCAGGCGCGCTGGTTCGCGGTCGAGAGGCGGATAGTGGAAATGTAAGGCGTCAGGTCGAGCGTGTCGGAGGCGAGCGTGCCCTGCAACGTCTGCCGGCCCTCGCTCGAGAATGACAGCACGCCTTCGGCGCTGTTGCCGTCGAGTTCGACATTGACGCCGGACAGACTGATCGAATCGCCGACCACGCTGGCCTGGGCCTTGATGGCGAAGCGGCCGAAACCGCCGCCGGGCAGCGGCTCGTGACCGGCCCAAGCCATGGCGCGGCGTAGCGAAACGGAATCGGCCGCGAGCGTGCCCTCCACCTTGACCGTCGGCTTCGTGCTGAAGGCGCCTTCAAAAGCGGCCTTCAGCGGCGCGCCCGAGAGGCGCAGCTTGACGCCGCTGCGGTTGCCGGCGAGCGCGGCGCCGAAATCGGCGAGCGTGACGCTGGCATCGACCTTTTCGCCGTGCCAGACGAAGTGGCCGGTGGCGACGAAACTCTTGGCGATCGACGGCCAGGCCAGCGACAGATCCACCGCGTGGAGCGTCTCGACCGAGCGGCCCCCGTCCTTGCGTAGCAACAACGTACCGTCGTCGATGCGCATTTCCGAGAAGCCGGCGACGCCTTGATCGGCGCGCGGCTTTTGCGCCTGGGCCAGGGCGTCGATCAGCGCCGACCAGTTCGAGCCGCCGTCGCGTTCGAGGTCGATGGCGATGGTCGGTTTCTCGAGCGACACGTCGGCGATCTCGACCCTGCCGACCAGCATCGGGAAGAAGCGCAGCCGGGCCGTCAGCCGCTCGGCGGTCAGCGCCGGGTGCGCGGGGTCGCCCAGCACCACATCCGAGAAGCTGACGCTGCCTTTGGGGAACAGGGTGACACTGACCTTGCCGCTCCACTGCGGATCGAGGCCGGTCGCGGCGCGGATGCGGTTGAGAACCTCGCCCCGCACGGTGTCGGGTGAAATCAGGTAACCGGCAGTCGTCAACACGCCGGCCGTCACCGCACCGACGGCAAGCAGCACGAATCCCAAGCGTCGAATGCCAGCGAAAGCCGTCAAAACGGGTAATTCCGAGTGGGTCGGGCCGGTTGGCCCCTTTGGCCAGGGGAATATACCATTGGCCCGGTTAGCGCCAACCTGAGCGGCCCGTGTGACGCTTTCATGGCCACCGGGACCCGTCCCCCGGAATTCGCCGTGGGCGTTAACGGCGCTTTTCGCGGGCGTCGGGCAGCCGCATCAGCAGAATCACAGGGGGGATGCCGGCCAGCACGATCAGCAGGGCCGCCAGGGCTCCGTCCTCGAAGCTGCCCCGGGTGGCAAACTGGTAGATCGAGGTCGCCAGCGTTTCGACATTGAGCGGCCGCATCAGGAGCGTCATCGGCAGCTCCTTGAGGCAATCGACGAACACCAGCAGCGCCGCGCCGACCAAGGCCGGCGTCAGCAGCGGCAGATGGATATGGCGCAGCAGCGGCCAGATGCCGGCGCCTTCCAGCCGCGCGCTCTCGTCGAACTCGCGGGGCATTTGCGCCAGACCCGCCTGCACGACGCCGATCGAGATCGAGGAAAACCGCGCCGTATAGGCGATGATCAAGGCCGCGCTGGAGCCGGCCAGCACCAGCCCGAGATGGACGCCGGCGAGCTTGCCGCTCAACCAGTTGAGAATCTCGTCGCTGGCGACGAGCGGCGACAACAGGCCGAGCGCCAGCACCGTGCCCGGCACTGCATAGCCCATGCTGGCGACGGCGAGCAGCGTTCGCCCCGCCTTGACCGGCGCCAGCCGCAGCGGAATGGCCGCGGCGATGCCGACCGCGAGCACGGCCACGGTTGCGATCGCCGCCAGTGTCACGGTGGTCGCCAGCGCGGAAATCAGCGCCGGTTCGATACCGGAAATCAGCCCGCGCCGGATCGCTTCTCGCAGCAGATAGCCGCCGGGAATGACGAAGCCGAACGCCACGGGTATTGCGCAGGCCAATGCCGCAAACGCGGCCGCGCGGCCGCGCAGCGGCAGCCGCCGCGTCACGGTGCCGTCCTGCACATCGCCTTCGACCGACTGGCGACGCCGGGCGGTGCGCTCCAGCGCGATCAGCAGCGTCACCACCGCGAGCAGGGCCAGCGCGATCTGCGCCGCGCCGCCCAGGCTGCCGCGGTTGAGCCAGGTGGTGAAGATCGACAAGGTCAGCGTCTGCACACCGAGATATTCGGCGGCGCCGATGTCGTTGAGCGCCTCGAGCAGCGCCAGCGCCAGACCGACCGCGATCGCCGGGCGTGCCAGCGGCAGCGAGATGTAGCGGAAGCTTTGCCACAAATTCGCGCCCATGGTTTGCGCGGCTTCGGCGAAGCTGGCGCTCTGCGTTTTGAACAGCGCGCGCGCGGTCAGATAGACGTAAGGATAGACAACCAGTCCGACGATCAGGATGGCGCCGCCCAACGAGCGCACCGGCGGAAACCAGTATTCGGCGCCGGTCTTGAAGCCGAAGACATCGCGCAGCGCGCTCTGCACCGGGCCGGCGGCGTCGAGGATGTCGGCATACACATAAGCCGCGATATAGGTCGGGATGGCGAGCGGCAGCGGCAGCAGCCATTCCAGCACCTTGCGGCCGGGGAATTCGAAACTCGCGACCAGAAAGGCCGGCGCTATGCCGGCCAGGACAGCCACGACGGCTACACCGGCCAGCAGCAGCACGGTCTGCACGATGGCGTGCGGCAGGACATAGGCGATCAGGTGCGGCCACAGCGCATCGTCGCCGACCACGGCCAGACGCATCAGGCTCGCCAGCGGCAGCGCGATCAGCGCGGCGGCGGCGAGCGCGATGGCCAGGCTCGCAATTCGGTCTGCCGGTAAACGGCCGGCGGCCCCGCGAAAGGCGGGGCCGCCGGTGTCGGAACGCATGATGGTCGAGGGCCTCGAAGCCGGATCAGTTATCGAAGCCGACCTTATCAACTAATGCCGCCGCTGCCTTCTTTTCATTGGCGATCTTGGAGAGCGGCAGTTGGTCGGCCTTCAGGGTACCGAAGGCCGCGATCGCCGGATTGATGGCGATGCCCGAGCGCAGCGGGTACTCGTAGTTGACGTCGGCATACATGTGCTGCGCCTTCTCGCCGGCCAGCCATTCGATGAGCTTCAGGGCTTCGGCCTTGTGCGGCGCGTGCTTGGCCAGGACGACGGCCGAGACGTTCACATGGGTGCCGCCACCGGCGAAGGTCGGCAGGATCACCTTGGTGGCGTCGGCCCACGGCTTCTGCTGCGGGTTGGCCTGCATCAGGCCGTAGTAATAGGTGTTGCCGATACCGAGGTCGCACTTGCCGGCCGCCACGTCGCGCGCGGTTTCACGATCGCCGCCCGACGGCTTCTGCGCCAGATTGGCCTTCACGCCCTTGAGCCATTCCTCGGCCTTGGCTTCGCCGTGATGCGCGATATAGGCCGCGATCAGCGCGTTGTTGTACATGTGCTGGCCGGAGCGGATGCAGATCTTGCCCTTCCACTTGGGGTCGGCGAGTTCTTCATAAGTGAGCGCCGTCTGCTGCACGCGGTCCTTCGAGGCATAGACGACGCGGGCGCGCATCGAGATGGCGTACCAGTGGCCTTCCGGATCGCGGAACTGCGGCGGCACCACCTTGTCGAGTTCGGCCGAGACGATGGGCTGGGTGATGCCGGCCTTCACCGCTTCCTCGATGCGGCCGATATCGACCGTGAGCAGCAGGTCGGCGGGGCTGTTCTCGCCTTCGGTCTTGATGCGCTGCTCGAGGCCGGAGCTCGCGGAAATGACGTTGACCTTGATGCCGGTGTCCTTGGTGAAGGCGTCGAACAGCGGCTGGATCAGCTTGGTTTCGCGATAGCTGTAGACATTGACCTCACCCTGCGCGAGCGCGGGCGACATGGCGCTGGCGACCAGTACGGCGGCAAGCGAAACGGCATGAATGGGCTTGAACATCGATATCCTCCGAGGGACCCGGCGGCGCCAACAGGGCGGCGGGTCGCGCCGCATCCTTGTGGCGAGCGGAGGGGAGCCGGTCAATCAAAGTTCTGTTGAGATAACAATAGTTTAGAACAATTACAGGGTAGGGGGCGAAATTGGGTCCCACGGAAGGACTTGGTCGGCCAGCAGGAACGCCACCGCTTAGAACCGTTTAAAACGGCACGTCGAAGCTGCGACAATCTGTCATGGCGGCTGGTCTCCGGTTTCTGGGGTGCCCCTTCGCCGCCGAGGCGGCCGGCGAACGCAGACGTTCGAGCCGCCCGAAGAGTGGCCGGCCGATCGCTCTGCGTCATTTGGAAGCTCCGTCGGCATTCTCTCCAATGCGTATGGCGCGATCAAAATCGTCTCGCCGTTGCATCGTTCGTGAATGCGTATTTCAAATTTCGGCAGTGCCTATGTCTTCGATTGACTTGCTGTCGCGCGGCGCGATTTCCTACCCCCACAGTAATGGCGGGGTGGCACATGACGAACATCAGGCGGCGCGAATTCTTGAAGGCATCGGCTTCATTGGCCGCGGCATCGGCGATGGGTGGATTCGGCTGCGTCGAGATCGCCAGCGCCGCGCCGATCCAGGTGCCGACGGTCGACAAGCTGACGATGCGCGTGCTGATCGATTCCAGCCACGACCAGTTCTTGCGACCGAAGACCGTCGCCGGCGTGCAGAGCATTCCGCCGGGTCCCGGCCGCGGCAATCCGGACTATCGCAAGGTGCTGCACAATCAGTGGGGCCTGTCGCTGTTTCTCGAAACGCAGCAGGGCAGCGACCAGCGCACGGTGCTGCTCGATTTCGGCTACAGCCCGGACGCGCTGCTCAACAACATCGAAATCCTCAAAGTCGATCCCACCAAGATCAATGCGCTTATCGTCAGTCATGGCCACTTCGATCATTTCGGCGGACTGAACGGCTTTCTCGACAAGTACCGCGACAAGCTGCCGGCCGACCTCAAGCTCTATGCCGGCGGCGAGGATAATTTCTGCCGCCGTCTGGCCGGCCCGGCGACCAACCTCACCGAAGGCGGTACGCTCGAGAAGAAGGACCTGGCGGCCCACAAGGTCACCGTGGTCCTGTGCGAAACGCCGACCGTCATCGGCCATGCCTTCACCACCGGCAAGATCAAGCGCACGAGCAGCGAACGCATTCTGCCGAACACGCATGTGCAGTGGGACAAGGAGAATGCGGCCTGCAACGCAAGCCATTACGCGCCGGCCGAGCTGCTGGGCAAGATCGTGCCCGACGAGCATGTGCACGAGCACGCCACCGTTTTCAACGTGAGGGGCAAGGGCCTCGTCGTCATCAGTTCCTGCGGCCATGTCGGCATCGTCAATTCGGTGAAGCAGGCGCAGGAGGTGTCGGGCGTGCAGAAGGTTCACGCCGTGGTCGGCGGCTTCCACCTCGGCCCGGCGCCGGCCGACTATCTCAAGCAGGTCGTGGGCGAACTCGCCAAGCTGGAGCCGGATGTGATCATTCCGATGCATTGCAGCGGCGACAACTTCGTTCGTCAGGTGCGCGAAGAATTGACGAGCAAGCTGCTCGAATCGACCACCGGCAACCAGTATGTCTTCACCGCCTGATGGTGAAGCCGGCGGCCCCATGATCGGCCGTCTGGCACTCGGCAGCTTCGTGGCCGGCGCCGCGGTTGCGGTGCTGATCGCGGCGGTCTGGCCCAAGGAGCCGCCGCAGCGTTCCGCCGAAGAGTTGATGAACGTGCTGATGTGGCAGCGCGAGCCGGTTGGCGGTCCCTTCGCGCTGATCGATCACGAAGGCCGCCGCCGGACGGATGTCGATTTCCGCGGCAAGGTGATGGTGATCTATTTCGGCTTCACCTATTGCACCGATGTTTGCCCGACCGATCTGCAGTCCATCGGCAATGCGCTCGATCGGCTGGGTCCGCTGGCCGACAAGGTGCAGCCGCTGTTCATCAGCGTCGATCCGGAAACAGATACGCCCGAACAACTGCGGAAATTCGTCGGCCTGTTTCACCCGCGCATCGTTGGTCTGACCGGGAGCGCCACCCAGATCAGGCGTGTCGCCAACGACTTCAAGGTCTATTACGCCAAGAACGAGCCGACGCGAAAGCTCGACGCCGCCGTCGATCATTCCGGCTATACGTTTCTCGTGGGAGCGGATGGGACCTATATCGGCTTCCTGCCGCCGGGCACGTCGGGCGAGCGCATGGCGTCGTTCATCCGGCCGCACGTGGCGTCCGGCAAGGCGTCGTAGCGCGGCTCAACGCGCGAGCGGCGCGCCCAGCTCGCGCGAGGCGTCGGCGATTTCCGCGATCATCTTCTTCAGGATAGCCTCGCCGAAGGATTCAAAATCCATGGCTTCCATCACGAAGCTGCCCGGTCCGCCGGTGACGTTGTCGCGATAATACTTGGCGAGGCCGCCCGGCGGGTGCGTGTGCTCCGGATTCCACGGCATCGGCTGGTCGCTGAGAATGACCAGGCCGTTGATGACGATGCCCTTGTTGACTGCTTCATCGCGCGCGAGGCGGACGTCGCGGCCCGAATTGTTGGTGCCGTCGCCGGAGACGTCGATGGTCATGCGCTCGGATGCATACGGCGCCTTGTCGAGTTGCGCCGTGGCCGCCTCGATGCCGCCGCTGATCGAGGTGCGGTCGGCGAAGGCGCGCGGCTCCTCGAGCATGCGGGTGCCGAAGGCGTGCGCGGTTTGCGGGCCGTCGATGATCGTCCAGTCGATGACGACTTTCTGATTGCCGGCGCCGGACCATTCGATGAACATCACGGCGATGCGGCCGTTGCGGCCGCCCTTCACGGCTTCCAGCACCTTCGGATTGGAGATCGCGGCGGCATAGCCCTCGCGTTGCAGCTTGAACTTGTCGCCGGTGACGCTGCGCGACACGTCGGAGGCGAGCACCAGCAGCAGATCGACTTTCTCGGCGGCGCGAGCCTGCGGTGCGAGATTTGAAATCGCAAATGCGGCGACAAGAAACAGCACGCAACGGAACAGGCCGCTCATAAGCACCTTTCCCCGTCGCGTTGTGGCGACGGACCGAATGGCAAGCTTATCAGGCTATTGCTATTCCGCCAGCACGCGGGTGGCGGGGAAGGCGACCTCGACCAGGGTTCCGTCTTCGGGCCGGCTGGTAATGCGGAACCGAGCGTGATTGGCCTCGGCCAGCGCCTTGGTGATCGGCAATCCGAGCCCGGTGCCGCTGGCGCCCCAGCGCGATGTGGTGGCGAGCTGGCGGAACGGCTCCAGCGCCATCTGCAGTTCCTGTTCGCTCATGCCGGCGCCCGTGTCGCGCACGCGCAGGCTTGCCTCGTTATCGTCGTTCACGGTCGTCGAGACGATGACCTGACCGCCGGCGCCGGTGAACTTGATCGAGTTCGACAGGATGTTGAGCGCGATCTGCCGCACCGAGCGTGCGTCCGCCACGATTGGCGGCAGGTTCGGCGCCAGCGACGTGCGGATGATGACGCGCTGGCGGTTGGCCTCCTGCTGCAGCATCGCCACGCATTCCTGCACGATGTCGTTGAGGCTGACGCTGACGAAGGTGAGGTCGAGCTTGCCGGCCTCGATCTTCGACAGATCGAGCAGGTCGTTGAGCAGCGAGATGACATGGCCGCCGGCGGCGTGGATGTCCTTGAGGTATTCCTTGTAGCGGTCGTTGCCGATGGCGCCGAAGCGCTCGTCGATCATCACTTCGGAAAAACCGAGAATGGCGCTGAGCGGCGTGCGGATCTCGTGGCTGATCTTGGCGAGGAATTCCGACTTCGCGGTCGAGGCGCGCTCCGCCTCGCGCCGCGCATTGATTAGATCTTCCTCGGTGCGCTTCCAGGCGGTGAGGTCGCGCAGCACGGCGCAATATTTGTCGCCGTCCTCGATGCGGCCGATGGTGACGTAAAGCGGCACCAGCCCGCCGCGCTTGAAGCGGCCGATGGCCTCGCGGCCGGCATCGGGCATGACGCCGCGATCGCCGGAGACGCGGTCGAGATAATCGACCATGGTGCGGCGGCTTTCCGGCGCGAACAGATCGTCGATGGAAAGTTCGGTGAAGTCGGCGGCGTCGTAGCCGAACAGCGCCTGCGCGCTGCGGTTCGCGGTGAGCACGCGGCCGGCGCGGTCGAGCAGCAGCACTCCGTCTGTGGCGGTGTCGAGCACGGCGCGCAGTTCGTTGGTTTCGGACTCGAGACGGCGTAGCGCCGCGTCGTTCGGCTTGCTCTCCGCTTCGCCGCCGCCGGTCTGGATCATCAGCACCAGCGCCTGCTCCTGCCCCCACGGCACGCTGAACAGGCGGCCCTGCACCGGCTTCTGCTGGCCGTTGACGGTGGCGATGTTGAGCGTCTTGCCGCCGCCATTGCCATTGCCCTCACCATTGGCGGGTTCGATGAACAGGCTGTCGAGGCCGCCGGCTTCGTTGAGCGTGGCAAGGCTGTCGTAGCCGGTCCAGTCGAGGAAGGCGCGATTGGCATAGAGCAGGTTGTTGAGGCGATAGACCAGAATGCCGAGCGGCAGCTTCTCGAGAATGGCGCGGCTGTCGTCGGTTGCGGACACGCGCGGCGGTGCCGGCAGCTCCGGCTGCGGGACGATCAGCGGCGCGGAGCCGAAGTCCGGTACGTCATCCGCGGGCGGCGGAGACCTGGTGCCGCCGTTTTTGAGACGCGCATTCAGCTCGCGCGCCAGTTCCTCGAAATTGCTGTGCTCGCTCGCCGTCAGCGAAGGCTTGTCCGCGGCGGGCGGCGCCGGCGGTTCGGCGAGCGGCACGATCGGCGGTGCCGGCGGCTGCGGCTCGGCAGCGGGACGGAAGGCGAGCACTTTGGCCTGTGCCGGTTCTTCGGGCTCCGCCGATTTCGGCGCGGGCACGGCGGCGATCGTGTCGATATCGCGAAGGCCGGCGCGGCAGATGCCGAAGCCGCGGAAGCCGGTGAAGCGGCGTTCGCGATCGAAGGTCGGCAGACCGGACATCTCGATGGCGACACGTTCGTTCGAACCGTCCATCGGCCATTCGACGGTGATGCCGCTCCACGTCTCGCGCGCCGCCAGCGCGCGCGCGACTCGGCCGTCGTTGTCGATGTTCAGCGCCTGTGCGATCTCCGGCCAGGCGCGCAGCAAAACCGAGGCGGTTTCCGGCCCGAGCAGGCGCGCGAAGTTTTCCATGCCTTGCGTGAAATGCGTCGCCGCATCCATCTGCCACACGAAGCGATAAGCCTGCGGGCGCGGCGCGTCCGCGACGGGCTTGAGCTTGGTCGGCGGCATGGCGACGACGTCGTAAGGCAGCGGCGCCTGCTGCACCGGCTTGGGCTCGGTGAATTGCAGCAGCAGAGCGATGGTCTGGCCGGCGCCGAGCTTGCGCATGACGGCATAGCCGAGCGCGAAGTCGCCTTCGGCGCGGCCGTTATGGCTGGCTTCGCGCGCGAGTTTGTCGAGGCCGAGCGCGGCGATGTCGCGCTTGTCGCCGAGGCGCTGCCGCGCCGGCGTATTGGCGCTGATCAGTTCGCCGTCCGCCGAGAACACCGCCGCCGGCCGCTCGACATCGGCGATGAGGCGCTGCGCGCGCTCCGGCAGGCTCAGGTCACGGGCGACGCGTTCGGTGGAAACGACGAGGATGCCGGCCGCATGATCGGGCAGGGTGACGCGCGCGCAGAAGCAGGTGAGCGCGCTGCCGAGCGGCGCGCCGAAACCGCGCAGCCGTTCGAGGCGTTTGGTGCCGCCGCCGGGCAGCGTGCCGGCAAGACGTTTGATTTGCATCGCCGCCGGATGATCGGGGTCGAAATGACGGTGAGCGAGTTCCGCGGACGATGCAGCGTCGAAGATCGCGGCGCCCGGCGCGTTAGCCCAGAGCACGGCGGTACCATCCTCCCGCCACAGCCAAACCGGCACCGGAGCGAGGGCGTAATCGGCCAGACGGGGGTCGTCGAGCCAGAGGTGTTGGTCGTTGGTCCCGCTCATCACGCGCCGTGCTAAAGCCGCAACCGTTACGGCTAACAAAGCATTAATAGGCCTGCGGCTTTGCGCCGTCCACGATCCGGGCACTACCGCCCCCGGTCATAGACGGGTAACCTTAACCGGCACAATTGGCGGCATTGGCGCCGGGGCTGGCCGTCATACACCCGCTCGACAAGGCGGGTTATAAAAGCGAACCGGGTTCGGTTCGGCAATTTTGGAAGGAGCTCACAATGGCGCAGGATCCAAAGTTCGAAATCCCCGCTGAGATGCGCGAATTCGCGGAAAAGAGCGTCGAGCAGGCCAAGCAGGCCTTCGACAGTTTCATCGCTGCGAGCAAGCATGCCGTCGGTACGGCGGAGACCCAGGCCAAGACCTTGCAGACGAGTGTTCGCGAGGCTGGGCAGCTCGCCATGACCTTCGCCGAGCGCAACCTCACCACCTCCTTCGATTTCGCCCAGCGTTTGCTGCGGGCCAAGGACCCCAAGGAAGTGACCGAGCTGCAGGTCGACTACATCAAGGCGCAGATCGCGGCGCTGTCGGAGCAGGCCAAGGCGCTGTCCGAGCACGCCACCAAGATGACGCCGAAGTAGCGCATCGCGCCCGAGCCGGCGGTCCGTGATGCCGGCCGGGCGCCCGTCATTCTGGTAAATCCGAATGATCGCAGCCACTTACAGTGGCCGCCGGGGATTGCATTGTCTTATGGTGCAGTGCAATATTTTTGTTGCAATGCACGCGATTTGGCTTATACTTTCGTCATTCGCTTCCGCCGTCTTTGCGACGCGGAGCATGTGAGGCGCGGGCCGCATTCAGCCAGGGGACGGCTGCCCAGCGTCGCCGGAAAACGTCCTCGCCAAAGGATGACGATCATGTCCGACGAAACCAACACGCCGAAAGTCGTCGCGTTCAACACCGACGCGATGTTCCAGATTCCCAAGTTCGATGTGCCGAATGTGGAAGTGCCGCCGGCTTTCCGCGAATTCGCCGAAAAGGGCATCGCCCAGGCGAAGGAAGGCTACGACAAGATGAAGGCCAACGCCGAAAAGGCCACCGAAACGCTCGAGACGACCTATTCGATCGCCTCGAAAGGCTGCGCCGATTACGGCGCCAAGCTGATCGAGACGGCGCGTGCCAATTCGAACGCCGCCTACGATCTGATGGGCGAGCTGATGAGCGCGAAGTCCTACTCGGACGTCATCGCGCTGACCACCGCCTACTGGCGCAACCGCTTCGATGCGTTCAATGCGCAGGCCAAGGAGCTCTCCGAGCACGCCCAGAAGGTCGCGACCGAGACCGCCGAGCCGCTCAAGGAAAGCTTCGCCAAGTTCAGCAAGGCCGCCTGATCGGCCTTTCCGGAAACCAGACCTATATCCAGAGGCCCGGGCCGATCGCCCGGGCCTTTCTTTTGGCGTTTGGCCCGTTTTCGCCAGCTCCCGGCCGGGCAAATCACGCCGCTCCGGCCGCCCAAAGCGCTTGCCAAAGGCGGATGCGGCTCTTAGGTTCGCGCCGCGCGCGGGGCCCATTGCGGCCCCGCAACCCGTGAAGGCCCAGGACATTCGTCGGCCGGCCGCCACGTGATTTCTATGCAGGCGTAGCTCAGTTGGTTAGAGCGCCGGTCTGTGGAACCGGAGGTCGGTGGTTCAAGTCCACCCGCCTGTACCACCCTGCGAAGTCATGCAGACTTCCTGACGCTCGCATAGAAGAAGTCTGCGCCGGTGTTCCTCACCCTCCTGTTTCCCTACTTCCTCAGCAACTTCTACCGGCCGTTTCTGGCGGTGGTGGCGGGCGAGCTCTCGCGGGATATAGGTCTGGACTCCGCCGGGCTTGCCAGCCTGCAGGCCGCCTTCCTTCTGAGCTTCGCCTTGATCCAGGTGCCGGTCGCGCTGACGCTCGACCGCTTTGGCCCGCGCCGCATCCTGATGCTGAGCCTCGGCGCCGCGGTCGCCGGCGGCGTTCTGCTCAGCATCGCCACCCAGTCCTGGCAGGCGACCCTTGCCATGGCGCTTTTGGGCGGCGGCTTTTCGCCGGTGATGATGGCCGGCTTCTACTTCATCGGGCGGGTCTATTCGCCGGAACGTTTCGCGACCTTGTCGTCGCTGTTGTTCGGCCTCGGCACCCTCGGCGACCCGGCCAGCGGTGCGCCGCTGGCGCTGGCGGTCGGCGCTTTCGGCTGGCGGATGACGATGTTCGGCATGGCCTGCATCACCCTCGTCAGTGTCGTCCTGGTCGCCATCGTGCTGCGTGATCCGCCGCGTCTCGAAGCGCCGGGCGGCAGGATGTCGGCGCTCAGCGCGACACGGCAGATCCTGTCGATCCGCGCGCTGTGGCCGATCATGCCGCTCACTTTCGCCTGTTATGCCGTGATCGCCGCGGTGCGCGGCTTGTGGATCGCGCCCTATCTGGCGCAGGTCCACCACTTCGGCACGCAGGCCGTGGGGCTGAGTGCGACCGCGATGGGGCTCGCGTTGGCGCTCGGCGGCATCTTCTATGCGCCACTCAACAATTATCTGCGCGACGCCAAGGTCACGGTTTCGGCCGGTGTCGCGGTGGCGGTGACGGCCTGGTTGGTGCTGGGCCTGTTCGGCAGCCATTCTGGCGCACTGGCGCTCGTCCTTTTGTTCACGGTGGCGGCGTGCGGCTCGTGTTTCGCCATCCTGCTCGCCCATTCGCGCGCTTTTCTGCCCGCGCATGTGCTGGGGCAGGGCGTGACGATGATGAACCTCCTGTTCTTCGGCGGCGCCGGTCTCGGCCAGTGGCTGTCGGGTCGCTATGTGAAAGCCTCCGAGGTCGCCTCGGTCGCACCGGAACTGATCTATGGCCGGTTGTTTACGGCCTTCGGCCTGCTGCTCGGCCTTGCTCTCGTCATCTACCTTTTCTCACCGCGCGAGCGCGCGGCTTCGATGAGGTCGCAATAAAAAACGCCGGCGAAATCTCGCCGGCGTTTTCAATGTCTCAACGCAACAGGCCGTTAGCGGACGACGACGCGTCCATCGCGGCCGTAGCGCGGACCGCCGACGTCCCGGCTCGGGCGCGGTTCGGGCCGGCCGAAGCCGCCGAACAACGCTTCGAAGAAGTTCGGGCCGCTGCTGTAGCCACCGCCGCCGAGCGAGCCGACCGGCACACGCACCGGCTTCGACGAAGTATTCGGCGGACGCGCTACCGCGATGTCGGCAACCTTGCGGTCGCTGCCCTTGAGGATCGCGATCATGCGCTGGTCGCGGCCATACACGTCCTCGCGGAACTGCAGCTTGCCTTCATCGTCGACGAACGCGGTCTGATAGGTCAGGTGCACCCAGAGGTGGTTCGGGAAGTTGATGTTGATCTCCGAGCCGCCGAACATGCTCTCGAGCTTGGCCGCGGTGTACTTCTGCTCCGGCAGCGCCAGCGACAAGAGTTTCTCGCCGTACATCAGCGGGTTTTCGACGCGCATGCAGCCGTGGCTGTAGGCGCGGCGCTCGTGCTTGAATAGATTCTTGTCCGGCGTGTCGTGCTGATAGACCAGGAACTTGTTCGGGAAGTTGAAGCGGATGCGGCCCAGCGCATTGGCGGCGCCCGGCGGCTGGTAGATGCGCACGGTGCCGTCTGCGGCCTGCTCGACCTTGAGGCCGATGCGATCGAGCGCGTTCGGATCTTCCTGCAGGGCCGGGAGGTATTCCTTCTCGATGATCGACGGCGGCACGTTCCAGGTCGGGTTGACCGTAATGAACTTCATCTCGGCCGAGATCATCGGCGTGGCGTGGCTGCCCGGCTTGCCGGCGACGATCTTGGTCGTCCAGTACGGCTTGTTGTCGTTCCACAAGGTCAGACGGTAGTCTGGCACGTTGACGATGACGTGCGGATTGCCGAGGTCGCGCGCCAGCCAGCGCCAGCGCTCCATGTTCACGACCACGGTGTCGATCGGATCGTTCGAAGCCCGGTTTATCGTCTTCGGCTCCGGCTTGTTGCCGTTGAGCGCGCGCAGCGTGGCCGGTCCGACATTGCCGTCGGTGTCGAGATCGGCCGTCGTCTGGAAGGTCTTCACGGCTTCGACGACCGAGTCGTCATAAAGGGTGTTGTTCTTGTCGCCGGGCACGTCGAGGCGCTTGCGCAGATCGGCGACGCGCTTGTCCTTCACGCCGGGGCGCATGATCGGGCCCGAAGCGATCTGGATCGCCGGCGCGGGCTTGGCGTCTTCGGTCTTGGTCTCGGTGACGGACTTGCCGGCGCGCAGATCGGCCAGCTTGGCGCGCAACGCCTTGAACTGCGCGTGCGGCGGGTTGTAGTCCTCGAGGGCAGCGGCGGCATTGCCCGCCTTCGCCAGATTGTCGAGGACCGCTGCCGGGTCGGGCGCGGTCTGGGCGAACTCGATATCGTTGGCGACGCGGCTGAAGTGAATGCGGCCAAGCTGGGCGTGGCGGGCATAGGTCAGGACCGCCGCGGTCAGCTTGAGTTCAGCGTCAGCCAGTTCGTCGGCGGTCTTGGCCGCGGCGAAGTCCGGGGTCGGATAGTCGGAAGCATCGAGGCCAACTTCGGCGGCCTTGGTCAGCGTCGACATGGCGGCCTTGGCGCGGTCGGTGACGGCGCCGTTGTCGCTCCAGACCGGGGCGTAATCGCGGGCCTTGTAGAAGGCCTCGACGCCGAGATGTTCGGCCTTGCGGGAGACGATGCGGTCCAGCGCCTTGCCGGTCACCATCTCACGCAGCTTGTCGGTGACAGCGGCATTGGCCGTCGGGCTGGCGGTGACGGCCGGAGCAGCCGTCGCGGTATCGGCCTTCGGCGGCTCGGCGACGGGCGCGGTCGGGGCAGCCGCAGTCGGGGCAGGGGTCGCAACCGGAGCAGGCGCGGCCTGCGCCGGCGATTCAGCGGCCTTTGGCGTCAGATCCTTTTCGGTCGGCGGCGCCAGAGGCTCGGCGAGCGGCGCGGCGGCGTTGAGTTGCTGTTCCAGCGATTGGGCATGGCCCGACTGGGGGGCCAGCATCAGGACCAGTCCGAGGGCGGACGAGGCCAGCAGACGGTCAATTGCAACAATCTTCACCGCGGAATCTCCCAAAGGCTGTCAGGAAAGGCCCTTGTAGGGCCGGTTCATATTAAATGATAGATCGCTTCGCGTTGCGCCTTTTCCAACGAAAGCACGGCTTTCCGAACGTCACTGTGACTATTTTACACCGGTGCTTCACTACCGGGTTCACTACCCCTCGAAGCCACAACGGCGCGGCGCAACCGTAGTTCCGAAAGCTCGCGCCGACCGTCGGCAGCAGTTAACCGCCGATGACTTAACGCGCTGTGACCCCGGTCACAGGCGCGCCGGTGCCGATCGCCTCGCGCGTGCGTCGCCGCGTGCGAATGGTCGCAGGCCGTGTTTGTCGCAGGCGTTACCCACGAAAAAAAACCGGGCCCCGTAAAGGGGCCCGGTTGGAGATGCCGGCGTGGGGGCCGGCAAACCTCAGAGGGGAACTTGCTGCGGTGTCGGCGACTCTGGGAGGATATCCGTCCGTCCCGCAACGATTGAACTATGCTTGCCGCGTGCGTCGTCAGCAATGCCACTGCGCGAATGTCAGCCATGCATGCGAATGCCTGCGAAAAAAGCGCGCAGGTAACGCGCATGTTTCGGATGGCGAGACGACCTGCGATACGGCTCAGTAATTCCAGCGTTGCGCGTTGGCGACAAGGAAGTCGCGGAAGACCTGAATACGCGCCACCGATTTGAGTTCTTCGGGGTAAACGAAGTAGGCGTCGAGCGCGAGCGTATCCTGCTCGCCGAACAACTGAACCAAACCGCCGTTCTCCTCGACGAGATAGTCCGGCAGCATCGCGATGCCGAGGCCGCGCTGGCACGCGCGCAACAGGCCGAGCACGTTGTTGATGGTCAAATGCGGCACGCGCGGATGTTTCGATTCGCGGCCGACCTCGACGAGCCAGCGGCGGTTGGCAAAATGCGCCGGCACGTTGCCGCCAAGCAGCAGAACGCGATGCTGGTCCAGCTCTTCATGGGTACGCGGCGTGCCGAAGCGCTTGAGATAATCGGGCGAGGCGTAGGCGTGGAAGTGAACCGAGAACAGCTTGCGCTGAATGAGGTCCGGCTGTGTCGGCTGGCGCAAACGAATGGCCACGTCGGCCTCGCGCATGGCGAGGTCGAGTTCTTCGTCGGTGGTGATCAGCGTGATCTGGATGTCGGGATAAAGGTCGAGGAATTCGCCGAGGCGCGGCGTCAGCCAATGGATGCCAATGCCGGCGGAGGTGGCGACCTTGAGTTCGCCGTTCGGCCGTTCGCGCGAGTCGGTGAGCTTGGTGCGCGCCGCTTCCAGCTTCATGAACACTTCATGCGCCGTGCGGTACAGCATGTCGCCCTGTTCCGTCAGGATAAGGCCGCGTGCATGGCGGTGAAACAGCGAGACGCTGAGATCGGTTTCCAGCGCCGAAACCTGGCGCGACACCGCCGACTGCGAGAGCCCCAGCCGTTCGCCGGCATGGGTGAAGGAGCCTGCCTCGGCGGCCGCGTGGAAGACCTTGAGCTTGTCCCAGTCCATAGAATTGTTCGGGTGATGAGGCATTATCATTCCGCCGCCGCCTGTTGTGTCTGCTGAGCGGCAAGGAAGCGCTCGGTCTCGAGCGCGGCCATGCATCCCTGGCCCGCCGCGGTCACTGCCTGCCGATAGATGTCGTCCGTGACGTCGCCGGCCGCGAAAACGCCCGGCACCGATGTCGCCGTCGAATGTCCCGCGGTGACGATGTAGCCCGACGGCTTCATCTCGAGCTGGCCGGCGAATAATTCGGACGCGGGCTGATGGCCGATGGCGATGAATACGCCGTCGGCGGCATGCTCGGAGACGACACTCGTCTTGAGGTTCTTGAGCGCGATGCGGCGGACCTTGAGCGGGCTCTCGTCGCCCATCACGTCATGCAGCACGGAGTCCCAGACCACCTCGATCTTGGGATGCTTGAACAGGCGGTCCTGCAGGATGCGCTCGGCGCGGAAATGGTCGCGCCGGTGCACGACCGTGACCTTGGAGGCGAAATTGGTGAGGAACAGGGCCTCCTCGACCGCGGTATTGCCGCCGCCGATCACGAAGACTTCCTTGTTCTTGTAGAAGAAGCCGTCGCAGGTGGCGCAGGCCGAGACGCCGTAGCCTTTGAACTTCTGCTCCGAGGGCAGATCCAGCCAGCGCGCCTGGGCGCCGGTCGCCACGATCAGCGCGTCGGCGAGATAGACATCGCCCGAATCGCAGATCAGGCGGAACGGCCGCGCGCCGAGCTCGACCTTGTTGACGTGGTCATAGACGATGTTGGTGCCGACGTGCTGGGCCTGGGCCTGCATCTGCTCCATGAGCCAGGGCCCCTGGATGACATCGGCAAAGCCCGGATAATTCTCAACGTCGGTGGTGATGGTGAGCTGGCCGCCGGGCTGGATGCCCTGGATCAGGGTCGGCTGCAGCATGGCGCGGGAGGCATAGATCGCGGCGGTGTAGCCGGCCGGTCCCGAGCCGATGATCACGACTTTGGAATGGATGGTCTTGGACATGATGTATTTCGCCCCCTGAAAGCGCTCGAGGAATGGGGGCCCGGCGGAGATGAATTGGCCCGTATGGGTGAGCTTTCTGGCGCCGCTCAATCTATGGCTTTCGCGGAGCTATGCAAGATACGCAACCCGGATGGTGCACAAGGTCGCATGACCGTGAATAGACGGCGCAACAATCTTTCGCGAAAGAATATTTCACTATATGGATATTCCGCCGGAATGCGCCGCCCTGCCAGGAGAACCCCGTGCCAGCTACCCTCGATGCCATCGACCGCAAGATCCTCAAAGAACTGCAGGACGACGGCCGCATGACCAATGTCGAACTGGCGCGCCGCGTCGGTATTTCGGCACCGCCGTGCTTGCGCCGCGTCAGGGCGCTCGAGGAGGCCGGTTACATCAAGGGCTACCGGGCGCTGCTCGACGAGAAGATGCTCGGCTACGAGGTCGTGGTCTTCGCCTTCGTACACCTGTCGAGCCAGGCGGAAACCGATCTCACGGCCTTCGAGGCCTTCGTGCGCGCGCAGCCGCTCGTACGCGAATGCTGGATGCTGTCGGGCGAGATCGACTTCGTTCTCAAATGCGTGGCGCCCGACCTCAAGACCTTTCAGGCTTTCGTCGACAAGCTCACCGCCGGCCCCAATGTACGCAACGTCAAGACGTCGCTGACGTTGCGGCAGTCCAAGGACGCGGCGATGGTGCCGATGTGAACACGCTGCATGGAACCGCGTGGGCGCGCTATCGAGCGTCGGCGGTGACAGGTTGTCGCAGGGGCGGCAACGAAAACTGCAATCTGGTTTGCCGTTTCTTCAATTCGCGCAAATAAACAATTTATTCAATAAACAACTTTAGATTTTTGGCGAATCCGATGCCGGCCGTTTTTGGGCCGCTGCACTTCCCCTTGGAATAAACGCAGGCGTTTCCTGCGTTGGAATGCTCCGCGCGCTCCGGCGCCGCCGATCCACTATTTTATTTCGCCAGGATAGATCATGCCCCGATTCGACATTCGCGCACGCCTCTACAGCCTGGTCGCTCTTTCCGCGGTGGGCCTCGTCGTCATCGTTGCAGTCCTGATCAACATGATGACCAGCAGTACGCAGACGCGGCGGCAGATGGAACTCAAGGGACTGACCGATTCGGTCATGTCGCTGGTGGCCGGCGAGCACGCGCTGGCCAAGGCCGGCAAGATCAGCGACGCCGACGCCAGACAGCGCGCGCTCGAACTGATCTCGCGGATTCGTTACGACGGCAACAACTACTTCTGGGTCAACGATCTGCATCCGAAGATGCTGATGCATCCGATCGCGAAGGACCTCAACGGCAAGGACCTGACCAATAACAAGGACCCGAACGGCCTCGCGCTCTTCGTCGAATTCGTCAAGGTCGCCAAGGCGCATGGCGCCGGCTTTGTCGAGTACATGTGGCCCAAGCCAGGGCACAGCGAGCCGGTCGAAAAGATCTCCTATGTCGTGCTGTTCGAGCCGTGGGGCTGGATCGTCGGCACCGGCGTCTATAACGACGATCTGAGGGCCGAACGCAATCGCGCCCTGATGGTCGGCGGCATTGCCGGGCTGCTCATCCTCCTGCTCGTGGTCGGCATATCGACCTACTTCATCCGCGACATCGTCAAGCGGACGGCGCAGCTGCGCGAAGCGATGCGCGAGATGTCGAGCGGCAATTTCGACGTCGTGCTGCCGGATACCAGGCGCGCCGACGAACTGGGGCAGATCTCGGAAGCGGCCAACCTGATCGTCGAGCGGTTCGGCGACACCATCAACACCATCAAGGCGGCGACGAGCGAGATCAGCAACGCCTCGGCCGAAATCTCGACCAGCACCACCGACCTGTCGCAGCGCACCGAGGAGCAGGCCGCCAGCCTGGAAGAAACCTCGGCTTCGATGGAAGAGATGACCGCGACGGTCCGGAAGAATGCCGAGAACGCCAAACAGGCGAGCGAACTGGCGGCCGCGGCCTGCGGCGTCGCCGATCGTGGCGGCCAGGTCGCTGCCCAGACGGTTGCCGCCATGGCGAAGATCGAGGATTCGTCGCGCAAGATCGCGGACATCATCGGTGTGATCGACGAGATCGCGCGGCAGACCAATCTGCTTGCGCTCAATGCCGCGGTCGAAGCGGCGCGCGCCGGCGAGGCCGGTCGCGGCTTCGCCGTGGTGGCCACCGAGGTGCGCAGCCTCGCCCAGCGCTCGTCCCAGGCCGCCAAGGATATCAAGGATCTGATCACCAGTTCCGGCGATCAGGTCAAAGATGGCGTCGAACTGGTCAAGCTTGCCGGTGGTTCGCTCACCGAAATTCTGGACTCAATCAAGAGCGTCGCCGCGATCGTCTCGGAGATCGCCAATGCCAGCAACGAGCAGGCCATCGGCATCGAGGAGATCAACAAGGCGCTCACGCAAATGGACGAGGTGACGCAGCAGAACTCGGCGCTGGTCGAGGAAAACGCCGCGACCGCCAAGACGCTCGAGCATCAGGCGAGGGCGATCGCAGCGGACGAACGCATCGCGTACTTCCGGCCGCGCTCGGCCGCGCATGCGACGGATGCCGCGAAGAACCGTGCGGACGATGGGGTCGCTCAGCCGAAGCCCGCGCCGGCAAAACAGCCAGCGCAAACCAGGTCTCGCGGCGGACCGGTCGCGCAGATGCAGGGCAATCTTGCCGTCGCTTTCAAGCGCGAGGAAGAGTTCTAGAGGATCGCTGCCACGGCAGAACGACCAAACGAAAAGGCCGGGCATTGCCCGGCCTTTTTTGGCGGATCGCAGAGAGCGGAAAGCGGTTATTTCCACTCCACCTTCTTGATCTCGTAGCCCTTGGCGCCGCCGGGGGCGTTGACTTCGACAGTGGCGCCCTTGGACTTGCCGATCAGCGCCTTGGCGAGCGGCGAGGTCACGGAGATCTTGCCGGCCTTGGCGTTGGCTTCCGGTTCGCCGACGATCTGCCACACCTTCTTTTCCTCGGTGTCCTCGTCGATCAGCGTCACGGTGGCGCCGAAGGTGATGGTGTCGCCCGACAGTTTCGACACGTCGATCACGTCGGCGCGCGCCAGCTTGTCCTCGAGTTCGGCGATCGCGCCCTCGTTGAGCGACTGCTGCTCCTTGGCGGCGTGATACTCGGCGTTCTCCGACAGGTCGCCATGGGAGCGCGCCTCGGTGATCTGCTGGATGATGCGCGGGCGCTCGACCGACTGGCGGTGCTTGAGTTCCTCTTCGAGCACGGAGTAGCCCGCGGCGGTCATCGGAATCTTTTCCATCGTCTCTTCTCCTCCTGGCGGCTGCCTGCGTCATTGGACTGACGCGCGCGCCAAGCCTTTCCATCCGTGAGGTTGTCCCGAGAGGGACAGGCCAATCGTAATTGGACTCCGGACACGGCAAATCCGTTCCGGAGTCCTGCGAAAATTCTATCCGGTCAAAATCTTGCCCAGCCGCGGGGAGCTTTGTCGCCCGCGACCGTACGGTATTTTGCCCGGCCTCTCACCACCGTCAGCCGGGGGACCCGCTCAGGCCCGTCCGGCGAAATAGCTTTGCAGCGCGCGGACCTCGAGGTCGCCCCCCAGGTAGGCTTTTATGCCTTGCGCCGCCGCGACGGCACCCGAAAGAGTGGTGTAGTACGGCACTTTATGCAAGAGGGCGGCGTGGCGCAGGGAACGGCTGTCGGACAGCGCCGCCGCGCCCTCGGTGGTGTTGAAGACGAGCTGGACGCCGCCATTCTTGATCGCATCGACGATATGCGGCCGGCCTTCCAGCACCTTGTTGATCTTGGTGGCCTCGACGCCGTTCTCGGCGAGATAGCGCTGGGTCCCTGACGTGGCGATGCATTTGAAGCCCAGCGACGTCAAAAGCTTGATCGAGGGCAGGATGCGCGGCTTGTCGTCGTCGCGCACCGACACGAACACCGTGCCCGAGCGCGGCAGGATAGTGCCACCGCCGATCTGGCTCTTGGCGAAGGCGGTCTCGAACGTCATGTCGAGGCCCATCACTTCGCCGGTCGATTTCATTTCCGGCCCGAGCACCGTATCGACGCCGGGGAAGCGGGCGAAGGGGAACACCGATTCCTTGACCGCCTTGTGCTTGTAGCTCGGCTGCTGGAGCTTGAAGCTGGCGAGGCTTTCGCCGGCCATGATGCGCGAGGCGATCTTGGCCACCGGCAGGCCGATCACCTTGGCGACGAAAGGCACCGTGCGCGAGGCGCGCGGGTTCACTTCCAGCACATAGATGACGCCGTCCTTGATGGCGTATTGCACGTTCATCAGGCCGCCGACATTGAGCGCCAGCGCCAGTTCGCGGGTCTGGCGCTCCAGCTCGGCGATCAGGTCCTTCGACAGCGAATGCGGCGGCAAGGCGCAGGCCGAGTCGCCCGAGTGAATGCCGGCCTCCTCGATGTGCTCCATGATGCCGGCGATGAAGGTGTCCTTGCCGTCGGCGAGGCAGTCCACGTCCACTTCGGTAGCGTCGGTCAGGTAGCTGTCGATCAGCAGCGGGCTCTTGTCCGACACGATCAGGTCGGACGGCTTGTCGAGTGTCGCGGCGAGGCGCTGCACGTAGCGATCGGCGTGCGCGCCGTCGCGGACGATCTCCATGCCGCGGCCGCCAAGCACGTTCGACGGGCGGATCACGACCGGATAGCCGATCTTGTCGGCAACCTCGCGCACCGCGGCGGGCGAGGTGGCGATGCCATTGGCCGGCTGGCGGATCTTCAGCTTGTCGATGAGCTTCTTGAAGCGGTCGCGGTCTTCGGCGAGGTCGATGGCGTCGGGCGAGGTGCCGAGGATCGGCACATGGGCCTTTTCCAGCGCGGCGGCGAGCTTGAGCGGCGTCTGCCCGCCGAACTGCACGATCACGCCATGCAGCGTGCCTTTGGAGCGCTCGATGTCGATGATCTCGATGACGTCTTCAGGCGTCAGCGGCTCGAAATACAGCCGGTCCGAGGTGTCGTAGTCGGTCGACACCGTTTCCGGATTGCAGTTGACCATGATGGTCTCGTAGCCGGCATCCTTGAGCGCGAAGCAGGCGTGGCAGCAGCAATAGTCGAACTCGATGCCCTGGCCGATGCGGTTCGGGCCGCCGCCGAGAATGACCACCTTCTTCTTGTCCGAGGGCCGCGCCTCGTTCGCCATGTGACCGGCGAAGGCGGTTTCGTAGCTCGAATACATATAGGCCGTGGGCGAGGCGAACTCGGCGGCGCAGGTGTCGATGCGCTTGTAGACGGGGCGCACGTCGAGCTTGCGGCGCGCCGCGCTGACGTCGTCGTCGCTCTGGCCCGTCAGCTTGCCGAGGCGCTTGTCGGAGAAGCCCATGGCCTTGAGACGGCGGAAGGCGCCGGCGGTGGCCGGCAGGCCTTTGGCCGCGACCTGCTCTTCGGCTTCGACAATGCCGCGTAGTTCGCGCAGGAACCACGGGTCGATGCGGCAGGCGGTGTAGATGAGATCGTCGGAAGCGCCGAGGCGCATGGCCTGCGCTACCTTGAGCAGGCGGTCCGGGGTCGGGGTCCCGAGCGCGGCGCGAATGGCGGCCTTGTTGTCGGCGTCGTCGAGGCCCTTGTCGTGGTCGTAGCCGTCGATCCAGATTTCATCGAGGCCGGTCAGCCCGGTCTCCAGCGAGCGCAGCGCCTTCTGCAGGCTTTCCTGGAAGGTGCGGCCGATGGCCATGGCTTCGCCGACCGACTTCATCGACGTGGTCAGCACGTTCGAGGCGCCGGGGAATTTCTCGAAGGCAAACCGGGGAATCTTGGTGACGACGTAATCGATCGTCGGCTCGAACGACGCCGGCGTCGCGCCGCCGGTGATGTCGTTGGAGATTTCGTCGAGCGTGTAGCCGACCGCGAGCTTGGCGGCGACCTTGGCGATGGGGAAGCCGGTGGCCTTGGAGGCCAGCGCCGAGGAGCGCGACACGCGCGGGTTCATTTCGATGACGATAAGGCGGCCGTCTTCCGGGTTGACGGCGAACTGCACGTTCGAGCCGCCGGTCTCGACGCCGATCTCGCGCAACACCGCCAGCGAGGCGTCGCGCATCATCTGGTATTCCTTGTCGGTGAGCGTCAGCGCCGGCGCGATGGTGATCGAGTCGCCGGTGTGCACGCCCATCGGATCGAGGTTCTCGATCGAGCAGATGATGATGCAGTTGTCCTTTTTATCGCGGACGACTTCCATCTCGTACTCTTTCCAGCCGAGTACGGACTCCTCGATCAGCACTTCGTCGGTCGGCGAGGCGTCGATACCGCCTTCGACGATGTCGATGAATTCCTGCTTGTTGTAGGCGATGCCGCCGCCGGTGCCGCCCATGGTGAACGAGGGGCGGATGATGGCGGGCAGGCCGATGTCGTCGAGCGCCTTGAGCGCATCGCCGAGCGTCTTGACGTGATGCGAGCGCGGCGTCGACAGACCGATCTTGGTCATGGCGTTGCGGAACAGCTCGCGGTCCTCGGCCTTGTCGATGGCCTCGGTGGTCGCACCGATCATCTGCACGTCGTATTTCTCGAGCGTGCCCATCTTCTTGAGCGACAGCGCGCAGTTCAGCGCCGTCTGGCCGCCCATTGTCGGCAGCAGAGCGAAGCCGCCGGGGACGACATTGCGCTCCTTCTCGATGATCTTGGTGACGATCTCGGCGGTGATCGGCTCGATATAGGTGGCGTCGGCGAGATCGGGATCGGTCATGATCGTCGCCGGGTTCGAATTCACCAGGACGACGCGGTAGCCTTCTTCCTTGAGCGCCTTGCAGGCCTGAGTGCCTGAGTAATCGAATTCACAGGCCTGGCCGATCACGATGGGACCGGCGCCGATGATCATCACGGTTTTGATGTCGGTGCGTTTGGGCATGCGGAAGGATCGGCTCCCGGAAACTGGGCACAAAAAAAGGGCGCGCTTTCGCGCGCTTTCTGGCTGAGAGACCCGGTCAGCCGGCCGGAAAGCGCAATTCTGCGAAGAGGGCGGCTTGCAGCCGCGAGGGGGTGCTTAGACCAGAATCGGCGGGGTGGGAAGCCTTAAGAACCCCTCCAGCCACAGGTACTTAGACGCGATTTCCGCAGCCGCCGCGCAATTGCGGCCCCGGCGCGAACTTTGCGGCGGCGCTGCGGTTGGTCTCCCGACGGCACGGGGAGGCGGGCAGGAATGGGAATCGACGGTCGCAACGGCAAATCGTCCCCGGCACGACCGTATTTCCTGGCCGCGCTGGCGCTGGCGGCAACCTGCCTTTTGGCCGCGGCGCTGGAGCCTGCCCGGAGCATGGACACGCCGACCCCCGTCCGCCCGCGCAAAGGCTTCGCATTCTGGAAAGGCGTCCTTTACCGAACCGGGCAGTCGATCGCCGAGGACCGCCTGCTGGCGCTGGCGGCCGGGGTGGTGTTCTACGGCCTGCTCGCGATTTTTCCGGCCATCACCGCGCTGGTGTCGAGCTACGCGCTGTTCGCCGATCCCGCGACCATTCGCGGCCACCTCGATCTGGTGGCGTCGTTGATGCCGGCCGGGGCCTACTCCATCGTCACCGAGCAGGTGACGCGCATCGTCACCCGCACCACGGGCAATCTGAGCTTCACTTTCTTCTTCGGCTTCGGTCTGGCGCTGTGGAGCGCCAATGCCGGAATGAAGGCGATCATCGACGCGCTCAACATCGTCTATGGCGTGAAGGAGCGCCGCTCCTTCGTCTGGCTCAATCTGGTGTCGCTGGCCTTCACCGTGGCGGCGCTGGTCGCGCTGCTAATGGCCTTCGGCGCCATCGTCATCGTGCCGGTGATGCTGTCCTACCTGCCGCTCTATGGCTACGACGCAACCTTGCTGCCGCTGCTGCGTTGGCCGCTCCTGTTCGTCGCGGTTTTGCTGGGGCTGGCGGTGCTTTACCGCTTCGGACCGAACCGCGACCAAGCGCGCTGGCAATTCATCGGCGCCGGTGCGGTGTTTGCCACAGCCGCCTGGCTCGTCGGCTCGGCACTGTTGTCGTGGTATCTCGGCAGCTTCGCCAATTACGACGCCACCTACGGCTCGCTCGGCGCCGGTATCGGCCTCATGATGTGGCTGTGGATGACCGCGATCGTGGTGCTGGTCGGCGCCGAACTCAACTCGGAAATCGACAGGGCGCGGCGGCCCATTCCGGCCGCGGAAGAAAGCAGCGCCGGCAAGACGGCGTAACGGGCTACATCGCCCGCTGTTCGTGGCCGCATTCCTTGCACTTGTACATGACGCGGCTTTCGCCGGCCTTGGCCGAGACCTTGTTGACGGCGCCGCACTTGCCGCACTTGGTCTCGATGCGGGTGTCGCCCTGCTTGACGGCGAGGCCCTTGCGCTCCATCGCCTCGCGCATCAGCCGTTCGGCTTCCTCGCGCTGTTGCTGTTTGGACATTGAATCTGCCTGCCGGTTTGAACCGGCAGGGTCATACTATTCGCGCTTGCGGCTGTCCATGACGGCGGAAGCATTCAAGGCGCCTGTTTTGGCATATTTCACGAGCTCCTCCGGCACCGGAATGCGCAGGCCGAGCAGGTGGAAGCTCAGGGTCTTGCCGTGGGCATCGAGGTTGAGCGCCTGGGTGACGCCGCCGTCCAGCACGTCGTCGAGCACGAAGTTGAGCGCGTGCATCTTCGGCAGTTCGTAGCGCTTCACCGCCGACGGTTTGCGGTGGATGAAGCGCATGGCGACTGCGGTCTCGGTGACATGCCGCACCAGCAGCGGATAGACCGCCGGCTCATAGGCGATCAGCGAGATGTTGAGACGATTGCCCTTGTCGCCGGTGCGCGCGTGGGCGAGGGCGTGCAATTCGAGTTCGATCACGGCCGCGCCTCCACGATCTCGACCCTGGGCGTTACGGCGCTGCGCGGGATGAAGCACGAGGTGGCGGCGATGCGCGGCCGCAGCGCCAGGCGAATGCCGCCGCCAGCCGCCGGCCCGGCGCAGTACAAAGCCTCGACCTCCTGCAGGCCGCGCTCGACCAGCGCCTTGGCGTTGCCGGCAAAGGCGACGCGCAGGCGCACATCGCGGGTCGGCTCGCCGAAGGAGTCGATGCCCGCGAATGACGTGCCGCCATCGTCGCCGAGCACGCTGAGCACACCAATGATGTCGCAGCGGATGCGGATGTCCTTCGGGCTGCGTTTCTTCACCACGTCGGCGGCGAGCCGCGCGCGGGCGAGCGCATTCGGGCCATAGTACGAGATTTCGCCTTCGGCCAGCCAGCCGCCATCGTAGCAGACCGTGACCTTCAGCGTGTCGGGCCGCTGGTGTCCGGTGATACCCTCGACGCGCACACGGTCCTTGCCGGTTTCGACGATCGAGGCGTTGCTGATATCGGCGGTGACGTCGGGCGTGAGGTAGGCCGCCGGATCATGCACCTCGTAGAGCAACTGCTCGGCGACCGTGCGGCGATCGACCAGGCCGCCGCCTTGCGCCTTGCCGATGACGAAATCGCCGCTGCGTTCGATGCTGGCGATGGGAAAACCGATATTCTCCGGTTCCGGCACGTCCTTGAAGCCGGGATCGGCGAAATAGCCGCCGGTGACCTGCGCGCCGCATTCCAGAAGATGCCCGGCCATGGTGCCGACGCCGAGGCGGTGCCAGTCGTCATAGGCCCAGCCGAAGGCATGAATGAGCGGCCCCAGGGTCAGCGCCGGATCGGCAACGCGGCCGGTAACGACGATATCGGCGCTTTCACCCAGCGCTTCCACGATCGGCGCCGCGCCGAGATAGGCATTGGCGGAAACCAGCGCCTTGTCGTCCGGCAACTCGTTGCTCGCCGCGCGCAGCACCTCGATGCCTTCCGGCCCGAGCAAATCGTCGCCGGTGACGACGCCGATTTTCGCACGCACCTTCTGCTCGGTGGCGAGTTCGGCGATCAGCTTCGCCGCGGCGGGCGGATTGCCGGCGCCGAAATTGCCGACGATGGCGATCTTGTTCTCGACGCAGTCCTTGAGCACCGGCGTCAGCAGCGGCCTCAACTTCGGCTCGTAGCCGAGAGCGGGATTGTCGCGGCGGCGCAATTGCGCGAGCGCCAAGGTGCGTTCGCCGAGCGTTTCGAAGATGATGGCGGCGCGCTCGCCCGACGCCCTGAGGTCGCGGACCACGGCGATGGGGGCGTCGATGCGGTCGCCGGAATAACCGGCGCCGGCGCCGATCAGCATTCGCTCCACCATGTCCACGTTCCGCCCGTCTTGTTGTCGGGCCAGTGTCGTGGGTCGCGGGGCGGTGAGTCAACGCGTGGAAAAGAATGGAGGCCCAGCCTGGATTTGAACCAGGGTGAAGGACCTTGCAGGGTCCTTTGCGTACGCGCTCCGCCACCGGGCCACTCCGGCGATAGTAACGTGACGCGCTCACAATGCTGTTAAATGGGTGCGACATTTTCGGTCATGGTTGCGAAAGCGTAAACGGCGCGTAACCGCCCCGGCCTGGCATCCATTCAACGCGTTGATTTGCCGGATCAAATCTTACCGTTTCCCACACCACCCATCGGCCAATAGCTTCGCCCGGTCGTCGCGCTGCAAGGTGTCACCGCATGTCAGATCGTCCGGCCAAAGAAGTCCGCATCGCACCGATCCGGGCGCGCGATATCCCGCCGCGCACGAAACCTTCCAATTACCCGGCGCCCTTCGCCGCCAAAATGACGGGGCGGCAGAAGCGCGCGCTCGGCGACGCGTTCGGCCTCTCGCGCTTCGGCGTCAACCTGACGACACTCGACCCCGGCGCGCAGTCGGCTCTGCTGCACAGGCACACGCGGCAGGAGGAGTTCGTCTACATTCTGGAAGGCGCGCCAACCTTGTGCACCGATCAGGGCGACCACGAACTGACGCCGGGCATGTGCGTCGGCTTTCCCGCGAACGGCATCGCTCATCATCTCGTGAACCGGACAGCTGAGCCCGTTGTCTATCTGGAGATCGGCGACCGCGATCCGTCCGACACCGGCGAATATCCGCAGGACGATCTCGTCGCCAGTTACAGTCCGGCAGGCTGGCGCTTCACGCACAAGGACGGCACGCCCTGGTAACCTGCGGGTAGCGCCGGCGCGGCTAGACCGGCTTCGACAGGAACGACATGCGGTGCTGGTTGTGGCCGATATTGTGCGCGGCGCGTTGCGGCGCAAAGCCGGCGGCCTTCAGCCGCGCCAGCATGTCGGCCTCGGTGTAATGCGACAGGCCGTGCGTCTTTTTCAGCGTGAAATAGTCCGACAGCAGGATGCGGATCAGCCCGCCGACCGCCGCCCAGAAGAAACCGTTGGCGGCGCCGAACTTCAAGAGCGATAGCGCTGCCCACACCGAAGCCATCTGCGGCGGCACGATATCGCCGAGCACGAAGGTGCCGGTTGGCTTCAGAAGCCGGCGGAACGTCGCCATCATGGCGTTCAGCTCTCCGGCGGTGAGATACTGCGCCACCGAGTGCAGCACGATCATGTCGACCGAGTGATCGGGTGTCGCCGCCGCCTCGTCCGGGCTCATCACCGACATTTTCGGATTCGCGGCGAAACGCTCGCGCAAGGCCGCGCGCACATTCGGTGCCGCCTCGACCAAAGTGAGATGGCCGCACGCCTCCGCCACCAGTGCCGCGCTGGTCGCTTCGCCGCAGCCGTAATCCATGACGATGGCGTCCGGCGTGGGCACCAGATCGCGGATGTCCTTGGCGATGGTCTGGTAATGGACGTCACGGTGACGCCCGTTCACATAGATCACCGAGTGCTTGAAATCGTAGAAGCTGATCCAGTCCATAGCGTGCAAGACCTCAGGCAGATCTCCAAACTCCGTTCATCCCCGCGAAAGCGGGGATCCAGAGGCCAAGCCGGAGAGGCTTTCGTTGTGGCACTGGGTCCCCGCTTTCGCGGGGACGAGCGGAAATCGCATGTTAGGCGCTTCGCCACAAGGTGGTCAGCGCGCCATCTTTGCCGCCGACCGGATCGGTTCCCGGCAGCGGCACCTGCGGGATCGTTTTGAGTGCCTTGTCGCGGTCGGTCGGGCGGTCGCCGCGGCACAGGTCGTAAGCGCCGGTCGGCGGATAGCCGCCAATGACCACCAGATCAGCCGATGCCGCGAGCCGCTGATGCCCGGTGCCGGCCGGCAACACGGCGATGTCGCCCGGCGCGAGGTCCAGCACTTCGCCCTTGTCGCCGCCGAAGCGCACCTTGGCGGTGCCGCGGGCGATGCCAAGCACCTCGTGGATCATCGAATGGTAGTGCGCGTAGGGGAAGATGCCGTTGCGCCACCGGCCATGACCCCAGTCATTGCCGTCGAACAGCTTTTCGATATCGGCTTCCGGGTCTTGGCTGCCGGCGAGATCCAGCGCGGCCTTGTAGACCAGCATCGGCAGCGCGGGGTTGTTCGGCACCGCGCCGTCGTCGTCGAAGAAATATGTAACGGGTGTCTGCATGGCGCTTCAACACGCCGGGCCGGCGATCGTTGCCACCATGGCGTCGAACGTATCGAAGGCGTGGTCGGGTTTCGCCGCTATCATCGCCGCGCCGTGGGTATAGCCCCAGGTGACGGCGCCGAAGGCGATGCCGGCCTCGCGCGCGGCCTCGATGTCGCGCAATTCGTCGCCGATGGCGATGGCGTCCCGCGCCGCGACGCCGCTCTTGCGCAGCAGCTTGCGGAAACGTTTCGCCTTGCCGTGCAGCGACGAGCCGCATTCGTAGTAGCCGATCAGCGCCGCGGTCTGCGGCCCGAACATCGTGCGGATATTGGCTTCCGAGTTGGAACTGACCATGGCCAGCGTGACGCCGGCGCCGTGGAGGCGGCGCAGCGCCTCATGCGTCTCGGCAAAGAGCGGGATGCCGTGCAGGTCCTGCGCCTTGCGCTTGCGGATATAGCGGGCGATGAACGGCAGCTTCCACGCCGACACGCGCAGGATCTGCATCATTTCGCGCGATGACTTGCCGCGCAGGCCGTCGACCTCATGCGCCTCGACGCGGCGGAAGCGGAATTTATCGGCCGTGTCGTTGAGAACGGTCGTGAACCACGGAAACGAATCCGCCAGCGTACCGTCGAAGTCGAAGAGCGCGAGTTTGTAGGGCATTCGACAGAATGGACGGCTCAAGCCACACGCTTGGTCTTGTCGGTGTCCGGCTTCCAGAGCTTGCGCACCACCGTTTTTTTCAGCTTCTGTTCCGCGAGTCGCAGATCATAGGCCGCCTGCAGGCGCAGCCACATATCCGCCGGTGGATTCGTAAAGGCGCGTTCCAGACGCACTGCGATATCAGGCGTAATTGGCGACTTGCCGTTGACGATCTCGGACAAGGTCTTGCGGCTGACGCCGAGCGCCTTGGCTGTTTCGGTCACGGTGAGGCCGAGCGGCTCCAGAACATCTTCCCTTAGACCTTCGCCGGGATGAGGAGGATTCTGCAGCGCCATGAGACACCTCAATGATAATCGACGAGATCGACGTCCGCGACGTGACTGTCTTCGAAGCGAAATATGACGCGCCAGTTGCCGGATACGGAAAGGCTCCAGAAGCCGGCGAGGTTTCCGGTCAGCGGATGCAGCCGCAAGCCCGGAAAGTCCACGTCGCGCGGCGATTGGGCGTCATCCAGATAAGCGAGAATGCGCAGAATTCGCTTCTTTTGCGCCGCTTGAATGCCCGATGCATCGCCGCGCTCGTGCAGGCGCTTCAGTCCCCGATGACGGAAACTGCGGATCATACGCCAAAATAACGTGTAACCCTTCGGGTGTCAATTGCGCGAAGGGCGCGTTACGCCTTCGCCTTCTTCTTCTCGCGCATTAGCTCGACGAAGCGCGTGAACAGATAGTGCGAGTCACGTGGGCCGGGCGAAGCTTCGGGGTGGTACTGCACCGAGAACACCGGCTTGTCCTTCAGCGCGATGCCGGCGTTCGAGCCGTCGAACAGCGAAAAGTGCGTCTGCTCGACGCTGGCGGGCAGCGATTCTTTGTCGAGCGCGAAGCCGTGGTTCATCGAGGTGATCTCGACCTTGCCGGTCGTGATGTCCTTCACCGGATGATTGGCGCCGTGGTGGCCCTGATGCATCTTCATCGTGGTGCCGCCGAGGGCGAGGCCGAGCATCTGGTGGCCAAGGCAAATGCCGAAGGTCGGCGTGCCGGACTTCACCACCTGCTGGATCACCGGCACCGCGTATTTGCCGGTCTCGGCCGGATCGCCCGGGCCGTTCGACAGGAACACGCCGTCGGGCTTGAGCGCCATGATGTCGTCATAGCTCGTGGTCGCCGGCACGACGGTGACCTTGCAGCCGGCGCTGGCAAGGAGCCGCAGAATGTTGCGCTTGATGCCGTAGTCCACCGCGACGACATGGAATTCCGGCTTGTCCTGCCGGCCGTAGCCCTTGCCCCACTGCCACTCGGTCTCGTCCCAGGTGAACCTTTGAGCCGATGTCACCATCGGCACCAGATCCATGCCGACCAGGCCCGGCCACTCGCGCGCTTCCTTCTTCAGCGCCTCGAGGTCGAACGTGCCGGACGGCGAATGCGCGATCACCGCGTTGGGCATGCCCTTCTCGCGGATCAGCGCGGTCAGCGCGCGGGTATCGATGCCGGACAGGCCGATGATGCCGCGCGCCTTCAGCCAGTCGTTGAGCGGGCGGGTGGCGCGGTAGTTCGAGGGCTGGGTAATGTCGGTGCGCAGGATGACGCCGCAGGCGCCCGGGCGGGCCGCCATGTTCAGCGACTCGATGTCTTCCTCGTTGGTGCCGACATTGCCGACATGGGGGAAGGTGAAGGTGACGATCTGCCCGGCATAGGACGGGTCGGTGAGGATTTCCTCGTAACCCGTCATGGCGGTGTTGAAGCAGACCTCGCCAACGGCGTGTCCTTCGGCGCCGATGCCGAAGCCTTCGAGCACGGTTCCATCGGCGAGCACGATGAGCGCGGTGGCCTTGGGCTCTGCCCAGTCACCCGCGGGGGCGGCTTTGTCCTGTGTCATAAGCCTCTTAGTTGCGTATTATGGCGGGCGAGGCAAGGGGGCGGTTTGGCCCGTCCCCGCGCATTTGGACCGGGAATCAGGGAGCCTGAGGCATGACCGCGGCAAGACACGACCAGTACCGGGAAGACGTCGCCGGCCGGGCCAATGTCGAGGACACGGCCGATCTCGTCGCCTACTACGCCGACCTCGAGAAAGTCGAGGCCGCCGCGCTGTGGACCGTGGCCAACAAGATCGAGCCCTGGGAGCCGAAGTCGGATTCGGTGCCGGTGCTGTGGCGCTACGCCGACCTGCGCGAGCCGGTGCTGCGCTCGATCGAACTGGTCGCCCCCGAGAAAGCCGGCCGCCGCGTCATCTATCTCAACAATCCGGGCCGGCGTGAGCAGGCCGCCGCGGTCGGCTGGCTCTATTCCGGCCTCCAGGTGATGAAGGCCGGCGAGACGGCGAGCGCGCACCAGCACTCGGCCTCGGCCCTCAGATTCATCATGGAAGGCAAGGGCGCCTACACCGTGGTCGACGGCCACAAGATGACGCTCGGCGAAAACGACTTCGTGCTGACGCCGAACGGGTCATGGCATGAGCACGGCGTCGACGCCTCCGGCACCGACTGCATCTGGCAGGACGGCCTCGACATTCCGCTGGTGAATGCGCTCGAAGCCAACTTCTACAAGGTGCATCCCGACCTGAAACAGCCGGTCACCTACGCCGTCGATGACGCGACCATGACCTGGGGCGCACCCGGTTTGCAGCCGGCGTTGCAGGACTGGCAGAAGCCCTATTCGCCTTTGCTGAAATACGAATGGGAGCCGACATACGAGTCGCTCACCAAATTCGCCAAGGCGACCGATGGTTCGCCCTTCGACGGCGTGCTGATGAACTACGTCAATCCGCTCACCGGCGGCCCGGTGATGCAGACCATCGGCGCCTCGATGCAGATGCTGCGCCCCGGCGAGAAGACGCGCGCGCACCGCCACACCGGCTCGTCGATCTATCAATGCGCCAAAGGCGAGGGCTATTCGATCATCGGCGGCAAGCGCTTCGAGTGGAAGAAGCGCGACATCTTCTGCGTGCCGTCCTGGGCCTTCCACGAGCACGGCAATTCGTCGTCCAGCGAGGACGCCTGCTTGTTCTGCTTTAACGATCTGCCGGTCATGCATTCGCTCGGCCTCTATCGCGAGGAAGCCTTCGGCGAGAACCAGGGTCATCAGCCGGTAAAATGAGCAAAGGAATAGTGCGTTAACGCGCGCCTTCTATAGACTGCGCGCATGAAAACGGCTGCCATCTATATCGGCGCGGCCTTGGCCGAAATCGCGGGCTGCTTCGCCTTCTGGGCCTGGCTGCGTCTCGACAAACCCGTCTGGGTTCTCATCCCCGGGCTCATCAGCCTCGCGCTCTTCGCCTGGCTTTTGACCTTCGTCGATTCAAGCGCCGCCGGCCGCGCCTATGCCGCCTATGGCGGGGTCTATATCGCCGCCTCGCTGGCTTGGCTTTGGGCGGCGGAAGGGGTAAGGCCGGACCGCTGGGACGTGACCGGCGCCGTCATCTGTCTCATCGGCGCGGCCGTCATTCTGTTCGGACCGCGCACCGCGTGATGCCCGCATGATCCCGAAAAGTGGATACCGGTTTTCGGACAGATCATGCGGAAAGAAATAAGAGGGAATTGCCATGATCCGCGATGACATCAATAACGCCCTCAAGGAGGCGATGAAGGCCAAGAACGAGCGCACGGTGTCGACGTTGCGCATGGTCAACGCCGCGTTGAAGAACGCCGACATCGAAGCGCGCACCACCGGCAAGCCGCTGGGCGACGCCGAGGTGCTGAGCCTCTTGCAGAAGATGATCAAGCAGCGTCAGGAATCGGTCGAGCTCTACAAGAAGGGCGACCGGCCCGAGCTCGTGAAGCAGGAAGAGGAAGAGATCGCCGTGATCTCGGCCTATCTCCCGAAGCAGATGTCGGAGGCCGAAGTCGCCGCCGCGATCGACGCCGCCATCGCCGAAACCGGCGCCGCCGGCATGAAGGACATGGGCAAGGTCATCGCCGTGCTGCGCGGCAAATACGCCGGGCAGATGGATTTCGGCAAGGCCAGCGGCGCGGTGAAGGCGAAGCTGGGCTGATTGCTGCGGCATAAGCTCCGGCCACGCTCAACATCCCGCAAGATATCGGGTCATCCCCGCGAAGGCGGGGATTCAGCCCTTCATGCCGCCGCATCTTCAAGTGCTGGATCGCCCGCCTTCGCGGGCGATGACGGTGTGGTTCCAAATCTCCGCTTTCGCGGGCGATGACGTTTTTCGGGTCCGACACGACCTTCGCCTTTGACCCCGATCAAAGGCCCGCGCCTCGTCCGATGAAAGGATGGCTGATCGTTCAGCCATCCTGCGAGCCGCCGCGTGCCCGCACCGTCGCCAGCGCCGTTCTCCGTCCCCGACCGCTTCTGGTGCCTGCCGGCATCGGAAGTGCTGGCGCAATTGTCGGCGACGCCGGCCGGTCTCACCCATGACGAAGCCGAACGCCGCCGCGCCGGCGTCGGCCGCAACGTCATCAGCGAGAGCCATCGCCGCCGCCTGATCGTGCGCATCGCGCGCCGCTTCGCCGATCCGCTGGTGGCGATCCTGATGGTCGCAGCGGCGATTTCCGGTCTCACCGGCGACTGGGCGAGCTTCGCCATCATCAACATCATCCTCGTCGTCTCGATCACGCTGGAGATCGTGCAGCAGGCGCGCGCCGAGAATGCCGTCGAGGCGCTCAAGCGATCGGTGGCGGTGCATGTCGCCGTGCGCCGCAATGGCGGCGTCGCGCTGCTCGCCGTCGAGGACATCGTGCCCGGCGATATCGTGCAGCTCGAAGCCGGCAATCTGGTCCCGGCCGATGGTCTCGTGCTCGACGCACGCGACGCTCACGCCAACGAGTCGCTGCTCACGGGCGAGGCCTATCCGGTCGAGAAGCACGCCGGCGCCTGCGCGGCGGAAGCGCCGGCCGAAGCCTTCAGCGCGCTGTTCGCCGGCACCGCGCTGGTCAGCGGCGAGGCGACCATGCTGGTCACCGCCACCGGCGCGCGCACGCGCTTCGGCGGCATTGCCGCGGCGCTGCAAACCGAGCCGCCGCCGACCAGCTTCGAGCGCGGCCTGCATGCCTTCGGCGTGCTGATCGTGCGCATCACCGGCTTCCTTGTGCTGTTCGTGCTGCTCGCGCATCTCGCCTTCGGCCGCGCCGTGCTCGACTCCTTCCTGTTCGCCGCCGCGCTCGCCGTCGGCCTGACGCCCGAACTGCTGCCGATGATCATGACCGTCACCTTGTCGCGCGGCGCGCAGCGCATGGCGGCGCGCAAGGTGGTGGTGAAGCGGCTCGCCGCCATTCACGACCTCGGCACCATGGACGTGCTCTGTACCGACAAGACCGGCACGCTCACCGAAGCGCGCATGTCGCTGATCGCTCATATCGGCTGCGACGGCACGGCAAGCGCGCGCGTGCTCGAGCTTGCCGCGCTCAACAGCCGCCTCGAAACCGGCATCCGCACGCCGCTCGACGACGCCATCATCGCCGGGGCCACGGGGCTCCCGCTCGACGGTTGGCGCCGTGTCGCCGATATCCCGTTCGATTTCGAGCGCCGCCGCGTCTCGGTGCTGGCCGAGCGCGACGGAAAGCGCCTCGTCGTCGTCAAGGGCGCGCCGGAGGCGATCATCGCCGCATCGGGCGCGCGCGAAGCCGCCGATGGCAGCGTGCAGCCGCTCGATGAAGCCGGCCGCAATGCGCTGCTGAAACTGCATGACGCGCAGATTGCGCAAGGCCGCCGCTGCCTCGGCGTCGCCTGGCGAAGCTTCGCCGGCGACAAGATCACCGCGGCCGACGAGCGCGATTTCGTCTTCGCCGGCTTGTGCGTGTTCGACGATCCGCCGAAGGCGTCGGCGGCCGCGGCGATTCAGCGCCTCGAAAAGCAGGGCGTGCGCGTCAAGATCATCTCCGGCGATGCCGAGGCCACGGTGCGGCACCTGATGCAGGAGCTGGGCATTCCGCTGCGCGGTTCGCTCACCGGCACGCAGATCGACGACCTCAGCGATGCCGCGCTCGCCGCGAAGGTGCAGCACACCGATCTGTTCGCCCGCGTCTCGCCCGACCAGAAGACGCGCATCATCCGCGCCCTGCAGGCCCGCGGCCACAGCGTCGGCTTCATCGGCGACGGCATCAACGACGCGCCGGCGATCCACGCCGCCGATGCCGGTCTCGCGGTGGACAGCGCCGCCGACGTCGCGCGCGCCGCCGCCGATCTCATTCTGCTCGATCCCGATCTCGGCGTCGTCGCCGACGGCGTCGAGGAGGGCCGGCGCACCTACAGCAACATCATGAAGTATCTGCGCATGGGCACCTCGTCGAATGTCGGCAACATGCTGTCGATGGCGGTGGCCTCGCTGTTCATTCCGTTTCTGCCGCTGACGCCGATCCAGGTGCTGCTCAACAACCTGCTCTACGATCTGTCCGAAGTCGGCATTCCATTCGACCGTGCCGAGCCGCGCGATATCCGCAAGCCGCATGGCTGGGAAATGTCGGAACTGCTGCGCTTCACCGCGATCATGGGGCCGCTGTCGTCGCTGTTCGATCTGGCGATCTTCGTCCTGCTCCTGAAGGGCTTCCACGCGAACGCCGAAACCTTCCGCACCGCCTGGTTCATCGAGTCGATGATGACGCAGATCCTGGTGATCTTCGCCATTCGCACCGCGCTGCCGGTGTGGCGGTCAAGGCCGCGCGCGGCGCTGACGCTGACCTCGCTCGCCGCGCTTGGTGTTGCCTTCGCCTTCGTGCTGACGCCGCTCGGGGAGCCGTTCGGTTTCGCGCCGCTGCCGGGCTGGCTGTGGGCCGCCATCGCGGCGCTGGTCGCGGGCTATCTCGTCGCCGCCGAAGGCCTCAAGCGCCTGGCGATGCGGCCGGGGAGGCGATGGCGGCGGCGGAGCGCCCGGCGCCCTGTGCATAACTAGGAAAAGCCGCGAAACTTCCGGCCTTTCGGCGGTATCGCGCGGGTTCGCGTAACCCCGCCCCGGACTCCCTATATTAAGGGAGGTTCGAATCGGTACCCGCGTCCCATGCGCTTCACGCCCCAGTTCCTTGAAGAATTGAAGGACCGGCTTCCTGTCTCGGAAGTCGTGGGCCGCCGCGTGAAGCTCGTTCGCTCCGGCCGCGAGTACAAGGGCCTGTCGCCGTTCGGCAAGGAAAAGACGCCGTCGTTCTTCGTGAACGACCAGAAGCAGGCGTGGTTCGATTTTTCGTCGCAGAAGAACGGTTCGATCTTCGACTTCGTGATGCTGACCGAGGGCGTCTCCTTTCCCGAGGCCGTCGAGCAACTCGCGCAAATGGCCGGCATGCCGCTGCCCAGGGTCTCGCACGAGGACCAGCAGCGCGACGCGCATCGCAAGACCTTGCACGAGGTCATGGAGATCGCGGCGAAGTTTTTTGAGACCACCTTGTCGTCGCGGCTGGGGGCCAAGGCGCGGGGCTATCTGGCCGATCGCGGCCTCGACGCCGCGACGCAGGTGAAATTCCGCATCGGCTATGCGCCAGGCGAGCGCTATGCGCTCAAGGAAAATCTCGGTTCGCACGGCATTTCGACCGCCGACATGGTCGAGGCCGGCCTGCTGATCGCCGGCGACGATATTCCGGTGCCGTTCGATCGCTTCCGCGACCGCGTGATGTTTCCCATCACCGATATTCGCGGCCGCATCATCGCCTTCGGCGGCCGCGCGCTGGAGAAGGACGTCGCGGCGAAGTATCTCAACTCGCCGGAAACGCCGCTCTTTCACAAGGGCCATACGCTCTACAATATCGCCGCCGCGCGTCAGGCCGCGCATGATGGCGAGCCGGTGGTGGTGGTCGAAGGCTATGTCGATGTCATCGCCATGGTGACGGCGGGTTATGCCGCCGCGGTGGCGCCGCTCGGCACCGCGCTGACCGAAGAGCAGCTCGCGCTGATCTGGAAGATGACCGACGAGCCGATCCTGTGCTTCGACGGAGACGGCGCCGGTTTGCGCGCGGCGCGCCGCGCGGTCGATCTCGCCATGCCGCATTTGAAGCCCGGCAAGAGCCTCAAGGTCGCGCTGCTGCCGCAAGGGCAGGACCCGGACGATCTGCTGCGCGCGGCCGGTCCCGACGCCATCCGCGATGTCGTCAACGCCGCGCAGCCGATGGCCCAGATGATGTGGCAGTTCATGACCGAGGGTCATGATTTCGGTACGCCGGAGCGTCGCGCGGCGCTCGAATTCCGCATCAACGAAGTCACGCAGCAGATCGCCGATGAATCCGTGCGCAAATATTACCGGCAGGATTTCAACGAGCGGCTGCGCGCCTTCTTCGCCCCGGCCCAGAGCCAGGGCTTTGCCGGGCGCGGCAATTTCGGCGGCCCGCGCTCAGGCTTCGGCGGGCAGGGCTCCGGTTTTGGCGGGCGGCAAGGCAACTGGCAGCCGCGCGGCGGCGGCCAGCGCGGCGGGCCGCAGCGCGGTGTCGGCGGCCCCTATGTCGTCGCGAGCCAGCAGATGGCGGCGAGCCCGCTCCATCGCGGCCACCGCACGGCGGTGCCGACCCGCGAGGCGCTGATCCTGCAGGCCGCGGTGAATTACCCTTGGCTGCTGCATGACCACCTCGAGGAATTGAGCGAAACCGAGTTCCGCCACGCCGACGCCGAGCGGGTGAAGGCGGCGCTGATCGATGTTGTTGTTCACGCCGCCGACCACGCCGCCGCCCTGGAGCCGGACGCGCTGCGGGCCGAACTGACCGCCCGGGGCCTCGGCGACGCCCTGGAGCGGGTTTTCGCCGCCGTGACCACGGCCTCGGTCTGGGGCGTGCGCCCCGATGCCGCGCCGGACGATGTTTTGGTGACCTGGCAGCAGCTTGTCGCCTTGCATCGGCAGTGGCATTCCCTAACTAGGGAGTTGCGGGAAGCCGAGCTGGCCCTGGGCCAGGAGGCGACCGAAGCCAACTATCTGCGGCTGCGCGACGTGAAAGAGCGTCTCGCCAGCATGGACGGAACCGAAGCGCTTATCGAAGGCTTCGGGGCCTCTTCCGGGCGGGGTGCCCGAACGCTCTAAGCGACTCCAGGAATTGGCGATTTTGCTCAGCTTTTGGCTTGACCGGGGCCGCGCCCCGAGTCACGCACTAGGGGGCGGGACGGGGGCGACAGGACGATTTCGACGGCGGGGAATAAGGCCGTTTCTCGCTGAGTCTACGGGGTTAATCGGGGCTTAAGGCGCCGCCGACGACACTCCAGGCCTGATTCGGGCCCTGCCATTGCCGGCGGCGGCCCTTTTTTGGCATCCGCGCCACGTCTGCGGCGTTATCGGGTGCCGGCGTTGAAAGCGACGGAACGAGGCGGAGTAAGATATGGCCGGTAAGGTCCAGGAGAAGCAGATGGCGTCGAAGGCGAAGGCCCAGGCCAAGGAAGAGGCGCCGGAAAAGGACACCGAAGGCGCCCCCGATACGCCGCTGCCGTTGCTCGATCTCTCCGATGCCGCCGTCAAGAAGATGATCAAGGCCGCCAAGAAGCGCGGCTATGTCACCTATGAGCAGCTCAACGCCGTGATGCCGTCGGAGGAAGTCAATTCCGAGCAGATCGAGGACACGCTGGCCATGCTGTCCGAAATGGGCATCAACGTCATCGAGCAGGAAGACGCCGACGGCGACGAGGAAGGCGAGAAGGCCACCGACGAAACCGACGACGACGATGACGACGATTCCGGCCGCGAGCTGGTCGAGACCAAGAGCAAGGCGCTCGCCACCGTCGAGAAGAAAGAGCCGTCCGAACGCACCGACGATCCGGTGCGCATGTATCTGCGCGAAATGGGCTCGGTGGAGCTGTTGTCGCGCGAAGGCGAAATCGCCATCGCCAAGCGCATCGAGGCCGGCCGCGAGGCCATGATCTCCGGCCTGTGCGAAAGCCCGCTGACCTTCCAGGCCATCATCATCTGGCGCGACGAACTCAACGAAGGCAAGGTGTTCCTGCGCGACATCATCGACCTCGAGGCGACCTATGCCGGTCCCGAGGCGAAGGCGATGCAGAACCCGAACGGCCCCGACGGCAAGCCGGCCAATGGCGCGCCGCATCTGCAGGTCGTGCAGCCGGCCGCGGCGCCGACCGCCCCGCAGGGCGCGACGCCCTTCAAGGCGCCGGGCGACGACGAAGAGAAGGACCCGGGCGAGAGCGCGGCCGAGGGCGATTACGATGAAGACGACATGGAAGGCTCCATGTCGCTCGCCGCCATCGAGGCCGAGCTGAAGCCGAAGGTGGTCGAGACCTTCGACAACATCGCCGACAGTTTCAAGCGCCTGCGCCGCCTGCAGGAGCAGGACATCGAATTCCGGCTCAAGAACACCTCGCTGTCGCCGGCCCAGGAGCGCAAGTACAAGAAGCTCAAGGACGAGATCATCACCGAGGTGAAGTCGCTGCGCCTCAACCAGGCGCGTATCGATTCACTCGTCGAGCAGCTTTACGCCATCAACAAGAGCCTCGTCTCCTCGGAAGGCCGCCTGATGCGGCTGTCGGAATCCTACGGCGTCGCCCGCGACGACTTCCTGAAGAACTATATCGGCTCCGAGCTCGATCCGCGCTGGCTCAACCGCATTTCCAAGCTGTCGGCCAAGGGCTGGAAGAAGTTCGTCGCCGAGGAGAAGGACAAGATCCGCGACATTCGCGGCATGGTCCACGATCTCGCGGCGCAGACCGGCGTCGAGATCGGCGAATTCCGCAAGATCGTTCAGATGGTGCAGAAGGGCGAGCGCGAAGCCCGCCAGGCCAAGAAGGAAATGGTGGAGGCGAACCTGCGCCTCGTCATCTCCATCGCCAAGAAATACACCAACCGCGGCCTGCAGTTCCTCGACCTCATCCAGGAAGGCAATATCGGCCTGATGAAGGCGGTCGATAAGTTCGAATATCGCCGCGGCTACAAGTTCTCGACCTACGCGACGTGGTGGATCCGGCAGGCGATCACCCGTTCGATTGCTGACCAGGCGCGCACCATCCGTATCCCGGTGCACATGATCGAGACGATCAACAAGATCGTGCGCACCTCGCGCCAGATGCTGCACGAGATCGGCCGCGAGCCGACGCCGGAGGAACTGGCCGAGAAGCTCGGCATGCCGCTGGAGAAGGTGCGCAAGGTTCTCAAGATCGCCAAGGAGCCGATCTCGCTCGAAACGCCGATCGGCGACGAGGAGGACTCTCACCTCGGCGACTTCATCGAGGACAAGAACGCGGTGCTCCCGATCGACGCCGCGATCCAGAGCAACCTTCGCGAAACGACGACCCGCGTGCTCGCCTCGCTCACCCCGCGCGAAGAACGCGTGCTGCGCATGCGCTTCGGCATCGGCATGAACACCGACCACACGCTGGAGGAAGTGGGCCAGCAGTTCT